>NZ_FOWD01000080.1 GCF_900115365.1 Anaerocolumna aminovalerica
GTACAATTGGTAGAGGAGCATTCTTAACTGCGACGAAGCTGTACCGAAAGGAGCAGTGGAGTGTTAAGAAGAGAGAATGCCGGAATGAGTAGCGAGATAGAAGTGAGAATCTTCTAGGCCGAATATCTAAGGTTTCCAGAGTAAAGCTGATCTGCTCTGGGTAAGTCGGGACCTAAGGCGAGGTCGAAAGACGTAGTCGATGGACAACAGGTTGAGATTCCTGTACCTTATAGAAACAGAACTGTGGGGACGCAGGGTGAAAGCCAGAGCCGGGAATGGAAAGACCGGTACAAGCGAAGTACCAGACTGACAGGCAAATCCGTCAGTCAATGGGAAGGCGTGATGTGGACCGAAATATAAGTAGGGAAGCTGGTGAGCAAACTGCCAAGAAAAGCTGCTATTGTTTTCTATAAGCCCGTACCGTAAACCGACACAGGTGGATGAGGAGAGAATCCTAAGGCCGACGGGAGAAGCATTGTTAAGGAACTCGGCAAAATGACCCCGTAACTTCGGGAGAAGGGGTGCCTGTAGAAATACAGGCCGCAGAGAATTGGCCCAAGCAACTGTTTAGCAAAAACACAGGTCTATGCAAAACCGAAAGGTGAAGTATATGGGCTGACGCCTGCCCGGTGCTGGAAGGTTAAGGGGAGATGTTAGCAGTCGACGTGTCGACTTGCGAAGCATTGAACTTAAGCCCCAGTAAACGGCGGCCGTAACTATAACGGTCCTAAGGTAGCGAAATTCCTTGTCGGGTAAGTTCCGACCCGCACGAAAGGCGTAATGATTTGGGCACTGTCTCGACAATGCACCCGGTGAAATTGAAATACCAGTGAAGATGCTGGTTACCTGCGCCAGGACGGAAAGACCCCATGGAGCTTTACTCTAGCTTGATACTGGGATTCGGTATTGCATGTACAGGATAGGTGGGAGACTAGGAAGCGGTGACGCCAGTTGCCGCAGAGTCATTGTTGGGATACCACCCTTGCAGTATTGAGTTTCTAACATGTGCCCGTGATCCGGGCAGTGGACAATGTCAGGTGGGGAGTTTGACTGGGGCGGTCGCCTCCGAAAGGGTATCGGAGGCGCTCAAAGGTCTTCTCAGAATGGTTGGAAACCATTCGCAGAGTGCAAAGGCATAAGAAGGCTTGACTGCGACACCGACGGGTGGAGCAGGTACGAAAGTAGGACTTAGTGATCCGGTGGTATAAAGTGGGATTGCCATCGCTCAACGGATAAAAGCTACCCTGGGGATAACAGGCTTATCACTCCCAAGAGTTCACATCGACGGAGTGGTTTGGCACCTCGATGTCGGCTCATCGCATCCTGGGGCTGTAGTAGGTCCCAAGGGTTGGGCTGTTCGCCCATTAAAGCGGTACGCGAGCTGGGTTCAGAACGTCGTGAGACAGTTCGGTCCCTATCCGGCGCGGGCGTAGGATATTTGAGAGGAGCTGACCTTAGTACGAGAGGACCGGGTTGGACGAACCGCTGGTGTATCGGTTGTCATACCAATGGCATGGCCGAGTAGCCAAGTTTGGAAGGGATAAACGCTGAAGGCATCTAAGCGTGAAGCCCCCCTCAAGAT
>NZ_FOWD01000003.1 GCF_900115365.1 Anaerocolumna aminovalerica
AGGCATTCCAATCTGAAATACAAATATGGAAACAGAAATTTTTGGTGCAGAGGATATTATGTAGATACAGTAGGAAAAAATGCAAAGAAAATACAAGAATATATACAAAATCAAATACAGGAAGATTTGCAATATGACCAGATATCATTGAAAGAGTATATAGACCCGTTTACGGGTGAGCCAGTACAAAAGGGCAAAAAATAAAGCCCTTTAGGGTTTGCCCGAGAAAATAGTGCGGCTGGCGAACTATTCAGTGCGTCTTTAGACGCAAGCAGGTAAAAGCCCCTTATAGGGGCAAATCAAGCCACCAGCTAAGCTGGTGGTCTTGACTAATACAAAAAATTACTAGGAGAGGAGTTTTTCAATGACAGCACAAGAATTAAGAAGAATGTATGTTGAATTTTTTAAGGAGAGAGGACATTGTGAAATCGCCTCTGCTTCATTGCTACCGGACAATGACCCAACGGTTCTATTTACTACGGCTGGTATGCATCCGTTAGTTCCGTACTTGTTAGGTGAGAGCCATCCACAAGGTAAAAGATTGACTAATGTTCAGAAATGTATAAGAACATGTGATATTGATGAAGTTGGTGATGATACACATCTTACATTTTTTGAGATGTTAGGAAATTGGTCTCTAGGAGATTATTTTAAAGAAGAATCAGTTTCATTAAGTTTTGAGTTTTTAACAACCGTTCTGCATATTCCAGTAGAACGGCTTGCTGTTACTGTTTTTAGTGGTGACGATATAGTTGCAAGGGATGATGAAACAGCTAAGATGTGGAAAACAAAGGGACTGTCAGATAGTCAAATATTTTTTTACGGCAGAGAAGAGAATTGGTGGGGCCCAGCAGGGGTAACTGGTCCATGTGGTCCGGACACGGAGATATTTTATGATATGGGAAAGGAGTCTTGTAGTGAGGATTGCGGACCAGCCTGCCACTGTGGGAAATACGTTGAAATATGGAATAACGTTTTTATGGAATATAACAAAAATAGTGACGGCTCATATGAACCTCTGCACAATAAAAATGTAGATACAGGAATGGGAATGGAAAGAGTTTTAACTATTTTGAATGGTAAAAATAATGTGTATGATACGGAACTATTTATACCAGTGATGAATAAACTCAAAAGCTTAACTGATATTTCGTATTCAGATGAAAATAAAAGGGATTTCCGTATCATATGTGAGCATTCAAGAGCAATTACATTTATACTTGGTGACCCAAAGCGAATTACACCTTCAAATACAGAGCAGGGCTATATTTTACGAAGGTTAATTAGAAGGACCATAAGACTAATTAAAAAGCATGGCTTTCCTGACAATATCCTTTGTGATTTGGTAAACGTGATAATACAACAATATAAGGATGTATATAAGGAGCTTGGAGAAAATCAAAATTTTATTTTAGATCAAATAGAGAAGGAGTCCTGTTTATTCAGAAAAACTCTTGATTCCGGCTTAAAGAAGGCAGAACGGTATTTTGCTTTACTAGAAAAGGATGAATTATTGAGTGGAGAACTTGCATTTAGATTGTATGATACGTTTGGATTTCCTATAGAATTTACAATGGAATTAGCTGATGAGCGTGGGGTAAGGGTAGATATTACTAATTTTGAGCAAAGATTTAAAGAACATCAGGAGAAATCAAGACAAGGTGCAGAAGGAAAGTTTAAAGGCGGCCTTGCTGATGCCAGTATACAAACAGCACGGCTTCATACAGCAACCCATCTTCTGAATGGTGCGTTAAGGAAGGTGCTGGGTGACAGCATTTATCAGCGGGGCAGCAATATAACCGAAGAGCGGTTGCGATTTGATTTTTCATTTACCAGAAAACTAACAGCAGAAGAGCTAATTGAAGTATCAAGGATTGTAAACGAAGCCATCCATAAAAGTATTGATGTAAAATGCGTGGAAATGACATTGGATGAAGCCAGAGAATCAAATGCAATCGGAATATTTGACAATAAGTATGGTGATAGAGTTAAAGTTTATACGATTCCTGGTTACTCCAAAGAAATATGTGGTGGTCCACATGCTTTCAATACAAATGAATTGGGGAAATTTATAATACTAAAGGAAGAAGCATCTTCGGCTGGCGTTAGAAGAATTAAGGCAAAAATCGAGTATGATTAAAGCTTTATCTTATTTATAAATTAATTCCTGTTAATCATGGAATGTTTTAGCTGCATAGACAGAAGAGAAAGAAATCAAACATGTTATAGGTGATTATCCTCACATGGTTAACCATTAAACCATCGAGAAATAAATCTAGATATACAGTATCTATTTGGATATGCAATTCATATATAATAAAAACCAGGTGTAAGAGAATAATGATTTCATACACCTGGTTTTTATCATTTAGAATTATGGCAGGAATGGAAAATGGTTATTATGGTAAGTCTTTGTAACACCAGAACCAGTCCATGCAATTCAATTCCATTTTGGCTGGTTCGTTTATCCGCTCTAACATCTGGTTGTATGTCTGTGGTGGAGGAATCATAGCAGGACTGCCGGGCTGCCAGTTAGCAGGGGTAACCACTTTATTTTTATCCGTTGTTTGAAGAGCGGTTAATAAACGAAGAATCTCGTATATGTTTCTGCCATTTGTCAAAGGATAAATTAGAATGGCGCGGATGATCTGCTGGGGATCAATAAAGTATACATTTCGCACAGTTTCCTGTTTACTGGCATCTGGGGCAATCATTCCATAGAGACCGGCAACTTCCGCCATGCGGTCTGCAATCACAGGAAAAGGGATCTGAACACCAGTTAATAGATAAATCTGATTTACCCATGCAAGATGAGAAGGGTTACTATCGATACTTAATCCTATTAACTTCGTATTTAATGCTTCAAATTTATCATTTGCTTTTGCAAATTCAACAAATTCTGTTGTACATACTGGTGTGAAGTCACCTGGGTGTGAAAATAGTATAACCCAGTGACCTTTGTTATCTGACATTTTGATTGGTCCAAAGGTTGTCATTGCTGTAAAATCAGGAGCTTTCATGCCGATACTGACATTCATGGGATTTTCACCAAAATACTATTTTTACTATATATATATGCCGGTTGGAAAGAATAAAGTAGCAGTAGATTGAGACGTTTGCTGAAGCTCCAAAATAACCTTACGGCTTCTTAAGCCAGTCGGCCAATAGAGAATTAACACAATCTCGTTATTTTTTGCTAATTATTCTAAATTTTTGATGTATTCTTATGCTAAAACTTAAAAGCAATACTTTAAATTATATCTCTCTTGATGCTGATTAACACTGAACTTAGACAATAAAGTACATTTTGGTTTACGTGGACTTTACTTAATATTGATTTACCAATATCTAATAATAAAGTACATATTTTAGTTTATTTGTTATAACACTACATTGATTCCAAAAGTTCAATGCTTGACACTAATAGATATTGTTTTGTACATACTAATAATGTGTAATATTACCATGTGATTATATACAAACGTTTTAGATTACAAACTGGACATAGTATATATTGAGAGGAACACTATCATGCAAGAACTAGAAAAAAATATAAAGACAGCACAGTACTTCGATTTCAATTTCAATCAGATTTATGACCACATTGGTTAGTAAGAACGATTGTTCGGATTTCAAAAAAGTGATATTGCTTCGCCATACAGAAGTGGCGAGGAAAAACTCGGTGTTAACTTTACAACCAAGAAAAATTAATTATCCATATCATCAGTATACAGGGAATGAAGAAGTTTTTTATATTATCTCTGGGACTGCTGTGATATTGAAGTTTCTGAAGGTGATGTAATTGTAATGCCGTCAAATGGAACGGCGCGCACATGCTGACTAATAATTCAAATGAAACCGCTTTTTTACCTTGGTGTTCATATAGCAGGTTCGCCGGAAGTAGTTTATATAATGGACGGAGGTAGACATGGAAAACTATATTGAAAAAATGCAAAAGCATATACATAATGGACGTTCTGAAGAAATGGAAAATCGCATTGAAAGGCTTCGAAAGTATATTGATGAAATTCTATTAAACATGAAAGACACTCAAGAAAGAAGGTGTGGGTATATCCATCTTTATGGAGTTTCACAAACATGTGCTTTTATAGCTCTCAAAAGAAATCTAGATTTTGAATTGGCGACCATGGTTGGTATGTTACATGATTTACATTCTTACAAAGCCATGAATACTGAAAATCATGCTGAGCATGGTGCAGTTTGGGCACGTCAAATTCTTGATGAGTTGTCATTGACAACAGAGAATGAAACAGATTTAATATGTTCAGCTATTCGTAACCACAGCTCAAAGGCGACTACTCATTCTGCATTTGATGAAGTATTAAAAGATGCAGATGTTTTGCAACATTATTTATATAATCCGCTTTTTCCTGTGATGGAACATGAAAAATGTAGGTTGCAGAATTTATTAACTGAATTTGGTATTAAGTAAATATTATAAGTATAATATGTGGTTCAATAACTACCAATTTTTTAGAATTTACCTTCTTCGCCCTCGTCCTCGAATGCTAAGTGAGAAATTTATATAACAGAAAGGAGTAAAACAATGAATATAGAAAATTTTACAGGCAAAGCGGAAGCCTATGCTATAGGACGCCCAGGCTACCCGAAATCGGCGATTGAATATATTTGCTCACTTGTACCGCAGGACGCCGTATTGGCCGATATTGGTGCGGGGACGGGAAAATTCACGGTGACTTTGGCGAAGCGTGGTTATTCTGTGTATGCTGTTGAACCCAACGCTGATATGCGCAGGCAGCTTGCAATTACACTTGCCCCTTATACAAATGTAAGTATTATGGAGGGTACCGCTGAAGCCACAGCACTTCCTGATGGTAGCGTTGATATTCTCACCGTCGCCCATGCACTGCATTGGTTTAATTTGGATGCATTCCGAGTAGAGTGTAACCGCATCGTCAAGCCCGGAGGATTGGTCATCGCTATTTACAACCATGTACCTGGTAGAGAAATGACAGATTTTTGTAAACAGACTGTCGATATGTTCTTTACAAATCCTACGACTTGGACATTCCCTAACCCAATGGAATATACACAGACAGGCTTTAATAGGCTTTTGCCGCCCATTAAACGAAAAATAATAAAAACGACAATTAAAATTTATACAAAATTGTCGTTTTTTTAATTTGTAATAACTTATTCAGTTTTAGTAAAAAAACAGTTTTATTGAACATTTTAAATTAATAGTTTATAATGGTATTATATGGAATCTGGGATTGGAAAGCAATATATAGTGTCGTATAATTTAATTTTAAATATTGATCTACATAAGCTTGAGTTCGAAAAGAAGTCCGAGTTCATTTTCAAGGACTTCTGGATGAACATGTCTATTATACCGCCCAATCAGGGGTAATATTAATTGTAACACTATGACCTAAAGTTTTTGTATTATTACGTGCTTCATATGAAGCAAGTCCGTCATTATAAGAGTGAGGATGAACGTGATTGTACCACACATAAGCAAAGTACTCCACTGCCTGCTTTATTTCATCATCAATATGATAATAGTGATGATGGATCTACGAACCAATGGTTTTATGTTGCGAATAGGTGGTACGCACAGTGAGTATATTCATTAATGGATTATCGACAAAACAGATTAATAATTATTTCAACTATATCAATACATGAAATGGAGAACTTTATATGAAAACTCATTTTATAAAATTAATACTCGTCTGTTTATTAGCTATTTTTACGGTTTCTTTTGGCAGTTGCAGTAAAGAAAGTGAATCAACTATTCAAAAGAAAGTGTTTACATCAAAAAATTATAATTTAGTCAATGAAAACTATAACTGGGATGATATAAGTCAACGCACCTTTGAAATGAATTATGGATATTATAATAATTTTGGTATAGGATTTGAAACAGGACTTTTTACGGCAGAAGAAGAAAAAGAACAGTTAAATGTACTACTCGATGACTTGAAACAGTTTATTTCTGTTTTGGGACCTATGAAAGAATTTGACTTGTATATTGTTCAGACCTCGCCTAAACGTGCTTCTTATTCCAAAAAAGATAAAGTGTTTTTACTAAAAGATGACTTTTTGGCAAAAGAGTATCATGTGTTATTAATGGATGCATACGAGCTAAAATATGAATGGAGTGGTTATGGCTTAAATGCTTATGTTTCAGGTGATAAAGCAGATGAATCTATGCTTAAAGACTATTACTTAAATCATGATTCTATGGATTGTTTGGAATTGCTTCCGATTCGTTTTATTGAAGAGTGGAATACACAGATTGAACTGGATATTGCAAAAAAAAGTGCAATCTCATTAACGAAATTTGTATTGGAAGAGTACGATATACAAAAGCTAAATCAAGTCGATAACGATATACGTACAAAATGGTTAGAACACATTGGAGTTAATAAAGAGTATCAGTATTCATATGGCGATATTGGTAACTATAGTTATTCCAAGGATACAAGTAACTTACTTGTTGTAGATAGTGGAAGAAATATTTATAATATAAAAAAAATTAGTGGTTTGACGGAATGTAGTGATGATGTTGAAAAATTATTGTATTTTACCGAAAAGGAAATTCAGTATATTAATAGTTATTTGTTGGAGAATTTGCCAGCGTATGAATTTGATTTTAGCTCAAAACGAAACATAAGCACATCAAGTGGTAGTGTAAGTACAGCGAAAGGAAATTTGGATATAGACTTAACTCGACCGGATGTGGTAATTCATGAGTACATGCACACTGTTTTTCCTTTATCAGGTGATCTATATTCTGAGGCTCTGTCTGAGTATTTTGGGAAAATTGTTTGTAATAATACATATTGGCAAGAAGCATTTTATAAAAATTATTTGTTAGAAAATAAAGTTGTAGAGGATCCAGTAGTACCGTTAATTCAAAGTTATTATTATAGTCACCACAAAAAGCCATTAGGTTTTGATGAAATCGATCGATCTATTTCAATCGATGCAATTGCTTATGCCTCTATTACTGCCGATTTTCATGCAGGTGGAGTATGGCGAACATTAGAGTCTACATATGGAAATAGAATGAAAAAAGAAGGAATGGAGTTAAATTTTTGGGAAGCGACTTCATTTTTTAAATTTTTGATTAATCAATATTCGCTGGATACAGTTATGAATGCAGCATTAACTGATATATCCTATAAGGATGCATATGAGAAAGAATATGAAATACTGAAAGAGGATTGGATTCAGTATCTGAATGAAAAACCATGATTTTGCTGAAAATCCCTATTCCCTGTTTTACAATCCCAATATAGAATAGAAGAATTGTTAAAAGAGTAAACGCTCCATAGTGGGGACTCTCACAAAGCTAACTATACTGGTACTCAGATGGTGGACATCAACATGACAGTTGATGTCCACCGTCTCGGGCTTTTTATTTCAATTGTAAGCACCTAATTTTAGGGTGTACTTCGTAAGCGCCTAATTTCAGGGTGGATTCCATTTACTGATATTTATCTTTAAGCTAATTCTGCTTGACTAATTCTTTTGCTAACTCTAATCATGTCATAAAATAATCCTCCTAGATTAATATTTATTTTAACATTAATCCAAGAGGATGTCTTTATAGTTTACAAAAAATTATTTACAGTTTCTTTTTTTAAGTTATATTTTCATATATTTACTATAATTTCTCCCTCAACCTCACCTTATTAGCAGCACTCCTACGTCTTGAATCTTCAATAGCAGCATAATGCTTTTTCGTTGTATTAACATCCTTATGTCCTAATACATCAGCAACCAAATAAATATCCCCTGTTTCCCGGTACAAGTTTGTACCGTATGTACTTCTTAGCTTATGTGGTGTAATATTCTTAAGTTTCGTTACCAGACCGGAATACTTTTTCACCAGGTTTTCAACTGCCTTAACGCTGATTCTTTTCTTTTGTAAAGATAAGAACAAAGCTTCCTCACTGCCCGTAGCCGGAACAATCTGTTCACGTTCTTTTAAATATTCTTCTAAGGCATCCCGTACTTCCTCACCGAAATAAATAATGGATTCATTTCCACCTTTTCTTCTGATTTTAATACCGTCATTGTTAAAATCCAAGTCATTCAAGTCTAAACCAACGCATTCGGAAACACGAATACCGGTACCTAATAGAAGAGTAATAAGAGCCAAATCCCGGTTCTTTAGTTTATTATGATACTTTTGCTGAGAGGTTGTCATGTTCTCACCATTTTCTACAGCATCTAACATTTTGGCAACTTCATCAATCTCCAGGCGGACAATCTCTTTCTCATGAAGCCTAGGTATGTTAACTAAAGCTGCCGGATTACTAACTATCATTTCTTTTTTGAAATAGTAGTTGTAGAAGGTACGGAGGGCAATTAATTTTCTTTTCTTACCGTTTTCGCTATTTAAATATTCTTTATCTTCTTTTTTATAGTAGGATAGATAATCCAAGTATTCTTCTATATCTAAGGCTTTTAATTGATCCAGTACTTCAATCTTGAATTCACGAATAGGCGTATTTTTGAATGCAGGGTTAGTTTCCGTTAGGAAAGTAAAGAATACCCTTAAATCATAAGCATAGGCGATTCTGGTGAGGGAAGAGGTGGTGGGTTCAATGCCGCGGAAAAAATCACCGCAGAATCTGGGCAGCTCACCTAATATTTCTCGTAATCTAACTGCATTTTCAATATTTTTTTGGTCGTGATAATTATGTTCGGCCATGAAATCATTCCCTTCATTACATTTAATATTTATTCATTATAGCATAAAAAGGATAAAGTAACTATAAGTATGAAATTTTTTCAAAATATGACACAATTTTAACACTAATTAAAATTATGGTAATATATGAAGCAAATGGAGTATGTTTTTTTAAAAAAGCGAAGAATTCTGTTTGGAACTTATTTATTAGATGGAGGTGTTATATGATATAGGACAGAAGATAAGGTGATAGTAAGTCGATTTTTAGATAGCTATTTTATCAGATTGACTAATCAAGCTGGGATGATTTTATATAGCCAGCTTAAAAAAGTATTAAATCTTTACAAAAGATAAGTTAGACTCAACAACAAGTAGGTTAAAAGCAGGCTAAATTTACATAAATTAATTATGTTAACTAATATATCAAATAAAATTTATGTACTTTTATGTTTTTCCTAAAAGATAAGATATGGTTATTCGCATAACTTTTAAATCTTTGCAAAGCAATTATAATGCTTATCAATTACATATAAACCAAAATGCTAACTTAGAATGTATATTATATTAGCATTTTAATGACAACAATATACAAAGGGATGATTTTAGAATGAAAATGAAAAAACGTAACATACTTTGGATGCTTTTCATTGCATTAACTTTGTTTTGCATACCATACACTACAGTATCAGCAGCATCTAATTTATCTTACTATGATTATGGAACAAAGAAGAATGTTACTTATACCGATAAACAGGTAAAGTACTATTTAGATGGAAAAGGAATCAAAACCACTGCACCAGGAATTATCATTGATGGTACTTCCTTAGTATCTTTTCGAGATGTTTTTGTTAACTCGAATATAGGTGCTGAATTTGATTATTCCTCATCTAATGGTGTGGTAACATTAAAGTTAAATGGAACAACCATAAAGTTCACAGTTGGCAGTAAAACTGCTTACGTAAATGGCAAAAAAACCACCTTGTCCATTGCCCCTAGGAAAATAAAGATGAAATCCGGCAGTTATGCGCAGATTTTTGTGCCTGCAAGATTTACAGCAGAGACATTAGGCTACAAATATGCTTATAATAGTGCAAATGGAACTGTTTCTATGACCAGTCCAATGAAATTATATTATAATGGCAAAACAGTGGCTTACACCGGTACCATAGGATCTGTTTCCGTAGATGGCAAAGCGATTAATCTTGGAAAAATGCCAAGCATTATAATAAATGACACCGCAATGGTTTATGCATATAAGGTATTTGGAAGTGCCCCAATCAGTGCAAAATATAACTACAATGAAAAAGAGGGAACTGTTACCTTATCCAAAAACGATGTTACGGTTAAACTGACACTTGGCAGTAAAACCGCTTACGTGAATGGAAAAGCCCATGGAATGGACACGGCGCCTCTTTTAGTTAAGAATTTAGATTCCGGTGCTGCCCATGTTATGGTTCCGGGAAGCTTTATATCATCCTATCTTGGATACAATTACAGATGGGACAGTACTCTAAAGAGATCCGTTATAACTTCACGTAAAGAAGAAAATAATAACAATGGAAAACCGGACGGACCAGAATTAGGTGGAGACGATTTTATACCGGAGGACAAAGTTTTCTTAGAGTGGAATCTTTTAGACGAATATCTTGATGATTATAAATTAATTGGTAACACTGCCAATAGAAAAGAGATAAAGTCAGATGAAAAGAATACTGCTAATATTTACTCGATTATCAAAGACAGTCAAAGTACAGCAACTACAGAAACTTACTCTATAATGTCTACAACACCCTTTGGAAATGTTACATCAAATTTAAATGATCAAACCTTAACATTACATGTAAGTAATGCAAGTACTAATAATACCAGTTATGATTTAAAAGGTACTTATGTAGGCAATGCATCATCTGCATATAATTATACCGATATCAGTACGGATGTAATATTAAATTTAAATCAAAAAAACATGGATTATTTCTTATCACTATCTGAAGATAAATGTACTTTAAAAGTAACGTTTTTCAAGAACTATTTATTTAAAGTTACAGCAGGAATAAAAGATGGTTATGATTATATTACGTTAACCGGTTTAAGTAAGCTGGATGTACAGCTGATAGAAAACAACTATCAGTTTATTTTACAGATAGCAAACGTTAATAACGGAATAGGAAACCAAAGTTTTGTAAACGAAACGGCAGAATCCCTCCATTCCTTAAGAAATGTGGATAGTCTCACAATAGACAGCAATACAGCACAGATTGTAATTGAAAAATCAGAGGATGCAACTTATGAAGTAACAGAAACGGATAATGAGTATACAATTTCATTTAAAGAAAAACGTCCGGAAACAGTTCCTTCAAATGTAAGTATAATACAGTTTAAGATGCCGGAGAATGTACTTTTCTCTGAAATCACTCACGAAGACCGTTATTATAACAATAAATTCTCTATTTATGTACCTGGTGACCAACGTTCTTTTTATGCTAATACATTCTATGGTTATCAGGATGGCAGAATTAAAAATATTTCACTTAATTATGATTCTAAAAATGATGTTACTGAGATTATTGTAAATACAACTAAATTACAAGGTTATAAATTAAAAGAGAACAAAGGATACATAAATGTAACTGTTGGAGATCCAAAGGATATTTATAAAAATATTGTAGTTTTAGATGCAGGTCATGGTGGTACTGACCCAGGTGCTGTTCGTAAATTAAATGGTAAAACTATCAATGAAAAAGATGTAAACTTCTCCATTATTTACGATTACTGCAAAAAAATCTTTGATGCACCGGAATCTGAGATCAAAGCTTATTACTCAAGATATAATGATACAAAAGTTGATCTTTATGAACGTGCAGCATTCGCTAAAAAGGTAGGAGCTGATTTATTTATAAGCCTTCACATGAATGCAAACACTAAGACCACTGTTCGCGGAACAGAAATCTATTACTCCGATGCAAATAATTCAATGTCCAAAATGGGCTTAAACAGTCAAAAATTTGCTTCTATATTCTTGGATAATTTACCTAGTGCAGTAGGTACACAAAAAAGGAGTATTTTTGCTAAACAATATGTTGTTACCAAATACAATACGGTTCCTGCAATTCTTATTGAATTAGGTTTTATGTCCAATACGAGCGATTTAACACTTATGACAAAAAGTTCCTTCCGTGAAAGTACCGCAGAAGCAATTTATGATATATTGCAAATGGTATTCACTACTTACCCTACAGGAAGATAAAAATTCATATTCCGTCTTTACTGACTTTGTAAAGACGGAATTGTCAAATAAACAGTTATTGAAAGGAAGGATATAATGCAAAATAATTTAATGAAGTGGTTATATAAGGCAATTATTTGTACTGTACTTGGTATCGCCTTGTTTGGAACAACTTATGCCAGTGCAGCAACCGACACAAAAAAACCATCCATTACTTTGACGCCGGCCACAACAAAGCCTACCAAGGGTTCTGTAAAAGTGGCATTGCAAGTTAGTGATGCATCAAAATTAAAGAAAGTAAAATATAGATCTGGAAACAGAAATGCAAGTTACTTTAGTAAAGATGGTAAAGTAATAAATTTAAATTCCGATAACAAAGCTACGGTAAGTATTACTAGAAATGATACATATACTTTTTATGCAGAAGATATTCATGGTAATAAAACGACTAAGGAACTTGTAGTCTCTAACATTGATAAAACAGCTCCCGTTATTAACTATTCTTTAAGTACAACGGAACCTGTCAAATCTGGAATTAGTATATATGTAACTCCATCTGACAAAGAATCCGGTATAAAGGAGGTACTCTATATGGCCGGAAAGAAGACTCTTTCTGACTTTAATACTCAGACAGATGCAGTTAAAACCGTTTCAATGGATGAAAAAGGAACAGCTGCTATAGACGTTTCAGCCAATGGAGAGTATTCTGTAGCTGTAACCGATAAAGCCGGCAATCAGGCTTTAGAAGTAATTAAAATAACTAATATTGATAAAACAGCACCTTCTTTAGATTTAACATATTCTGTAATGAATCAGAAAGCAACTGTAACCTGTAATGCTTCAGATAAATCAGGAATTAAGCGTGTTTTATATGTAAAAGGTGATATGTCAAATGTTAATAATCCTGATTGGAATACTAAAGGTATTAATATAACCGATTCTAAAGAGTTTAAAGTAGATTCTGCCGGTGTATACACAGTATTGGTTCAAGATAAGGCTGATAATAAAATTGCTAAAACTATTAATATTAAATTAGAGTTTAAAGCTGTTTGGATCTCTTATCTGGAATTCGCAGAATATGGTAAAGGCGGATTTACAAAAGAAAGTTTTGAAGCTGTAATAGATACTATGTTTGACAACGTAGTTGATATGAAAATGAATGCAGTAGTGGTACAAGTAAGACCTTTTGGAGATGCTATGTATAAATCCAATTATTTCCCATGGTCAAAATATATATCAGGAACACAAGGCGTTGATCCTGGATTTGATCCATTGAAATATATGGTAAAAGCGGCACATGACAGAGGATTGGAATTCCATGCATGGTTAAATCCATACCGTGTAACCACTGCAAGCACCGATTATAAAGCATTATCAAAAGACAACCCTGCAAGAGTATGGTATGAGGACAAGGATAAATCCAATGACAGAAATGTATTGGCTTTTGGCGGTAATTTATATTATAATCCGGCTTCCAGTGAAGTTCGTCAGTTAATCTATAACGGCGTGAAAGAAATTGTAAGAAATTATGATGTAGACGGTATCCATTTTGATGATTATTTTTATCCTGTATTAGGAACCGGTCATGAAAAAAAGTTTGACAATGTAGAATATGAAGAGTATGTTGTTCGTTGCGGTAAATACAACAAAAAACCTTTATCTATTGCAGACTGGAGAAGACAAAACGTTAATGATCTGGTAAAGAATGTTTATAAATCAGTTAAAGATATCGACCCTACCGTAGAATTTGGTATCAGTCCGGGTGGATTTATCAATTCCTTATTTGCAGATAGCGGATATTATACTGATATTGCAACCTGGTTATCAAAAGACGGATATATTGATTATATTTGTCCGCAGATTTATTGGACCTTCTCTAACAGTTCCTATCCATATGATAAAACATTGGATAAATGGCTATCTTACAGAACCAGTTCATCTGTTAAGATGTATGTAGGTATTGCAAACTACAAAGCTGGATCCAGTTTAGAACCAGACTGGAAGAATGATAAGGATGTTTTAAGAAAACAGGTAGAGTATGGCAGAGGCACCGGATTGGTTGATGGTTATATGTTCTTTAGATATGACTTCTTCTTTAATAAGGTGGCAAAACCGGGTAATGACAGATTGATAGAAATATTATAATTTTAACTTGAATATGAATTAACACTACAAGGAAGTTTCTTTCTGCTTAAAAAGCAAGGATGAACTTCCTTGTATTTTATATAACTTTAATATTTCGGAATTAGCCCTATGAATAAGGTTAAGAAATATCTTTGTTTAAATACTGGATTAAAAAATAAAATTTAATTATACGAGCATTTGTGATAATATAGATTTGTAATTAGTACATAAGAATAAATCTGTCCGTAAAGCCTCAACTATAAGTTGAGATAAGAATTAAAGTAACTCAAGCATCAGTTGCTTTATTATAGAGATTTTATTCGGTATATTAGAATTATCCAATTGGAGAAACAAAATAAAATTATTAATTTAAGGAGGATATTCTAATGTTTAATACAACAGTCATTGGAAAGAAAATTGCACAATTAAGAAAAGAGAAAAATTTAACTCAAATGGAACTGGCTGATATTATGGGAGTCAGTTATCAGGCAGTTAGTAACTGGGAAAGGGGTAATTCCATGCCTGATATTTCAAAATTAACGGAATTAACGGTTACTTTAGGTGTTAGTATTGATGATTTATTAGACTATGAAAAGCCTGTTAAACTGGTAAAACATATTTTAGAAGGTACAGAAGATACCTATATTTATAATGATAATGTAACAGCTTCTTCTGTTGTTGAAATTGCACCTATATTAAAACCGGAACAAACTCAGAATATTTTAGAATCTATAATTAAAAAGAATCAAAATAACATTAGTATTTCTGATATTATATCACTTGCACCGTTTTTAAATGAGGAGCTATTAGAATCCTATGTTAATAGGTTATCAGGTACCATATCTATGAAAGAAATGGCAGGATTATGTCCATTCTTAAGTTCAGAAAGAGTTGATAGATTAGCATTAAAAATAAATACAGGCAGCTTAAAAGAACTAACCTCTATAGCACCGTTTATGAGCGATGAAGGCCTAAATGAAGTTGTTAAAATGGTGGAAAATGAAAATATGCAAGATATCATACCCTTAGCACCGTATCTTAGTGAAGAAACTTTAGATACCCTGGCAATGAAAGCTTTTGAGTGTAATAATATGGACTTTCTACCGGCTTTGGCACCATACCTGTCAACAGAAATATTAAATAGGCTTGCAGAAGAAATTGTTAATCAAAATGGATTTAAAGCATTGAAATCCATAGCACCATATCTATAAAATAAGAAAGACAATTATAAAATTTTAGCCTATAAAACGAAGAATCTCATATCTTAAAGTGAGATCTATAAACCAAAACTGTCATTCTAAAGCAAAAATCATTCAGAATGACAGTTTTTATTTTGCCGTCGCATGAAAAGCAATTTTTTACTTTTGTTCAATTAACTGAATTGTATATCCATCCGGGTCTTGAACAAAAAAGAAGCGTATATGGGGGTTAGGTGATACAGGGCCAGTCACTCTATAACCCATATTCTTTAATTCGTCAATAAGTTTTTCTAAATTGTCGGTTTCCAGCCCGATTGATACGCCGTTACCCGGGTTTTCTATTCGAGCATTTGGTTCAAATATCAACTCAATCTTTGTCCCGTCAGCCTCTCCAAGCATGACAATTTGGTGGTTCTCATCGCCAAACCTCGCTGAAATATTAAGTTTTAGCACCTTTGTATAAAAATACAAGCTCTTTTCTAAATCCCTTACATTAAGCGTAACCCAGTTTAGTTTCATAATTGAATGCACTCCTTTTTGAAATATTTCTAAAAATATCGCTGGCTGATGAGCCAAAAATGGCTACATATTGCACCTTTGCCAAAAAAATTGTATTTGGACATACCATGTAATATTATTATAATATAAAATAAGGTTTTTGCAATAAATATCATCTTTCACAATTGAAAAACGAACATAGGTTTACTATAATATATTCTAGTGCTACCGATATGGCGGGAGCCTATCCCTTTTAGCACCTGAATTCCATCAAAAATTTAAACATTTAGCATAGAAATCATCAAACATTAAAATCATCCTATGATAATTTTTCTGAGAAAATCTTTACAAAAAGGAGGGATGAATTGTGGTATGGTTTTGATAAATCATTATTTACAAGGAGGATAATTGTGAAAGTTATAATATCACCTGCAAAAAACATGAGAGTTATTCCCAAAGAAGATCTGACTCTAACAAATCCAAAGTATATAAAACAAGCAAAATATTTAATAAGTATATTAAAGGAATATTCCCCTTTTGAATTAGAAAGTCTGATGGGTATTAATCCTAAACTGGCAATGGGGACTTTTGTGGATTTTCAAAGCTGGTCTGAAAAAAAGCATGAAACTCCAGCACTACTTGCATACCATGGATTACAATATATGAATGTGGCTCCGGATACCTTTTCAAGAGAGGACTTTGATTTTGCAGGAGAAACAGTTCGGATCTTAAGCGGTTTATATGGCATGGTGAAAGCTTCTGATAAAGTTTATCCATATCGTTTAGAAATGCAATGCAAACTTGATATAAGCGGTAAAAATCTATATGGTTTTTGGGGCGATACTCTATATAAAGAGTTGTTTCAGAGTCAGGAGATTATAATAAATCTGGCCTCCAAGGAATATTCCAGCGTAATAGAGCCTTATTTATTACCCTTTGATAGAATGATTACCTGTGATTTTAAAGTAATGAAAGGTGGTAAGCTGAGAACTCTAGCTACAGAAGCCAAGATGGCTAGAGGTCAGATGGTAAGATACATAATTAAAAACCGTATCAACAATCCGGAGGATTTGAAAGGGTTTTCTTGGAATGACTATTATTTTGAAACCTTAGAATCTATGGAGAATAGATATACTTTTATTAAGAATTAGTCTGAATAATAGAAGTTAAACACTATTGGCGAAGACATTAAGAAGAAAAAAATGAAACAGGATTTTATATTGACTTTCTGCTTCACTATACTAGGCTGATATTATATTGCAAATTAAGTTACATAATAGACTGTCTCTCTGGGAGTGTAAATTCATCGAAACTAAATTTACACTCCCAGAGAGACAGTCTATTGTGTTACATCAGCCTTTTCCTGGCTATCAATTACATATTGAATTTCATTAAGTTAAGACCGATTTCTTCGCTAAATTCTCTTCCTACTTTTCCGGGAATAACAGTGATAAAGATTTCACCGGTAGCGCCGATTACCGCTTTATTTAAGTGACCGCCATAGTTTTCATTTGTTTCGGTATTTCCTATGGTAATGTGCAAATGAAGATATGGCTTTTCATTCATTCGGGTGATGTTACCGGTTAAAGAAGTAACTTCGTAATCACCTTTACATTCTTTACTATAATAGGTTTTTTCTTCGGTATCGAACATTCCGATAGTTACATCATTGACTGCACCAAGTCCGCTTACTACGCCTAAATGAATATCCTCATCTATGCATAATTTTTCTAAAGAAGATAATATTTCCTCTCCTTTATCAATTCTTGCAACAATAGTGTTCTCAAATCTCTTATATTCCATATAATCACCTTTCCCTTTATGTATTTTTATTTTTTACTGATGCTTTAGAAACTTTCCTTATCTGATATTATACCATGTATTTTTGAATTAAAAAACATTTTACAATAAATAAAAAGTAACATTAGTGAATAAAGCTATGAATCCAGGCGGACCATTTGGAGCTAGATGGCTTGGATTAAATGCTCCAAATGGAGATTATGGTATTCATGGCACTAATAATCCAAGCTCAATTGGTAAAGATATTTCCAATGGATGTATTCGAATATACAATAATAATGTAATAGAACTTTATAATTTAGTACAGATAGGTACACGGCTAAAATTATATAAAGTTAACTTTTTAATTATGTCATTAACGTCTAGTGCCAAATTAATATTACTTCAAGTTGTAAATAGTCTGTCTTAGCTAGTATAATGAAAACATGAAGAGGATTGGCCGATCGTTTCTTCGGAATAAATCAGAAGAGAGGGTATGTAATGAAAGAAAGAATTCAGGTATTTGGAAGATTCTTAAGCGGTATGATAATGCCGAATATTGGGGCATTTATTGCATGGGGACTTATCACTGCATTTTTTATACCAACAGGTTGGGTACCGAATGAAAAGTTTGGAGCTTTAGTTGGCCCAATGTCTACCTACTTGTTAACAATATTAATTGCATTTACAGGCGGTAAAATGGTGGCCGGTCATAGAGGCGGTGTTATTGGGGCCATAGCTACTATGGGTGTAATTGTTGGAGCGGATGTACCAATGTTTTTAGGTGCCATGATTATGGGACCTTTAAGCGGATGGATTATCAAAAAATTTGATAAATTATTTGAGGGTAAAGTAAAGGCAGGTTTTGAAATGCTTGTGAATAACTTCTCCCTTGGTATTATAGGTGCTATTTTGGCGTTAATCGGGTTAATCGGTGTCAGTCCAATCGTACAAGGATTAAATACAGTAATGGAAGCCGGTGTTGATTTTTTCGTAAGCCATGGAATTCTGCCTCTTGCCAGTATATTTATTGAACCGGCAAAAGTATTATTCTTAAATAATGCGGTAAATCATGGTATACTTTCTCCAATGGGAATGGAACAGGTTAAGGAAGTAGGAAAATCCATTTTCTTCTTGTTGGAAGCAAATCCAGGACCTGGTCTTGGAATTCTGTTAGCATATTGCCTGGTTGGAAAAGGAGATGCAAAAAATTCAGCACCCGGTGCAATTATTATACATTTTTTTGGTGGAATTCATGAAATATATTTCCCTTATATATTAATGAATCCTACTTTATTATTAGCTGCAATTGCCGGTGGAGCAAGTGGCATATTTACTCTTAATCTATTAGGCGGCGCATTAACTTCTCCTGCATCACCAGGAAGTATTTTAGCTATTCTTCCATTAACACCGATAGGAAGTCATGTAGGTGTTATACTAGGGATTTTAATATCGACAGCAGTATCCTTTATAGTTGCATTACCATTATTAAAGATCTTTGGAAAAGAAGGGAATTTGGAAACAAGCAAAAATACAGTAAAAGATATGAAACTAGCATCAAAAGGAATGGCAACGTCAACTACTCCGGCAAAAGCTGCGGATGGTTCATCAGAAGCAGCAATAACAAAAGAATTAGGTGTTGTAGAAAATATCGTATTTGCATGTGATGCAGGTATGGGTTCCAGTGCAATGGGGGCAACAGTACTTCGTAAGAAACTAGCTGCTGCCGGATTAGGGCATATTAATGTAATTCATTCTTCTGTTTCCTCCATTCCGGAAAATGCCCAGATTGTTGTAACACATGCAGAACTAAAGGAACGTGCTTCCCATAGTAATCCTGATGCAAAGTTGGTATTGATCCATAATTTCTTGTCAGCTCCTGAATATGATAAATTAGTGGAGGAATTAACGAAAAGAAAATAGAGATATATAGAATGTCATTCTTAAGGAAATTCTGTTGGAGCCATATTCATAAAGAATCTGTGAAGGTATAGTTGATATTCTTAGTTAGGATTAGAATAATTAAGGTCAAAGATAATTTTTTCCTTGATTCTTAGAATGACAGAACAAAATGTATAAGGAGGAAGACCATGATCTTATCACCAAGACTTCGGCAAATATTGTATATTATGCTTAAAGAGAATCAGATTATTTCTGTCCAGAAACTTGCAGATGAAATTAAAGTGAGCAAGCGCACGGTTCAAAGAGAGCTGGAAGATGTAGATGCTTCTTTAAGAAAATATGGTCTTTCTTTGCAATCAAAGACAGGAATTGGTATTTGGCTGGAAGGTAAATCAGATAATAAAGAGTCTTTGTTATCCGAATTAAAAGAAGAGGATATGATTGATTCCGGTGATATAGAAGAACGCAGAAAGTTATTGATTCTTGAAATCTTAAAGGATCTTTCTCCAAAAAAATTATATTATTATGGAAATATCTTTGGTGTAAGTGAAGCAACCATTAGTAATGACATGGAAGCAATCCAAACCTGGTTTGAACAATTTAACTTGAAATTGATCCGCAAGCCAGGTTATGGAGTTGCCTTAGAAGGCAGTGAAAAGAATTACCGCATTGCTTTACGAAAGTTTATTGATGAGAATATGGACAACAAGATATTTAGAAATCTTATAGATGAAAGAAATCGAACGGTTATTGATGTAATAAGAAATAAGGAAGAAGAAAATATATACAACTTACTGGATGAAGACATATTAAAACGGGTAGTGATATGCTTTTTAAGTATCCGTGATAAAAGAATATTACGGTTAACGGATATTTCCTACATTGGGTTGTTATTACACATTACGATTGCAATCAGTAGAATCTTACAGCATGAAATTATTGAGCCAAATGAGGAATTAATCGAAAAACTGCATAAAGACGATGACTATGATTTAGCTTTATGTCTTGCTACTTCCCTGGAAGAAGAGTTTCAAATCGAGATACCGGATATAGAAATCGCTTATATCTTCCTTCATATTAAAGGCTCCAAATTGCAGTATATTGATGAAGAAGGAATGGAAAATCAGTCAGAAAGAGAGGAATTATTAAGCTTTATTAATAGTATGATTGATGCTTATGATGAATCTTTAAGCTATGAATTAAAACAGGATGAAGAA
This sequence comes from Anaerocolumna aminovalerica, assembly GCF_900115365.1. Classification (GTDB taxonomy): domain Bacteria; phylum Bacillota; class Clostridia; order Lachnospirales; family Lachnospiraceae; genus Anaerocolumna; species Anaerocolumna aminovalerica. The sequence continues at coordinate 20,635 of NZ_FOWD01000003.1, forward strand.
TTCATAGTCGGTTTGCTGGCACATTTACAGCCTACTTTTGTTCGTTTAAAAAATCATATGATGATCTCCAATCCATTATTGAAACAAATAAAAGAAACATATTCTGATATTTTTCAGAAATGCTTAAAAGCAGGCAAATTAATTGAAACAAAATTAAAATGTAAAGTGCCGGAAGAAGAAATAGGATTTTTATCCATGCATTTTGGAGCCGCTGTTGTTCGGTTGGAAAATCAAAAGGAAAGTAAGCGTAAAGTAAATATCGGCATTGTTTGTGCCAGTGGTATTGGAATATCCAGATTAATGCTTTCTAAGTTAAATCGTTTTTTAAAAGAACGTGCAGATATTGTTACTTATGGGAAAGAAGATTTAAACCCTTTGATTCTCGGCAAATTAGATTTCTTAATATCCAGCATCGCTTTAGATAATATTGAGGCTGATATTGTGAAGGTTAGTCCGTTGCTAATTGATAAGGATCTGGAACAAATTGATGCAAAAGTCAGAAAGTATGCAAAAACCCCTAAAAAGAATATGGCCGCCACAGAATTTAGCAGGCAACTGGAACAAATTAATTTTACCATAAGCCAAATAAAACATATTATCAAAGAATTTGAATGTATTAAGGTAAATAATGAAATACCCTTTGATGAACTGTTAGTAGCGGTTACCGAAAGAATAGCTTATTACAACGACAAGCGCTTGATGATACAGGAAGATATCAAAAAAAGAGAAAAAATTGCATCTCAGGTGATTCCTGAATACGATTTTGCCTTATTACATTCCAGAACAAAAGGGGTTGTAAAACCAAGTTTTTCAGTATGTCTGACTAAAGATTTAAAAGAATTTACGGATCCTTATTTAAAATCGGTGCATACCGTAATCATTATGTTAATACCGGATGATGAACATACAAAAGAAAACGGAGCAATTCTTGGATTCTTAAGCAGCCGGCTGATAGAAGATAATGAATTCTTAGATGTAATATTTACCGGTGAGAAAGAAAAAATAAGAAATTTTATATCCAAGGAATTAAAGAAATATTTTAACCAGTATTTAGAAACTGTTTAAAAAATAAGATTTATTGCATAAGGAAGGAATGACAAAATGGAACTGCTTCAGAAGAAAAATATCATATTAGGATGTAGACCAAAAGAAAAAGATGAGGTAATACGTGAATCCGGCAGACTGCTATATAATAGTGGTTATGTGGAGGAAAGCTATATTGATGGCATGTTAGAAAGAGAAAAGACTTTCTCTACTAATATTGGCAACGGAATTGCAATTCCACATGGTGTAGAGGCAGCAAAGCAGAATATCAAGACATCCGGTCTGTCAGTTATGGTATTTCCGGAGGGGACTATGTGGGATGGTGAACTGATGTATGTTGTAATCGGTATTGCTGCTGTGGGAGATGAACATCTGAGTATTCTGGCTAATATAGCGGATAAATTATCGGACATGGAAGCGGTTAAAAAATTAATCGTTAGTGATGTAGATACTATTTACAATATCTTTATGGGAAAGGAATAAAGAGATGATTATAACTGTTACGATGAATCCTGCCATTGATAAGACAGCTGATCTGGCACATTTTGATCATGGTGGTTTAAATAGATTATCTGGTGTAATTATGGATGCCGGTGGTAAGGGCATTAATGTATCAAAAACGATTCATGAGCTTGGAGGAGAAACCATTGCTACCGGCTTTATAGGGGGAAGCGGAGGTGTCCTTATTGAAAAGGCTCTGTCAGAATTGGGAATTCAATCTGATTTTGTGTTTATCAAAAATGAAATTAGAACTAATATGAAAGTAGTTGAATCCAATGGCTTAGTTACAGAACTGAACGAACCAGGACCTATGATTCATAAAGAAGAAGTAAATGAATTAACAGAAAAATTAGTCAGCTACGCAAAAGAAGATACACTATTCATTTTTGCAGGAAGCATTCCTAATGGAATAGATACCTCTATATATAAGACATTAATAGAAAAAGTAAAAGAAAAAGGCGCTAAAGTATTCCTGGATGCAGATGGGGAATTATTTATAAATGCCATTGAAGCAAAGCCGGATATAATAAAACCAAACCGCCACGAAATTGAAAAGTTTTTTAAGATGGATTACCGTGCCGATGAAAAGGAATTGCTGGATATGGGTAATAGACTATTAGATAAAGGTATCCACATGGTAACCATATCCCTTGGGCAGATGGGGGCACTTTTCTTAACGAAAGAACAAAAACTAAAATGCCCCGGATTAAAGGTAGAGGCTCATTCCACTGTTGGTGCCGGTGATGCTATGGTTGCAGCTTTGGCATATGGATTAGATCAGGGCCTTGACTTAGAGGAATGTGTAAAATTAAGCATGGCTGCATCAGCCGGCGCTGTTACAACGAAAGGTACGAAACCACCAAAAAGGGAATTAGTAGATGAACTAATGGAGAAAGTTATAGTAATTCAATGTAAGTAATAGGAAGCATTACTGATAATTATAGATAGAAAAGTAATTGTTAGAATTGAATTGTTACAGACATAGAACTAGATAAAATATAAAAATAAATAAAATATATAGATAGAAGAAGTATAGAAATAGACAAAATATAGAATAAAAACAGATTAATGTAATAATAAAATAAATATATAAGGTATGGTAATAAATAAAACACTGCAATTGTAAAAATATAAAATTATTAAAACGTTGCTAAAACATTAATTATAAAAACATATAACTGTAAAAACATATAACTGTAAACATATACCTATATAAATATATACCTATATAAATTATACCTATAATAAATTACCTATACTAAATTATATCTATATAAAAAATATATAATTTTTTAATTATAGTACTACGAAAATTTAAAACATAATAGTTGTTAATAATAGCCCAAATTGAAATAGAATTTAAACAGGTAATTAATTACATATTATTACCTTAGTTAAAATTATTTTCCGAGTTTGGTTTACATAAATATATTATGTAGACTATATGCTTATATTTATTTACTTAGTAAAAGATAAAAAGGAAGGCAGGAGATCAATTATGAAAACAAAAGCAGTAAGAATGTATGGAATGGATGATTTACGGTTAGAAGAATTTGAATTACCTGATATAAAAGAGGATGAGATTTTAGTAAAAGTAATAAGTGACAGCATATGTATGTCTACTTATAAATTAGTAAAGCAAGGGAAAAAGCATAAAAGAGCTCCCCAAAATATAGATACAAACCCAATTATTATTGGTCATGAATTTGCTGGTGATATTGTTAAAGTAGGTTCAAAATGGCAGGATCAGTTTAAACCCGGACAAAAGTTTTCTTTGCAGCCGGCACTTAACTATAAAGGAAGTTTAGCATCACCGGGTTATTCCTACGAATATTTTGGAGGAGCCTGTACCTATTGCATCATCCCCCATGAAGTTATGGAATTAGGATGTTTGTTGAATTATGATGGAGATAGTTATTTTGAAGCTTCTCTTGGTGAACCTATGAGTTGTATAATAGGAGGATATCATGCTAATTACCATACCAACAAGCAAAATTATCATCACGCCATGGGAACGAAAACAGGGGGTAATATATTAATATTAGGTGGCTGCGGTCCAATGGGGCTTGGTGCCATAAGTTATGGTTTAATTATGGAGAATAAACCAAAACGCTTGGTAATTACGGATATAAGCGATGAAAAAATTAAAAGAGCAAAGGAAGTAATATCCGAAGAAACAGCTGCTGCTAAAGGGATTGAACTTATATATGTAAATACAGCAACTATGAAGGATCCGGTATCAGAACTAATGGAATTGACAGAAGGTCACGGCTATGACGATGTATTCGTGTATATTCCTATTCGTGAAGTAGCTGAAATGGGAGATAGGCTTTTAGCATTTGACGGTTGCATGAATTTTTTTGCCGGTCCTACAAATAATGAATTTAAGGCAGAAATTAATTTATATAATGCACATTATACCAGCACACACATTATGGGTACGACTGGTGGTAATACAGATGATTTAAAAGAAGCACTTTATCTATCCGGTAAGAAATTAATTGAACCTGCAGTTATGGTAACCCATGTAGGAGGAATAGACAGTATTGCAGAAGCTACCATTAATTTACCCAATATACCGGGAGGTAAAAAATTAACCTATACCCAGTTTAATATGCCTTTAACTGCAATAGATGATTTTGCCCAGTTGGGAAAAACAGATCCCCTATTTGAGAAACTATCAGAATCCTGTAAAAAGCATAGAGGACTGTGGAACAGTGAAGCAGAGAAAATATTATTTGAACATTTTGGAGTCAATTAAATAAGAGGTGACAATATGGTTAGTAAAAATGTTGTAGTAAAGAATAAATCAGGTCTTCACGCAAGGCCTGCCAGTGAATTGGCAAGAACAGCGATGAAATGTAATTCAGATGTAACAATTAAAGTAGGGGAGAGGAAAATAAATCCCAAAAGTATATTAAATTTAATGGCTGCAGCTATAAAATGCGGAACAGAAATTACAGTAGAGTGTACCGGAGATACGGAAGTAGAAGATCTTAACGCAATTGTATCAAGTATTGAGAATGGTTTGGGAGAATAACTACCCTTTTCCAATTGTAACAAATTTAAATTCATATTCCATCCCATAAACTATCACAAAAAAAGCAGGAAGTAATCAGATTTTGATACTTCCTGCTTTTTTTGTGGTATAGGTAAAAGACATTGGTATATAAGGCATGTATAAAATCCAGTATTTATACTTACCTTTTTAGCATTATTATGTTAATATGTATAAAGAAAGTGCTTGCATAATATGGTTTGTTATTAAAATTGTAGAAAGAATTAATAAAAGGCAACCATTTATTATAATTATAATGCATTTTTATTTCTATAAAGTTTATCTATATTTCAACAGCGACAGTAGATTAATTGGGGGATTGCTATGAAACGTAAAATAATAATTACGGTTATACTGTCATTCTTTGTCATACTTTTAGTTGGATATACCATATCAAAAAGAAACCACAATGTACATATCAGTAAGCATCAACGGGAAGAGTTAGTGATTTACAGCTCCCATCCATTGGAATTTCTCAGACCGTTAATTGAAGAATTTGAGTCAAAAACAGAGATTTTAGTAACGGTTGTCAGTGGCGGTACCGGAGAATTGATTGAAAGAATAGAAGGGGAACAGAATAACCCCAATGCAGATATATTATGGGGAGGGACATTGTCTACATTAAAACCCCAGAAGTATCTGTTTGAAGAGTACTCTTGTGCTAATGAAGATGTAATTCAGGAAGAATTCAAGAATAAAGAAGGAATGTTTACTAAGTTTTCTGATGTACCCAGTGTCTTAATGGTTAACACAGATTTAATAGGAAATATAAAAATTAATGGTTATAAGGACTTACTAAATCCGGAGTTAAAAGGTAAGATTGCTTATTGCAGTCCTGCCGTATCATCATCTGCTTTCGAGCATCTTATTAATATGTTATATACAATGGGAGAGGGTAATCCTGAGGAGGGTTGGGATTATGTAAAACTCTTTTGTGAGAATCTGGACGGAAATCTGTTGAAAAGTTCAACAGAGGTATATCAAGGCGTTGCAAATGGTGAATTTGTTGTGGGACTTATATTTGAGGAAGCTGCTGCCGCTTTGGTGGCTAATGGAGAAAAGATAAAAATTGTATATATGGAAGAAGGAGTTCTATCTATGCCTGACTGTGTGACGATAGTTAAAAATTCACCTCATCTAAAAAGTGCCAAGGCATTTATAGATTATGCTACCGGATATGAAGTGCAGACAATGATAACCATAGAGCTTAACAGACGGTCGGTTCGTGTAGATGTAAAAACTCCAAAGTATCTTAAGACAAAGGATGAGATTACAATTGCTCATGCAGATAGAGAATTGGTTTATGAAATGAAAAAAGAATGGCTGCAAAAATTCAAAGAAATATTTTTAAATATAAATGAAGAATAGGAATCCTAAATTGATAATATAAGTATCGCAATTAAACTGCGGTACATAATGGAGCCGATATGAACAGAAAAAGAATAAGATACTTTAGTGATAATATAAGACATATGTTTATCCTGTATGCAATTATACCTGCATTCCTGATTGCCTGTTTATGCATGGGGCTGATACTTGGAATATGGCAATATAGTGTTTATACTACAAACCGTGCCGCTAATGCTAAGGTAAGTAATGTATTTCAAAAAGTTGTGGATATTTACATAAATGAAGCATTAAGCTTATCAAAGGATGAATCGTTAATTACGGAACCTATCGATACAAATAAGCTGGTAGAAATACGAAGATCCATGTATAAACTTTTTGCAGAAACAAAATATTCCGCAAAACTATATATTCTAGACGAAGAACTGAATTCTGTTCTATCCGATTATAATAATATGCCTGGTTTTTTAATAGATAATTCTTGTTATGATTGGGGTATTATTCGGGAAATACGTGAAAACCCTCAGGATATTTCTATAAAGCTTGCAACAGAGGGAGGGCGGATTCTATGTATTGGTACAAGCATACAAAAACAAGGAGAACTGGCAGGCTATATAGTAGTAACGATTCCGGCGGATGAATTTCGTTTATTGTTGACACAGGTATCACCGCAGCAAACGGTTATAACAGATGGTAATGGATGGATCTATCTTACCAATAATTATGTTTTTCAAGATACATTGGGACGCTTTGTAAGAGAACAGGAATATTCCGAAGGATTTATTCAGTATCAGGATAAAGGATATTATCTGTCCAAAAGTAAAATATGCAAGGATAAGTTACAGGTGTACACTATTACCAGCCATGATATGGAATCAAGAATGTTTTACACAATGAGCATGTTCATTCTGCTTATATTTGCCGCAATTATTATAATTACCTATTTTATCAGCAGAAAAGTAGCAAAAAAGAGTACAAGGGATATTTATAAAATAGCGGAAGCATTTGAACAGGTCAAAAAAGGTAATCTGGAACGTTATCTGAATATTGACAGTAGTGTTGAATTCAAGGAAATCGGCGAAGCATATAACTTAATGTTGGACGGCTTAAAGAAGAACATAAAAGAAAACAAAGAATTGACCAGATATGCTGCATTTGCACAGGTGAAACAACTGGAAGCGCAGTTTAATCCTCATTTTCTTTTTAATACTTTGGACAATATCCGCTTTATGAGTAAGATTGATCCGGAAGCTTCGGATAAAATGATCATTGCCTTATCAACGCTGCTTCGATACAGTATCAGTGATGCGGAAGAAGAAATTCAGGTTGAAGAAGATATGCGATATACGGAGAGTTATCTCACCATTTTAAAAATTCGATATAACAGAAGGTTTACCTATGAAATTGATGTAGAAGAAAAGGTTAAGAAGTATTTAATTCCTAAATTAATGATACAATCAATTATTGAAAATGCTGTCAAATATGGTTATGCAGAAGGAGATACACTGCATGTTACCATTAAAGGATTTGAGAAGGAAGGCAAATTAATCTTTGTTTGCAAAGATAACGGAGGGGGAATTAAAGAAGACATGTTAAAGCAAATCAGAGAAAACCTTCTACTGCCGGTAAATAAAACGAATCATCATGGTATTTATAATATACACAGAAGAATACAATTAATGTATCACGGGGATTATGGAGTTACTTTAGAAAGCAAATTGGGAGAGGGAACGGTTGTAACCTTGACGTTACCTGTTCGCATGAATTCTGGTCTATAGTTGCATTGTAATATTATTGAGAAGGAAGGTATAAGGTTATGCTTAAGGTACTAATAGCAGAAGATGAGGATATTATCAGAAAGGGATTAGCTTACACCATTGATTGGTTAAGCATAGGATATGTCCTTGTGGGGGAGGCCGCCAACGGTGAAGAAGGAATTGAAAAGATTAAAGAATTAAAGCCGGACGTGGTACTCGCAGACATTATGATGCCTAAAGTAAATGGACTTGAAATGATACGCCGGGCAAAGGAGGAAGTTCGGTTTAAAAGTGTAATTCTCACAAGCTATGCAGAGTTTGATTATGCAAAAGAGGCAATTGAATTAAAAGCATATGATTATCTTATGAAACCGGTTGATGTAGATAAACTGAAAGAGGTCATGGGTAAACTGCAAGTTGAAATTAAGCATGAAAAGGAGAAGGAACTGGTATTTAGGCAGAAAAATCAGGGAATGGACATTGAACTGCTTTCTTCCGGTGACTTCTATAAGAATCCTTATGTTAAAAAAACAATCGATTTTATCAAAGAACGTTACATAGAGAAGATAAGTATAGAAAGTATTTCAGAGGAATTAGAGATTAGTGCCAGTTATCTTAGCAGGAAGTTTAAAGAAGAAACGGGACACACCTGTCTGGATTTTTTAAATATGTACCGTGTACAGCAAGCCATAAGACTTCTTGATGAAGGAATTTACCGTGTTTATCAGGTATCGGATATGACAGGATTTTCAGATTACAAACATTTTTGTTTAGTGTTTAAGCGTTATACCAAAACTTCACCTAGGGAATTTATAAAAAATAAGGTATATACCAGTTAATAGTTCATTTTTAAGGATAATTTTGCACAAAAGAAGGTATCATTATTACCACAAATTATCTAATATGTATATATGAAGAATACAAGTTACGGGGGATTCATATTGTATTACTTCAAAAAACAGATAATATGTGGAGGATGGAAAAATGAAAAAGTTGGTATCACTTCTTTTGGTTCTTACAATGGTCAGCACAATGCTGGCTGGTTGCGGAACATCACAGACAAGTAAAAGTGGAGAAAAAAGTGAGGCAGAGAAAATCATTGAACAAGCAGAAAAAATGACACTTCAAGAACTTTACCAAAAAGCAATTGAAGAGTCCAAGGGTAAAACCATGTATGGTATCGGTAACTCAAGCCGGGGTGCAACGGCAGCAACCGGTTTTATTGAAGAACTGCAAAAAATTGATTCTTCCTATAATGGAACCATCGAATGGTCACAGCCTAAGAATAATTCAATTTTTACCCTATTAAATGCAGACATAACCAGTTCCAGTCATACATATTCCATGACATTAATTCAGGATGGAAACCAGATTCAGAGTAAAATGCTGGATACCGGTAATCTTCTTAATTTCATTCCTAAGGAATGGAAAGAGGCAAATGGCGTAAATGAAAAGGAAAACGGGCATCCATTAGCATTACAAACATTAAATAAAGTATTCATGTTTAACAATCTTGGAAATAAAAACTACACAAACTGCTGGGATTTTGTGTATGAGGACGCAAGCCCGTTATTTATGGGTGTTGATTCTGAACCTGTTGGAAAGAATTTCTTATATATGTTAACTAATGATAAATATGCGACCTACCTAAAGAAAGCATTTGATGCTTTAGACAGTACAAAACAGGCTTATTTCCAAACAACCATTGATGAAGTAGCTGAAGATGGGAAAAGCCTTGGTTTGTCCGGGGATAATACGAAATATGGTTTAGCATGGATTAAGCTATGGTGTGAAAAATACAACGAACAGACAGATGACGGCCCTATCTGTAACGAACTTGTTACCACCTCAGCAGTTGGTGAAAGCGGTCTTCTTGTTTATTCTAAGCTTCGTTCCGTTGAAGAATCAGAAACTGTTTCTGTAAATAATGTAACAGTGGCAGCCTATCAGGATGAATATGCGGGAATCGGCGGCTATGCCTATAAGCATTATCTTCAGCTTGTGAAGACAGCTCCCCTTCCATGGACAGCCTGTGCTTTTATTGCGTATATGGTAACTACAGAAGAAGGTTTTTATGCATGGGGCAAAGATATGGGTGGCTATAGTGCTAATCCTAATATCAATCAGGATCATTCACAGGATGGTTTTGTAGATGGTGTTGATACCTATTCTGCCAAAAATGACAGAGGATATGACTGGTGGGTTAGCGAAGATGGAGGAGCTCTTGTAGTAGAAGATCCGAAGTACTGTTCAGAGGTATCTTTCAATATGAGTGACTGGATAGACGTAATTATTGGAAATAAAGCTACAGCAGAATAATTATTTTTTTGAAACTAATAGTTGACCCAATAAGGGGCGTTTATGATACGCCCCTTTAATAATAAAGAAAGAGGAAATCATGGAACAGCAAATTTTACAAAGACCGGGGAAATCAAGAATTTTTATGAATAAAGTTAAGACTTTCCTATGTAAACCCCAAAACGTTGTTTTGTTGGTTCTCGGTATTATTCTTTCTGTAACGACGATAGCACCCATTGTTTCTATTTTTGCGGATACAATTTCCATACATGTAGGATCTGTAGACGCACATCTGACCGGAAAGACCTCCGGTTATACATTAGTTAATTGGATTGATCTTTTTACCGGAAATCTTAGCAGACAAAATGTTTGGATACCTCTTGGCAATACACTGTTATTGGCTTTCTTTACTTGCTTAGGTGCAATTATTTATGGAGGTATTTTTGCCTATCTTGTTACAAGAACGAATTTAAAATTCAAAAAGTATTTAAGTGCCATTTTTATCTTCCCGTATATCATGCCACAGTGGACCTTGGCAGTAGTATGGCAGAATTTATTTAACAGTCATGGGGTAACCGGCGGTTCTGACGGTTTACTTGCCTCCTTATTCAGGATCACCATGCCTGCATGGTGGTGTAAAGGACTTTTTCCCAGTGCAGTAGTATTGGCACTTCATTATGCCCCTTTTGCATATATAATGATCGGTGGAATATTCCGTAATATGGATGCCAATCTGGAAGAAGCGGCAGTGATTTTGAACACACCAAAGTGGAGAATATTCAGCAAGGTTACTCTTCCCATGATTAAACCGGCAATTCTTTCAACTATCCTTCTTGTTTTCGGAAGTGCTATGGGAAGTTATCCGGTACCTCATTATATGAATTTAACAACTCTGTCAACAAAGTACGTCAGTATGAATGTGAACAGAGCCGGAGAAGCCAGTATTCTTGCTATTATCATGATGGTTTTTGGTGTAGTTATTCTTATGATGAATCAGGTAACCACAAGCAGCCGGAAGAGCTATACAACAGTAACAGGTAAATCAGGACAGATTAGTAAGGTGAATCTTGGCAGAGTGGGCAAATATGCAATTGCTGCTATATTTATTATATTAACAACATTTACAAGTATTTATCCTATTATTTCCTTTGCTATGGAAACCTTCCTGCCAAACCCAGGTGATTATAGTTTCCTTACTTCAGGAAATCTAAGTAATTTAACATTAAAATGGTGGATTACTTCAGAAAATTTAACGGAAAATGGAATGTACGGACAATTGGGAATCCTATTTAATTCTACCATATGGAATGCATTTAAAGGCACGTTAATTGTATCAATATGCTGTTCTTTAATTGCCGGTACCATAGGTACTTTGGTGGGATACAGTGTCAGTAAAAACAGAAGGAGCAAAGCCGCAGGCTATGTAAATGCCATAGCATTCCTGCCTTACCTGATACCTTCATTGGCAGTGGGTGTTTCCTTCTTTATCTTTGGATCGGCACTGGGAATTTATAATACATACCTTTTAATTATTCTTGCAGGAACTGTAAAGTATATACCATTTGCAAGCAGAAGTGCGCTAAATTCCATGTTACAGCTAAGCGGTGAGATCGAAGAAGCTGCCATTATCCAGGACATTCCATGGTTCAAACGAATGTTCAAGATTATTATTCCTATTCAAAAGTCATCCATTATAAGCGGCTATCTATTACCGTTTATGACTTGCCTTAGAGAATTAACTTTATTTATGCTGCTTTGCTCACAAAATAAGATCGTTACAACTTTACTTGATTATTTTGATGAAATGGGTCTTTATGCATTCTCCAGCGGTATTAATCTTATTTTGATTATATTTATTATTATATGCAACGGGCTGATTAATAAGGTAACGGGTGCAAGCCTGGATAAAGGAATTGGAGGAAATTAAGTTGAAAAAGTAAATTTTTAACCGGCAATTTGTGCGGCACAAAAATTGCTTCGTTATAAAATGGTGCTAAAGCATCGGAATCGAGGATAATATGCCAGAAATAATACTAGAAAATGTTACGAAAAGATGGGGAAAGTTTTATGCGGTGGATAATCTTAACCTGGTAATAGAAGATAATGCATTTGTTACGTTACTTGGGCCTTCCGGATGCGGAAAAACAACAACACTCCGTATGATTGCAGGTCTTGAAACTCCTACAAGCGGAAAAATTACCATTGGCGGAGTTACTGTATTTGATAGTGAGATGGGAATTAATATTCCTGCTAATAAAAGACATGTAGGCTTTCTCTTCCAAAACTATGCTTTGTGGCCAAATATGACCGTATACCAGAATATATGCTTTGGTCTTAAAAACATAAAAGAAGAGATGGCAACGGTGGATTACGAGGTTAAAAGTGCAGATACGCTTATTAAAATACTTAGTAAACCGGGAGAAGTTGCTCAGGCAATTAACGAATGCATGGATAAGTCCGGCGTTTTGGACACAGGCAGAGCAATAATCAAATTAATTGATTTATATGAAATATCTGTTTACACAGCAAAAGAACTTTTAAGTTATAAATTACAGGATACTTTTGATGTAGAAGAAAAAGCGAAACAAATTCGAGAAAAATGGAAAGCTGATATTGAAAGTGCAAAAAGAAAATATAAAGATTCCGGCTGCGAATTAAATGATAACTATGAAGTTATAAAGAATGGTCAGGTAGTAAAGACAATTAGAAAAATGACGAAGGAGGAAATCGATTTAGCGGTACGAAGAGTCTCCAGAATCGTAAAGATTGGCATGTTTATGGATAGGTATCCCAGTGAACTTTCAGGAGGTCAGCAGCAACGTGTAGCTATTGCACGTACTTTGGCTCCGGAACCTACGGTGCTGTTTATGGATGAGCCATTGTCAAACTTGGATGCTAAATTAAGACTTGAGATGCGATCTGAGTTACAAAGACTTCATATTGATACCGGAAGTACATTCGTCTATGTCACCCACGACCAGATGGAAGCTATGACCTTAGCCACTAAAATATGTCTGATTGACAATGGAGTGTTAAATCAATATGATAGACCTCTCCAGGTATATAATAGACCAAATAATTTATTTGTGGCGGATTTTGTAGGGAACCCGGCCATTAATTTCATGGAAGCAAAAGGAGTACAGAACGCAAATGGAAACATTGCTTTAGAAATCTTAAAGAATATTAAAGCCACATTTATACCAAGAGAAAACCTGGATATAGCACGTTGGATCAAGCAACAGGAAATAGAAGAGGAGAGTAAGCGTCAAACTGAGTTTGAAAAGCAAAAGGACAAGAAAAATGTTGAAAAAGGAAATAAAGATTCCCGATTCCGATATCACATTGCTAAGGTGGATGAAGATGGAATATTAGAGGAAGAGAAGGTAATTACATACCATGATTTTGTTATAGGAATACGGCCGGAATTTATAAAAATCAGTGAGCATGGTTCTTTAACAGGAGAAATCTACAGTGCAATGCCTACTGGTATGGAGACTACCGTTAAAATAAGAATTGGTAATTTCCTATTTACAGGTGTTGTATTCGGGGGTGTATTATATGAGATTGGGCAGACTGTAAAACTCGACTTTGATGGGAAAGGTATATTGTTATTTAGTCGTAAGAATGGTAATCTGATATCCCAGGGAGCATTAAATGTGGAGTAAAGAAATTGACTTGTAAGGTTTTTAACTTTAAATTACCAAATAAGCATAGATAGTATTAAATAACGTTCTATTAAGAAGGATTTTGCTAACCTTTTTAATGGAACGTTTTTTGCTATTTATTAATATCGATATGTATAACCTAAGGTGGCAGCTAAGGTTACAAAAAATACTGTGGCAGAAGTCACCGCCCTTGCGAAAATCACAAGTGAATTATATTCTGACCTTTTAAATTACCAAATTAGTATAGATAGTATTAAATAGGTAGTTGATAAAATTAGTTTTATAGTTAAAAAACGTTCCATTAAGAAGGATTTTACTAACCTTTTAAGTGGAACGTTTTGCTATTTATTAATGTTATTTATTAATATCGATATGTATATTCTAAGGTGGTAGCTAAGGTTACAAAAAACATCTTGAATGAATGATGATAATGTCAAAGAAACTTATTGAAATTAATAGATGAAAATTTTAAAAAAAGAAAATAGCCTCTTTACAATTATCGGAATAAATGATATTCTTAAATCATAAGTAGTAAGTAATATGTAGTAAGAAGTAACTAATAAACATATTAATTACAGGAGGAAGTATAGTTATGGAGGAGTTAACATTAGCTCAGGGATTTACAATTATATCACTAAATTCGTTGGACAGTCTGCATATGACAACAGCAAAAAGAATGGCGCTTCGCTGTATTTCTGCAGCGGTAATACTAGAACTTTATTTAGAGGACTACTTTACAGAGAAGGAAGAACAACTGGTTCTGAACAGAGAGGTGTTTGCCAAGCCGGATATTCTTCTTTATCAGGAAGAGGTACTGAAACATCTATTTAAGAACCAGGACAGTCTGGAAGGGACTTTTGCCTGGTGGCTTGGGAAAGCTTCAACACTTTCCGATAAAAGCTTAAAGAGGGTAGAGCATACTATAATGGATTCCTTAAAAGGACTTAATTTAATGGAGGAAATTCCGAACCTTTTAGGTTGTGATTTATTTTATACTACAGCGGATATTACCATGAGGGAATATAGAAGCAACAGTTTGGAATATAACCGGCAGACAGAAGGAATCAGAAGCGAAGTATTGGAAGAGGGTAAACTTACAGACGAAGATATCGTAAAGCTTTGGCTTCTACGGGAAAGTGCTTGCTTAAGCGAGATATTTACAAAAAAAGAATTGGATAGCGTTTTGATCCGTTTTAATGAAATGTATCAAAGCAGCCAACTGGCAAAGAGGTTGTTTGAAGTTTCAATCCATCATATGGGTGAGACTGCCGTAAAGAATTTTCTGACCTTTAAAAAACAGTTGATGAGTACACCTTTCGGTACGGGTTTAAATTTTGACTTTCCCTTTATTGAACGTTCCCAGTCAGTATTCATTGAAACGGAAGCAATGTTTTCCAACCCTGAGAAGCGTCTTGAGGACGTACTAAAGCGTCTGAATGGTTACGGACATGAAGTTACCGTGCTTCGTGGGGGAGCGGTGCCATTATTGAAGATAGACAATATCTTATATGAAGCAGTCGCAGATGCAATTGTGGGTAAAATTCCGGTTCATGGTATTCGTCTCCGCCGCTATCAGATATAAAAGGAGGGATAGAAATGTCAAGACAGCGCTCCCTTGAGAAGATAGCAGCCTCGGAATATGTTTCCATCGGAGAATTGGTCCGGCTTACTGGTAGCCGGTACAGTACCCTGAAGTTCTACACAGAGGAGGGAATATTACCCTTTGAACAGGAAGAAGAGAATCTGACACGGAGATTTCCAAGGGAAAAGACAATTGCAAGGATTAATGAAATCCAGGAACTGAAGAGGCAGGGATATAGCATTTCGGAAATTAAGAAGCTTCTGTATAAATAATTAAAAGTGTCATAAGTCATTGTATCGAATCAATCTGACTTATGACACTTTTAATTATAGAGGAATTTTTAGATAACTAAATAATAAATACGATGTTAATCTGGATTCCATATATATTATATATATATTAAATTTAGTTTAAACAAAAGATTACCCGAGAATGTTTAAATACAAATAAAGGAAAACAGGGTTTCCTTGAAGAATTTCTTTAGAGTTATAAGAAGAACTCTCCAACTATTCGATAAACTTGTGTTTTGCGAATAGTTGGATATGTGCCTAATCATACAATATGCTAACTTTGTCAAATTGTCCATTGAAAAGAAACTTCGGGTGTTTTTGAAAAGAAAGTTCGGGCTTACTCTCTTTACATATCGAATATAAAATTAAAATGAATCTTCAGAAATCTCGAATTATTGAAAAGAAACTTAAGAAATCATGTAGCTAGGTTATATTGAAACAAAACTTTGATATGGAGTATTGAAAGGAAATTTAAGAAATATCGTAATGTATCCATGATTAAAAGCTGCATTTTACGAAAAATACAGCTTATAGATTTGCTCTTTTTGATTGACTGTTAATAGGAACTCTTTGTATATTCTTCTGAATATGTTCTAAATGATATGTTTTTCAGGCGTTTGGTCAACGCGTATTTATCTTCATGGTGAAACCAATAATTAATATAATTTTCCCACATTCCATATCTCGTTTCCATAAAAATAAAGTATGGCATTCAAGCTAAAGCCTCTATTAAAAAAATGTTCTATTTGCTTTTCATTTAGTATTAGATAAAATCTTCTGCTTTTACCAATTTACGTCTTATGTGGTTTGCTCGACTAATATGGTAATAAAGCTTCTGATAGGCATAAATGTATACATACTCTTCTATTTTTCTTCTTTCGTTCAGTCTTCTATGATAAAATAAATTAAATCATTAGAAGACCTATTATTATGCAAACATAGAATATTTTTACTGGTTTAATGCTTCTTGGAGTTATTATCTCTTAAGACGAAATTTTGCTTTATCTGTAACCTTTACTTCTTGATTTTCATTTTTTAATTTTATCAGAGATGAACTATTTTCTAGAAAAATAAGAGTATCTCCATCTATTTGAAATACATATTTTTCGTTACCATCATATGTTGTCATTGTTAATATATCACCTTCTATTGAATAATTACCAAGTGATAAATGATTACTTAGTAAATCATATGTGAATGATATTTGATTTTCACTAATCATAACAAATGGAGATATCCCTGATTCTGTATCTACTTCCATATAATAAGATCCATACTTTACAGTTTTTGAAATATAATTATTCATGTACCATGATAGAAATAAAATAATTAAAACTATAATAAAGACAAAAAAAACTGCTCTTTTTTTCATATAAAACATCTCCATTAATTCAAAAATCTGAATTTAAACTAAGTGTCTAGTATTTAATTAGCATGGTTTTTCTACTCACTTAAGCTCATATTACAGAAGAAACAATAAAAAGGTGTAGTTAAAATAGATTCTACTCTCTTACTTTTCCTTCACAACAAGGTATATTGAAACAGAATGTATATCATAACTTCCACCCATATGAAATCAATACACACGGTGTTTGTATTAAATAACCTTCTCCATTCACGACAGTAGATGCTATCTTTTGTTGATTATCAAGGAATTTCTTCTTTTCTTTATCTGTCAGAGCAACTGCTAGTGGCGGTAAAACATCCGGGTTTTTAAGTATTTCATAATATCCTTTTCCGGCTGCAAACATTCTGCGTTTTTCTTCATAATTATCCAAAACGGGGCTTGCAAATTTCACGCTGTCATTCATTCTTACACTGACATTTTGCAACCCAATTTCCTGCATAAACTTCGGCATCTTTATTCCTACACGATAGTCCCGTCCACCTGTTGTATATTCATAATCGCACATTTTACGATAAAGCTCTGATTGACCAAGCGAATAATTATCAATTTCACTACAATAAAATCCGATCTCTTCTATAGGTCTGTCCACTTCAAAACAGATTACTAATCCATTTTTTACAACAGAATTCTTCATCTTCTCCAATATCTTTACAGGATTAGGAATATGTCGCAAAACGGCATTGCAAATTGCCAGATCATACTTTTCTTCCGGAATATACTCTAGCAAATCCGCATATACAAAATTTACTTCAAATTCATAATGTGCAAGATGCTTTCTTGCTGCCTTTATTAGTTCATTACTGTTATCAATACCTGTGTATGTACTTCCCGCCGGAAGAAGGGGCATCAGTAAATCACAGATATATCCATAGCCACACCCAAAATCAACTACTTTTACTGGATCATTAATACACCAAACCTTCTCAACTAGAAACTCGATATAATCACTGTTACACCAGTCCTTACGAATACTTTTTAAAAATTCGAGTTTATCATCCCATTCGGACATATATGTACCTCTCTGTCATTTGTACTTTTTTAGGCTTTACATTAAGCAAATATGCTCTTCCCTGACATACAGATTCCTCATTCATTTCTGTTATACAGAGAAATCATCTCTGATTTTCTGTCATACAATCTAATATGTATTTTGCTTCTTCAACTAATTGCTGCTCCTTTACCTTTATATCTTTCAATAATAATATCTGTTCATTTCGTAAGTTCAGATTCAGTTTCATTTGAATTGAACCATTATAACAAAGAACCTTTCCATTACTCTTATTTAGCTTTTCTCGAAATACCAATACTCTTTCACTAATCTTTGTATAACTATGGGCAATGCCATTCAGCATTCTTGCCTCCTCCTGTTGTAACAATGAAGCACATTCTTTTAAATAGACTCCAGCACATCTTCTTGCATCGCCTAAATTAAGTAACTGTGCATCATTGACTTGTAACCTTCGTTCTACCTCATTCTCTAAACTGCTATCATTCCATAAGTCGTCTTTGCTCAAACCAGTAATCCAATGTTCATAGCCTTCGCTCCCTTGATAGTATCCTCGTTCACATGGAGCTTCAAATGAATCTATCATTGCATGAAGAGATGCTATTAATTTTTGAGTCTGTGACAATTCTTCTTGCTTCTCTCCAAAATGTTGAATTAGAAATGGCCAAAAATCACTTTCTAAATATTCTTCTTACTCATTCAAATATTCTTGATCTTTCCTTCCCAAATCGATTGCTTTATCATTTGATTCGCGAATAATTATAACTGTTCTTTCATTACATTTATCCTTCCCATAACTACACTCTAACACGATAGCTCTACAATAGAACAAGTCTGTATTCATCAATCTTTTCATGGTTACTCTTTTTTATGTAACGTATCCCTTGTTCATTGCAGTTGGCTTCGACCCAAGATTCTATGCAAAATACAATGCCTTATCCGCTTATATAAATTTAATTCCACAAACACTACACCTTTTATCACTCAGCTTAACTTGTCGATTACCACATGCCTGACATTCAAATTTTCCGTCTTCAATTGAGATTTTTTTATTCTTATTTTTCTCAAAATGCTTATTTATTTTTTTATCCTGATAAAGTTCTATCTTTAGCCAAATGAAAAATAGTAGTAAGATTAAAATACCTACCCAAAATGAAACCTTTGAAACAAGATTTAACAAACTGCATTTATATGGAACAAAGAATATTATTATTGGAAAAATAAATGTAAACAAAATACCAACTAAAATAACCTTTCCACCATATCCTATTGAATTTATCTTTTTCATACCTTTTCATTCCTATCTTACTTTTAAAGCTTTAACCTAGCAAAAGCATCTGCAAATGCACTATTTATTGGTTCTTTTTCTTCTTTATTAAGTTTATTCATATAGTTTGCAATATCCTTTTTGCTAACACCAGCACCTTCCTTTTTCCGTCTTTCTTGGAATGCCGTTAGTTTTTCTTTGTATCCGCAAACACAGGTAAATAACTGCCCTTCCCCTTGACCTTTTAATGCCATCTTCTTGTGACATACAGGGCATCTTGCATTACTTGTTCTTTCTATTGTCTCTCTATGACCACATTCACGGTCTTGGCAAACTAACATTTTACTGTTTTTATTATTTACCAATAGCATTTTTTTACCGCAATCTGGACATTTCGTATTGGTTAGATTATCATGCCGGAACTTGCCTTCATTCTCTTTAATCTCTGCTACAATTTCCTTTGTATAAGATACCATCTCATTCATTAAGTCTTGCTTTTTAAGATTTCCCTTGGCTATTTTGGATAACTTCATCTCCAATTGAGCGGTTAACTCCGGTTTTTTCAAGTCTTCCGGTACTAATTCTAATAATTGTTTTCCTTTTGATGTAATAAATATATCTTTACCCCTCTTCTCCATTAAGAAAGAGTTAAATAGCTTTTCTATGATATCAGCACGGGTAGCAACGGTTCCTAGTCCACCTGTTTCTCCTAATGTTTTTACCATTTCTTTTTCTTTTAGTTCTAAAAAGTTGATTGGATTTTCCATAGCAGTTAATAGACTCGCTTCATTAAATGGTGCTGGTGGTTTCGTTTTTCCAACTGTTATGGAGAATTGGATATTCTTTAGAATATCATTTTTATTTACTTTAGGCAGCTTTTCCAGATCAGTTTCTTCTTCAAATGTATTTTCATAGATTTCTTTATATCCTAATGACTTAATTACCTTACCATTTGCAATAAATTCTTCATTTTCCACTTGTACCTTTATTGTTACTTCCTCATATTCACAAGGCAGGCTTAATACAGATAGGAATCTTTTAACCACCAAATCATATATCTTTCTCTCATCAGTACTTAGATTATCAAGGCGAACATATTGTTCAGTTGGTATTATAGCATGATGATCACTTACTTTTTGATTATCTACAAATGAAGAATTGGTTACTATTGGTTTTCTCGCTAACATGGATGCGTATTTTTTATATGGACCAATACTGATAGCATCTAATCGTTCTTTTAAAGTTCCTATAATATCCGTAGTAAGGTACCTAGAATCCGTTCTTGGATAAGTTAACACTTTATGATTTTCATATAAGCGCTGCATAATATTTAGAGTTTCTTTCGCTGAAAAATCATATCTCTTATTGGCATCTCTTTGTAGTTCTGTTAAATCATATAATCCAGGTGAATAGGATTTTTTCATTATAGAATTTAGTTCTGTAACTATACCATTTTTTCCTGTTACAACTTTTAAAACATCGTCCGCTCTACTTTTATCAAAGGTAGTATAACCTTTTGATTTTGGATCTTTCCAATTAATTGTCATTCCATTAACTCTTCCAACAAGTCCATAGTATGGAACCGGTATGAAATTTTTTATCTCTTCTTCTCTCTTGGAAATCATCGCTAATGTAGGTGTCTGAACTCGTCCACAAGAAAGGCTCGCATTATATTTACACGTTAGAGCCCTTGTAGCATTCATTCCCACAATCCAATCCGCTTCAGCTCTTGCTACAGCTGCCTGGTAGAGATTCACATATTCTTTGCCATCCTTAAGATGAGAAAAACCTTCTTTGATTGCTTTGTCTGTAACAGATGAAATCCATAATCTCTTCACTGGCTTATTATTCTTTGCTTTTTCTAATATCCACCTAGCAACTAATTCACCCTCACGTCCAGCATCAGTAGCAATAATAATATCTGATACATCATTTCGATGAATTTGTGATTTAACGTTTTGATATTGCTTACTTGTTTGTTTCAGTACAACTAATTCAAACTTCTTCGGTAACATAGGAAGATGTTCCATTTTCCACTCTTTATATTTGCCATCGTATACTTCCGGATCTGCTAATGAAACCAGATGACCTAGTCCCCATGTGACAATATATCGTTCTCCTTCTATGGCTCCATTTATATTTTTAGAACATTTTAAGACTTTTGCAATGTCTCTTCCAACTGATGGTTTCTCAGCTAATACTAATGACTTCATATCTCTTCCTGTACCTTTCTCGTTTTAAGTTCTATATAAATTATAACTAAAATAGTCAAAAATACGTGTGGCTGAAGTGTTCTTCAACCTTATACTCATTGAATATCACGTCTGTGAACAGATGTGATATTGCTACAAATAAATAGTTTGAAAAGTATTATTCTGTGGCAGCCTTCTATATATATATCTTTCAAATTAGCTTCTAATTAATACTTGTAAAGTTATTATATATCAATCATTGTATTTTTACAATTCACATAAATCACTGACCCTAGTACTAAAATTCCATGTAATATAAAGAATTTCATGTTTTCAGAAAACAGCAAGCTGATTTTCTCTATATTTTCTATTTATTTATCTAAGGAGTAATTACAATCCAGTTTCTTAATCTGCGCTTGTTTATTTCTTTATATGGTTCTGAGTTTCCCATTATTGCTATAATTAACAACATATTGCCATTATATCATATTATATCAGTGGAAAATATTAAAACATGTTGAATACCAACATTCCCTAACATTTACTTCAAAACTTGATGATATTCCCTAAGTTTTGCTTTAAATTACAAAATTCCCTTACTATTGCTTCACAAATAAATGAAGAAAAGGTTAGGGAATCAAATGTGGATAAAAAAAGAAAGCCAGAAAAATCAAGGCTTCCAATATGATTTTATATGTAAATTCCATAGCATTTGCTTCAATGGACAAATTCTTAAGATTTGCTCTCTGTTGACATTTTATTAAATTTACTTATTTTAAAATTATTTTTTTATGCGATTATATTGAAAAATTAAAAAAAGCATATTCTAAGTATTATTCTGCAGTTTGAATATGCAATAAATTATATAAATAGTGTTAACTATAATACAAATTACAGTATAACTATAATCTATTAAGATTAACACTTCTTTTGTTAATGATTCGTTGAAATCAAGTTTTTCATTTTTTAATGAAAGCACTTCATGCTTCGAACAGAACTCTTCCAGCGTAAGTTCATCTTAAAAAAAATTAAGCCATTCTTAAGTTTGAGACATCCCTGCTTTTCAGGAATATCAATTAGGTCATATCTTAAAAATCTGTTTCTGCAGCAGTATTTATCGCTAAAAAGGGAACAAAATCACGATTATTTTTTACCTTGATTTTGCCCCATTTTGCTTTAGACATACTATATGTTGTGGTCATATTCTAATTTTTTCTCGTATCACAATTCTACATCAAAATTCACGCATTCAACGTGCCTTGAGCGATCAATAATGATGCCTCTTAAATCTAGTTATTCCTTGGTGGGAGCTCATTTTTTAGAAAACTCACCTTACCAGGTTATTTCCTGCCGTTTTAGCTTTTAGCTCAGCTTATATTAAGTCCAATATTAAGTTCCATTTTTCCCAGATCAGTTTCAAAATCAATCACTAAAGTCTCAATACTGTTAATTTCAGCGTTTTCTAAAATAACTCTGGGAGGATTTATCTTTGTAGATAATCCAAATGAAGAAAGTTTTGTTGCATAAGAACTTGCTATAATACTGGATAATTCCCCTATTGCACTTTTAGCCATATTATCGATGACAGTAATACTCATTCCCATCATCATTACTGATGCTAAATTTTTTGCAGTGTCTAAAGGCATAGAAAGAGCTATATCGCCCTGAACGGCACCTTGAAAACAGACTATTGTGGATAAATCTAAGTTCAAGTACATTTTGTTTTTCTTTTGAATATTACATCTTTTAATATTATGTACTCCGAATTGCTCCAAAGTAACATTGAAAGTTTCTATAACAGAATTTATATACTTAACGTCCATAATAGCTCACAAAATCTCCTTTAAGGCAACTGCCTTCCCAAAGTTTTTACGGATTACATTTTACAAAATAATCATTTTTTTGGTTAAGATCATCAATAAGTTGTTGTATCTTTATTTTTTGATACATTAAATACTGAAGCTCTTTAGAACTAATAGTATTATTTTTTTCAATTCTCGAATCGATGTTATTCAGTACGATTTGTAAATCATTGATTGTCTGTTCACACATATAATTTCACTCCTCATTTTTTCTTATTATAATTTCGTCAATTCACTGAGGTAATATAACAACATACAGACTATTTACCTATTAAAATAAGCTTAAAGAACTAGGAAAACCATGCAAATCAAATACAGCCTTCTTCTGCTTATGCCTTATGGGTATAGTTCAGCTGTTAGCCTACCTCTTAATATGATTTCAAATTCCACACACACATTGATTGAATCCAGGTTTTCTTTTTCAAATTGCATATTGATCCCTCACTCTCTTAAAAATCTTAAAATTTTCAAAACACTAAAGTAATTGCGCATTCTCTATAAATCAGTCACATTTGCCTATAAGAAAATTGGTAAACTAAACATGGGTAGCTTCTTAGTTTAGAAGCTACCCATCAAGTAAGCTATGATTATATTATTAACCGTAATGTTCCATATGCGCAGTACATAAAAAACAGTATAAATAAGGCACCTCTTCTTGCTTACGGACACAAATCTGGTAAAATGCCGCGCAGTAACTATTTATGCTTCTCTTTCCAGATAAAAAAGTGACACAAAAGTGGTTACATGTATCACTTGATTTATTCTGTGATTTGGTTATAAACAATATGTTAGCTTGTTAAATATTGTTTTAAGTCAAAATGATATTATTCCATTGATATTTCTGGAAGCTATATGTAATCTATCATTTTCTATCATGGTACGCCCTGAGAATGTAAGTGGAATATTTATTGTACTCTCCAATTCAATGTTTCTTTATTATTGCTCCGTTTCGCATACAGGCAAATCCTGTCACACATTTTTCTAGATTGACTAAGTAATTCATAATTATATCTCCTATTGACTACATTTCCAAAACTAATTTAATTTTCCTTTTGAAAAATTATAATATAAATTTTTATAATAAAATAATAGGTTAAGACAATTCCAATAAGAGTGATTAAATTTATTATTGGATTAAAGAAAAATAAAATCAGAGTAGATAAATTAATAAGCCTATTATTAGACATATGTTCTATGCTTTTCTTAATCAATTCATTATTAATTATAATAAGTAATATAGATATTACTAACCCAAATGTGTATTTTTTTAATAAACTTACTTTCATAGTCTTGTAATCCTCCTCTTTAAGTCAAGTACCGATTTACCAGTACTTTGTATACTTTTTGTTACATAATTCCTAGTTATATATTAATTGAAATGTTGATAATCTAATAAATTGCCCACACTTAATAAAAGCAACACATATTTTTCTATAGATAGTGACTTTAGCTTCACTTAAAACATGAGAATACGACCTCTTTCTACCGGAGTCATTGCTCCAAACTTCCTTCGTTCTATCTCATCATGTGTGAGTCCCGCGATGCTCGTATACGGGGTTATGCCCTAATGGAGGAAATACGGGATCGTCACTTTTGTCATTTGTCTTTCTTTGTTGCGTTTGTAATCCGTTACCGTTGCCATAATAACAGACCTTTTTCATTACTTAAAAATCTTTCTATGCTGCAAAAGAAAACTCATCTGGGTGTTTTATAGCTTCAAGCATTTTTGTCTCGTCATAATCAACATCCTTTACCACAATCGTATGGATAATCCGTAACAACTTGTTGACCAAGACTATGATTGCCTGTTTCCCTGTCAGCTGATTCTTGGCTCTATATCGATAATACTGATATAACTTATGGAAGGCTTCATTGGTTCGAATCATACCTACTACGGCTTGATATAGTATCTTTCTCAAGTCCTTACGTCCTCGTTTGCTAATGGACATTTTACCTTTCTTTTGACCCGAACTGTTTTCCGTCAACGATAAACCAGCCATTTTTATCATCTGTTTTGGGGTTCTGTATTCTTTTATATTTCCCAGTTCTGCAACAACACCACTAGCGGTAGTAATTCCAAAACCTTTTATCTGTGTGATTCTTTGTACTTCTGGCAACTCTTCACACAGACTTCCGATGGTGCTTTCTATATCATCTATATCTGAGACCAATTCATTATATCGTTTCAATAGATAATCTAATTCCTTTTCTGCCATACGGCATCCTTCCGTTATTCCTATGCTTTCCTTACTTGCCCTAATCAGATTTTCAATCTTTTTCTGACCTACTCCTCGAGGAAATTTTTCTCTTACATCTGAATATACTGTTATTGCATCTAACTCTGCAATTCTTGACGGAAGTTTATATTTTTCTAAAACATACAAGAATGATTCTGCCTCCCAGTTAGTGTATCCTCTTTTGTATTCAGGAAAATACCTATCTAACCAATTCGCCATTTGATTCTTGATACGTTTCAAATCATTTACCATTACTTTTCGGATATTCTTTGCATTTCTCAACTCTTCATATACACCTGCAAGCAGGTTTGGTTCTGAGAACCTTGCATCTTTTATCAATTGAGCAATAACCCTTGCATCTCGATAGTCTGTTTTTGCCTGGTTATTGTCATCTAATTCCTTGCACTTCTTTACATGTGCTGGATTTACAGTAACCGTCCAGTATCCTTCTGTCTGTAACCATCTTGCAAATGGCAGCCAGTAAGGTCCAGTCGGCTCCATACCAACTATTACTTTTGTTTTACTATTTTCAGACTGTAAAGAATTCTTCCATTCCTCAAATTCAGCAAATCCTTGTCTGCTGTTGTCAAATTTAATTCCTTTTTTAAACTCAACTCCCCTAAAGTCCTGTGCTCTAGCAACGTGAAATTTTTTTGACACGTCAACTCCAATGATAAGAATATTTTCATCCAATTGATTAAGTCTTTTGTTTTGGTTATAATTCATAGTGAATCCTCCTTAAAAATAAGATTTTTGTTTTCGTCAAATTCATTATATCTTATTTTTTAAGTGAGGGTTCTTTTTACATTTCTACTTTATCACAGGAAGCTCGTATTATAAAATAGGCCTTAAAGTCACTGGACACTACAGAAAAACTAATTTCCTACGCAAGTGCCATTAATATTATTTTTTACCTATATAATAAATAATAAATTACACTTTATTAAATTTAACTTTACCATTCTTTCCATTATATATCAATGTCTGATGTCTGCAATTTACACTCAGTCCCCTCCTGTATTATTCAGTATAATATGACTCTATTTTTTACTTCATCCCAATTCATTATGAGCTTCTTGCTCTGTAACACCGCGGTCACAAAGCGATTTTACACAGTCATAAAATAATTTTCTTAGATTTCTTCATAATCAGAACTACTATAATATATTTGATTATACCCTCAATTTTACAATTGTCCAAGCACTTTTTAAACAGACTATAAAAATATTTTTACTACTACCCTATTTCATACATTTCAAATTCTTTACATAAAAAATGAACCCTCCATGTTAGACTTTTACAACATTTTGGGTTCAATTAACCTGTGATTTCTCCTAATATTTCTCCAAGTACTGTATTCAAAATTATTTTGGGCTAATGATATACATAAAGTAAATATCCAATTTTAAAACTAATTATATATATATATTAATACACAAGTCTTTTGTATCTACCAAATTCCTAACTCATGCTTGTTGAAAATCTATACGAGGAAGTTCTTAACGCTCACGGAAAAAACGTTCACGAGGAAATTCCTCACGTTCTTCTTCACGACGTTCACGAGGAAATTCTTCACGTTCGCGGAAGAAACGTTCACGAGGAAATTCTTCAAGTTCTTCTTCAAATTCAGGAAAGAAACGTTCGCGAGGGAATTCTTCTCGTTCACGGAAGAAACGTTCACGAGGAAATTCTTCTCGTTCCCGGAAGAAACCTCCACGAGGAAATTCTGGTGGATCAGATCTGAAACTTGAACATCGTTTTCGACTTTCATCTTTTCTATAATATGTCATTAATATCAACTCCTTAAATATATTTTAGATTAAAAAGGTAATCTATAGCCTATTTTCTCTTAGCATTATACATAAATACTAATACTTTCTCATTTATCTAATAAATAATTTTTATTACTACACTATATATTATGAAGAAAATGTCGTATTGTGAATGAAACAATGTAATTTTGCATTTTAAATTTAAATAAAAAAAAGGATTACAACAAGTTTCAATCAAGTTGTAATCCTTTTTATACTCCAGTATCCTTCGGAAACAGAGCTTTATTAATGGTATACAATACAAATCATAATAATTGATGTAGACTTTTGTCTGACATTTTAGAATTATATTATATTAAACCAATTAATCTTACTGTATTTGCAACAAAGAAACATGTTATTATACCGGTTACTGTTGGAATAAGAAATGAAACCGCTGTCCATTTCCAGCTTTGAGATTCTTTCTTTATTGTCCAGCATGTTGTACCACATGGCCAATGCATTAATGAAAAAAGCATTGTACAAACAGCGGTAACCCAAGTCCAACCATGGGAAACAAGTAGTTCTCTAAGTTGATCTAAGCCATCCAACTCCATAATATTACCGGTTGCCATATAGCTCATTATAATGATTGGTATAACGATTTCATTTGCAGGAAAGCCGAGTATAAATGCCATTAAGATATAGCCATCTAAGCCTATTAACTTAGCAAAAGGATTTAAGAAACCTGCACAATAGGAAAGAATGCTTGAACCACCTATATGGATATTTGCCGTAATCCATATAATTAAACCGGCAGGGACAGCTATTAAAACAGCACGGGCAAGAACAAATAAAGTTCTGTCAAATACAGATCGGATAATTACTCTACCAATCTGAGGCTTTCGGTAAGGTGGAAGCTCCAAAGTAAATGAGGAAGGAAGACCTTTTAGAATTGTTTTGGATAATATTTTTGATATGACCAATGTCATAAATACACCATAAACAATTACCCCAGTTAACAATAGTGTTGAAACTAAGGATTGAAAAGGACTTGCAACTACACCTGCAAAGAACATGGTGATAATTGCAATCAGCGTAGGGAAACGGCCATTACAAGGTACAAAATTATTTGTAATCATTGCGATAAGTCGCTCTCTTGGTGAATCTATAATTCTACACCCAATTATACCTGCTGCATTACATCCAAATCCCATACACATAGTAAGCGCCTGCTTTCCATGAGCACATGATTTTTTGAAATAATTATCCAGATTAAAAGCAACTCTCGGTAAATAGCCCAAATCTTCCAACAGAGTAAAAAGAGGAAAGAATATTGCCATGGGAGGCAGCATGACGGATACAACCCATGCTAATGTACGATAGATTCCCATGATAAAAACCCCATGTACCCAGGAAGGGGTTCCCAGCCATATGAAAAATTCAGTAAGCCAGCCTTCTATCCAGAAAAGGAACTTTGCAATCATTTCGGAAGGATAATTTGCCCCGGTAATAGTGAGCCAGAATACAATACCAAGAAGTCCAATCATAATAGGAATTCCAAATATTCTGGATGTTACAATACGGTCTATTTTCCGGTCTATATGGTTATATTTTTCATTTTCAATAGTAATTGACTCACTACAGATTTTTTCTGCCGTGCTTATAATTGCGGATACAACTTTATCCCTCAACACATTATGGTCTATACCAGCTATCTCCAGCCTATCTTTCGCTTCCTTTATTTTTTGCAGGATATTTTCATCCGATGTCAATTCAAAATCCAAGTATTTTTGAAGTGCCTGTAATAAAATTTCATCCTCATCCAAAAGCTTTAATGCTACCCAACGACTGCTGAGTCTATCTTTTAAAAGATCCCATATGGCAGGTTCCAGAATACGGATTGCTTCTTCTATGGTATCATCATATGTAATTTGTAACGGAGTGCTGGCTGCTTCTTGATTTGTAACTTCATATACGGCATCCATTAGAGCGCCCAGTCCTCTCCCGCTTCTTGCACTGGTTCCGATAACTGGTACACCTAATTGATAAGAAAGTTCTTTCAAATCAATACTTATTTTTTTCTTTTTTGCTTCATCTAGAAGGTTTACGCAAACCACAACATTAGATGTAATTTCCAAAGTCTGTAGAACAAGATTTAAATTTCTTTCCAGGCAAGTTGCATCAGTTACGATTATAGTTGCATCTGGGTTTCCAAAGCAGATGAAATCCCGGGCAACTTCTTCTTCTACCGAATTAGCCATTAGTGAATAAGTACCGGGTAAATCTACCATAATAAAATTTTTATCCTTATGAATACATTTTCCTTGTGCATTGGTAACTGTTTTACCGGGCCAATTACCTGTGTGTTGATTTAACCCTGTTAAGCTGTTAAATACTGTGCTTTTTCCTACATTGGGATTTCCGGCAAGTGCTATGATCTTATCATCCACACGGCTACGTTCAATTCTTAATTCGCTGTCTAATACACCTATTCCGGTAGATTGACTTGTCAAACCCATATTCTGCTCTCTCCTTTATTAAACTATTACGATATAGCCTCTACTATGACCTTGGAAGCCTCTTCTGAACGTAAAGCTATTACTGCTCCCCGGATATCGTAAGCAACGGGATCTCCGGAGGGACTCCTTTGTAACGCTTCAATTTCGGTACCATTAGTTAATCCTAAATCAAGCATCCTTCTTCGCATAATACCATCAGATATAAGTACCTTTACTTTTGCTTTTTTTCCTAGGGGTAAGAAATTAAGTGGTATGATGTTATTATTCATTGAATATTAGCCTCCTGAATTATGAATCGTTAATGTTAGTGGGGTGCAATACTTTTACCCTACACTAACATATGTAAAATAACTTCATGTGTTACTGCATATATATAAATTAATAGAAATTTTGGGATATGGAAGGCTGAAAGAATATTAATCTTATAAGGTTGAAATTCTTTCAGCCGGAGATTTGTGCTATGCACAAAGCCTCCAGACTTTGAAAGGAGCATGATTATAAAGGTGATAAATAACGAATTTTATACGGTTAGAGGATATCAACTCCTGGAGCAGAACAAAAGTAAGCTAACATCGGCTATGGAGGATTATCTTGAGATGATATATAGGAATAGCTTAAAAGAAGGATATATCCGAATTAATATACTTGCAGAATTATTGAATGTAAAAGCGGCCTCTGCTACGAGAATGGTGCAGAAACTTGCTGCACTTGGTCTATTAATATATAAGAAATACGGAATTATCATGTTAAGTGAAAGTGGTAAGGAAATAGGTGAATACCTTTTAAAACGCCATCATATCATTGAAAATTTCCTGAAAATCCTGGGTTGTGAAGATGACTTATTACAGCAGACGGAATTGATGGAACATAGTTTAAATCCGAAAACCGTACATAAAATGAACGTATTTAATACTTTCTTTTCTGATCATAGTGACATACTGGAAAGCTTACGTGAATATCAGAAAAACTAAACGAATCAGAATATTTCAAACCCACTAAGCTTGTAAGCGTTAATACGGTATTAGCAGTTTGACCGTATTGGTGCTTTTAATTTTTGATGTAACATTTAATTCATATTTACATATGATGAAGTACTAAATCACTTTGCACTGCAGGGTTAATAAGGTAATCAACAGTACAATCTGATCAGGCGGCGATACTTCGTGCAGCCGGGCTGTTAGACAGCAACAGGAATATAAATGCCTGTGGGACAGTAGTTTTCTCTATGTGTTCCACAGGCATTTTTTTATAATCGGGACACATACCCTTAACTCTGCCTAAATGGAGGTAGCAGGTATATGACTGATTATTACGGATTAACTTTGAAAGAAGTTCAAAAACGGAGGGAGATTTACGGATATAATGAAATACGTACGAATAATAAGAAAAAGTTTTTAAAACAGCTAAAGCATATTATTTCAGAACCAATATATCTTCTATTATCCTTTGCTGCTATAATTTATTTTCTTCTGGGGGAAGCAACAGATGGTATATTTATGATAGCATTTGTAATATTTGTTATCGGAATCGATGTTTTTCAAGAAATCAGAACCGGAAATGTATTAAAAAAATTAAAGGAAATTAGTGAACCTAAAATTCCTGTTATCCGAGAAGGAAAAGAAATACAATTATCCGGCAGAGAACTTGTACCAGGGGATTTGATGCTTATAACGGAAGGAGTTAAAATTCCTGCTGATGGCTATATAGTCAGGGCAAATGGTCTATGTATTGATGAAAGTATATTAACCGGTGAATCCACCGGTATATGGAAGAATGCCAAAAAACATATTATTCATAAGGACTTATTAAATTATCTCAATGTGAATACCGAGGCAGAAAGCAAAGAAGAATATTTTAAAAAAGATTGCTGTTATGCGGGAACCCATGTAATCGTTGGAACCGGTATTGTATGTGTGGAGAAAACAGGTAAATATACAGAGTATGGGAAAATAGCTGAGAGCATTTTAAAAGTACCTGAAATAAATACCGGTCTACAAATACAGATGAAAAAGCTTGCAAAGCAATGTACTATATTGGCTGCATTACTTTTTCTTTTAGTTGGATTTTTTACATTTTTAAATTTATCAGAGCAAGAATTGATGGAACGTATTATTCATAGTATGATGGCTGGCATTGTTTTGGCTTTATCTATGATTCCCGGAGAATTCCCTGTAATTTTATCTGTCTTTTTATCAATGGGAGCCTTTCGATTGGCCAAGAAAAATGCTTTGATTAGACATCTTCCCTCTGTGGAAACTCTGGGTTCTGTGTCTGTATTATGTATGGACAAAACAGGTACCATAACACATAATAAAATGCAGGTTTCGGAATGCTTTATGAATAACCCTCAAATTGAAAGGTTCCGCAAAGCTATAATTTTTTCCTGTAAAGAAGGGACTTTCGATCCGGTGGAAAAAGCATTGATTGAATATGGAGAATCTTTATACAGACAAAGTACCAACCAACCAGAGAAAGTTTCAATTTGCAGTATAGATAAAAGTAATTCTATACTTATTAAGGAATATCCCTTTACCAACGAACTTAAAGCCATGGGTCAGGTCTGGAAAGAAGATGGATATTATACTATAGCCGCAAAGGGAAGTCCTGAGACAATCCTTTCCCAATGCTATCTCACAACGGATCAGGACATGGAAGTGAAAGAACAGATGAATAACTTTTTAAAGAAAGGTCTAAGAGTAATTGCATTGGCAGACAGGATTATTCCGGAAGGCAACCATATTCCTGATAATCTGTCTGAGTGTAAATTGCATTTTAGAGGAATTGTTGGTTTATCCGATCCAATTAGAAATGAAATGAAAGATATTATTAAAGAAAGTTATGATGCAGGAATCCGTATTATTATGATTACCGGAGATCATCCGGAAACAGCGTCCTTTATTGCAGGTAAAGTAGGGATTCGTAACAGCGATAAGGTTATTACTGGGGAAATGCTATCCAGGCTAACAGACTTAGAATTAAAAAATATTGTAAAAGAATATAATATTTATGCCAGAGTTTTACCCCTCCATAAAATGAAAATTGTGAAAGCACTTCAGGAAAACGGTGAAGTAGTTGCTATGACCGGTGATGGAGTGAATGACTCTCCTGCTCAGAAAATTGCTGATATTGGAATTGCAATGGGCAAGCATGGCAGCGAAGTATGCAGAGAGGCTGCTGATTTAATCCTATTAGACGATAATATATCAACTATAATAAGTACTGTTCATGATGGAAGGCGAATATATCAGAATATTGTTAAAGCAATAGGATATGTATTAACGATACACATACCAATAGCGCTTATATCCCTGGTAGCCCCAATGTTAGGAATCGGGTCGGATTCCCTTATGCTTCTGCCCCTCCATATTGTATTACTGGAGTTGATAATGGATCCAACCTGTAGTATTGCGCTGGAACGCATTCCGGCAGAGGCTAATACTATGAAGAAACCGCCAAGACAGCCAATGGAATCATTATTTTCAAAAGCCAGACTTATAAAAAGCATTATTCAGGGATTGGTAATATTTATATTTTCATTTAGTATTTACTTTAGTATGCTGAATTTATCTTATCCACCAGAAATTGCAAGAACAGCGGGCTTTTCCGTCCTTGTACTTTCCAACATTCTATTAGTAATAGAAAATAGTTCTGAAAAAGAAAACATAGTTCAGGCTTTTAAAAAGATAAGCCACGATCCAGGAATATGGGCAGTTAATATTATAACATTGGTCGGACTTGTTTTATGTATTTACAGCCCTCTTCATAAAACTTTAGGATTTTATCCTTTAGGCCTGACAAGTATAAGCCTGGTAATAATTTTTTCCATCCTTTCAGTATTGTGGTTTGAAATAGTAAAATTAAAATATTGCCGGAAGACGGAATAAAGTAAATATAAAAAGGCAGCATCTGAAAATTATTCTTCTGGTTGTTGCCTTTTTTATGTGATAATCCTGTTTATTTAATTTCAAGGGAGTACATCAATTCTTCTCTTTCTTCATCAGAGGATTTATTCTTACGTCCATTTGCTCTTTCCACTAATGAGAATCCCAATTTTTCCATCACTCTAGATGAGCTAACATTTTCACTGTCACAGTGTGCAATGAATTTCCGGATTTTCAATTCTTGTATAGCAAAATGGATAATTGCACTTGCCGCTTCTGCTGCATACCCATTTCCCCAGAACTCCTTACATATTATCCAGCCAAGCTCACCCTCTGCATTTTCATTATTGATATATATACTAACTGCGCCGATATGTTTATTATCTAACAGAATAGCAAATTCATAAAATTGAGGGTTATACTTTTCCCATTCTGCCTGTACCCTTTCCAGAAAGCTCTCAGTCTCCCTTATATCTGTATTTGGTAAGTATACCATATATTTAGTATTATCAAAATCACTGGCATATTTATGTGTAGATATAAGATGTCGGGATCCTAATGGCTCCAATAACAACCTTTTTGTATGTATATTCATATTAGTTCTCCCCTACAAACTGGTATTCAAAAATATTATCAATTTCCATGACGCATGATTCCAACATTCTGTTGATATATCTTGTCTCGTTACGAATCTCCAGATCAGAATTTAAATATTAATTGACTTGCCTTCTTTTTTTAGTATCCGCTGTATCACAAATTTTCCGGTAGCTGCAGCCACTGGTAATCCACCGGGAGATTGCAGCCATTGACTTGCTATAAATACGTTGGAAAGCCCATTTACTTTACCTTTTAATCTTGGGATTTTAATATTTTTCTTTTCAATGAAAGCCATATATGCTCCGTTAAATGAATTGCAATATTTCTCATAGGTCAGAGGTGTCCAACAATCCAGAAGTTCAATATGACCATTAAGTTTAGGAAAACATTCAATAATTCTATCTGTTACAGCTTCTGCAATGGTTTGTTTTGCATTTTTGTAATCCTGCTTATTCAAGGACTTCCAGTAATCAAAATCATCTTTCCGTTGCATAATATTAACTTGTAAAACAGTTTTACCTTCTGGAGCAAAGGAAGGATCATAATGATAACTTTTTAGTGACATTCTTGTAACATCATTATTTCCTATAGTAATAGGCTTGAAATCAAAAATAATTGTTTCATCGCTAAACAAGTTATTATCTGCAGAAAAAGCCATTTGTAATCCACTGAAAACAGGATAATCATTGGGATTTTCATAGCAGACTTTTAGCTTTTTATCCATATAGGAGCTATCCATTAAACGTCCAAATGTTTCTGCTGTGTCAGTTGCACAAATAACATAGTCTGCATGAACAACTGTGTCATCATTAAGAATAACACCTTCTGCTTTATTATGACTGATGATTATTTTCTTTATAGGTTTATTAGTATGCAGAACACCTCCAAGTTCTTTATATCTTTTAATAATTCTGTTTGTCATGGCAAGTGAGCCTTTCAATGGAATATCACCGTTTCCGCTTGTCATTGTAGCATAAGAAATAATGAAGCTGGAAGCGAAATATTCTTTACACATATAGTCGGTTAACAATTTTCGTATCAGCGGATTCTCAAATCTGTTACCTAAATCTTCAATATCCATTTTGTCATATTCTTTCATTACTTTAAACATTCCAGCCATTTTTTTGCCCATGTTAATATAATCAAATATATTCATCATATCCATTGGCTTGTTGAAAGGCATTTCACAACATTCTGCTAACCGAACATGGGAAATTAATTTATGTATTTCTTCTGCATCTTCGGGAGCAATTTGTAAAAGTTCCCTTTGGGTTTTATCCAAATCTCTCCACAAGGTAGCCGATTTGCCATCCAGTTTGGAGGTGTAGAAGGTTTGATTATGAATCATTTCTACATCATCACCAATTGCATTTAAAGTTTCCCAAATTTTATAAAGTTCCGTTCCTTTTTTTGTCCCAGTTAACCAATGGATGCAATTGTCAATGTGATGCCCTTTTCTGTCCCAGCCCATGCATTGTCCACCTGCTACCGGATTTTTTTCATAAATTTCACTTTTGAAACCATTCAATTGTGCATAAACTCCGGCTGTAAGTCCTGCAATACCCTCGCCGACTATTACTGTTTTTTTCAAATTATCCCCTCCTTAAAATATCATTCATATTTCTAAGTCTAACATCATCATAACTTCATCCTCATCTATTACGCCCATATGTTGAAATCATTTATAATAAAGTAAAAATAAAAAAGTATGTAACCAAAGCTGCTATCAGGCTTGCAAGAGTACCAACCAGGTAATACTCTGCAAATTCCTGACTTTTTGATATTTTATCATACCTTGCAATTGATTTTGCAGTCATAATAAAACCGATGGAAGCGTATTGGCCTATGCTAAGAAATATAGCTATTAAAATTCGTTCTAAAAATCCAATATACTGTCCTGCATTTTTATTTTCTATTCCTATGATAGTCTTCCTATTCATATCCATTGAAGTATCTGCTGCAGTCACAGATAGTTTGAATTCTGAGCCACTATATTGGGATATTAATGGATCAGATGGCTTTAAACCAGTAAATAACTTTTTAAAGCTTATATTAATTGGTTTACCAATAATTAACATAAGCAATATCCATCGAAATAATTTATGTGAATCGATGTTTAGGTATTGAAAAAATGCTTCTACGGAAAATACAGGTTTAATTTTTAAATTGCGGTTTATAAAACATATAATAATAATTGAAATTAAATGCAGGCTTTGGTCAGCCAGATATAAAGTACTTTCTCTTAATACTAAATATTTTTTCTTTATTTTTTTAATGATTTTTACCTTATATAAAAATTTTACAGAATCAATTATGAAGTGAATAATACAGATAAATAAGAGGGTTCTCCATAAGCTCCCATCCAATCCCAAAAGAAACCATATAAATAAGAATGGTATACAATATATGAAACTATGCTGTACAACCCCTTTAAATACATTATCCTTTATTTTAGCCAAATGCTTAGTCTGCAAATAGTAATCACCTGCAAAATGTGCCATTAAGCATAATAATAATAGTTCATGTTTCATTAAACTACCCCCAAATCTCATTCACTATTGTAGATACAGTTTCAACTCCTTGAATATAATCATAAAACCCTGCTGCTTTCAGACGTCTTTGCACACTTGATTGGGATATTCCCAACGCTTCTGCTGCTTCTACCTGACTTTTCTTTTCTAACATTATTTTTTTAACTATCTCTCTTTGCTTTAAGGTCCAATTGTTTTCAATACAAGAACATAATTGAAGGTTGCTATTTATTAAATTAATTTCATGAGGATGGATTCCTGCTTCTTCTTTTATCATAATGTTTACACTGCCATTCATCTTGCCTTTTTCTAAAACTTTAATCTCCTCAACCATTTTTCTAGCATTATAGTAAGCAGGGCCGTCCGCTCCTATTGCCATATCTCGATTGATTTCTGTGTACATTCCGCCTATACCAATCCCAAAACGTAGTTTTATTGGATAAATATTTAATTTAATAGTTTCAATAATTTCAAAAATATATTTTGGATGATTCAATAATCCTTGGAACTCATCTCCCAGAGTTATTAAAAAATTAGCTGCTATTACATCAGAATATTTTTTATTTATTTCATCTAATATTTTGTTTAAATTAATTTGAACTTCATTTCTAATTTGTAATGTTCTATCTGTATCGATGCTTTTGGAATTAATGATATCTCCTATTATGGCAAAAAACATTGGCTATTCCTCCATATAAACAATTCTTTATTTTGGAATATTTTATCATATTTTTTATATAATAGCAAGAAAATATGCAATAAAAAGTACATATTTAAACTACATGCAGTTAAAACTGCATATTTAAAGTTCGTGTAATTTCTACTGCATATAATTAAATTATTTACTTACATTTGTACTCTATCTAATTGTCCAAAGTACCCTGTCTCATTCCATTAACAGTAACAGTGCTCATCTACTAATTAAAATATAATCTCCATTTTTTAATTGTATAACGTCAGCCTTTAATGCAATTTCTAAATCCCTTATACACTGCTGCTTTTCGTTTTCATCAGTTATATATAGTGCCAGGGGGTTTCCAGTAATTACACTATCTATTTATCAGTTATATATACAAAAATCTCACGATTCTTCTCCACTTGAACCGCCTCCGATTTTAGTATTCATAATTGTATGGATTCCCCTACCATTTTATAACAATGTTGTTTCTTTGCAATTGCATGGCTATAAGAAAGCAGATGCATATTATCTTTAAATTAGTAAATAATCTAAATACTAAATAACAAATAAAGGAATTTAAGAGATGGGTACAACTATTAATGAAAATGTTCATCGTAAAGAATCTTGGGATAAAGTTACGGGCAATGCAAAATATACAGATGATTATCCTATTACAAAATGTCTCTGTGCTCGTTTGCTTACTTCTCCCCACCCTCATGCTAAAATAAAATTTATCAATATACTTAAGGCACAAAAATTAGAAGGTGTAAAAGCTATAATTACAGGTCATGATTTTCCAATATTAACAGGTCCCTTGTTAAAAGATCGGCCGCCTTTAGCTAAAGATATTGTAAGATATGCTGGAGAACCAGTTGCAATGGTTGTTGCTATTACAGAAGCAATTGCATTAAAAGCTGTTAGACTAATTGAGGTGGAATATGAAAAACTAACTCCAATATTTTCACCTATAAAAGCACTGGAAACTGATGCGCCCATATTACATCCATATCTATCTCAGTATACTAAAGTTCAAAAAGATATATATCCAATAGAGAATACTAACATAAGCTCTAAGTTTCAGATACGAAAAGGCGATATAGAAGAATGATTTAAAAAAAGTGATGTAATAATAGAACAATCATATCATTTACCACCATCTGATCACTTAGCTATGGAAATACGTACAGCCAGAGCAGAAATTTCAGCTGATGGGAAAGTGAAAATAGAAACCTCATCACAATCTCCCTTTTCAGTAATGAAACAAATTGGAAAATGCTTTAATATTGATGCTGGTAATATTGAAGTTCATGTTCCATTTGTTGGTGGTGCATTTGGTGGAAAAGCACCGGTTACCTTAGAAATATTAGCTTATATGGCCAGCTTTAAAGTAAATGGAACTCCGGTAAGGGTTATAATATCCCGGGAAGAAGATATGACTTCGGCTCCTTGCCGCCTTGGATTAGATGCAAAGATAATGCTTGGTGCAACCAAAGAAGGTAAAATAAATGCTGCTAAGCTAACTTTTTATTTAGATTCAGGTGCCTATGCAGATATTAGCCCGTATATGTCAAAATCTATTGCTGCTGATTGTACAGGTCCATATAATATAGAAAACTTATATTGTGACTCCTATTGTATTTACACCAATCGTACCTATTCGACCTCATATAGAGGCTTTGGACATCTATGCTATACCTATTGCATGGAATGTGCATTGGATATTCTGGCGAAACGGTGCGAAGTAGATCCTCTTGAATTAAGGTTAATTAATGCAATTAAACCCGGGAATCTAAGTCCAACACAAGTAATAAGTACCTTAAGTAATACTGGAAATATAACATCATGCTTACAAAAATTAAAGGAGGTCATTAATTGGAAAGGGCCTCAAATTAAGAAAATTGATAACGAAGTTATACGAACCACTGGTATTGCATGTTTATGGAAACAAGCTGTTCCGCCACCTGGTTCTGTATCCGGTGCTATCATTACTTTCAATTCAGATGGCAGCCTTAATTTAAACACTGGTAATGTTGAGATGGGAAGTGGCGGACAAACCATGCTTGCACATATGTTAGCTGATAAATTAAAAATGGATATAAAAAAAATTCATGTTAATTTTACTAAAGATACAAGGTTTAATCCAGAACACTATAAAACTGTGGCAAGTATAACTAACTATATGGCTGGAAATGCAGTAATGAAGGCTGCAGATGAAGTCCTTTCACAATTAAAGGAAATGGGAAGTGAAATATTTTCTTGCAGCCCTGAAGATATAGACGTAGCTGAAAGTAAAGTGTTTCGTAAAGATAATCCCCAAAGCTTTATTGACTTTAAAGATATTGTATTAGGATATAAGCCAGAAAATGAGAAAGTAATTGGACAGCCGGTTATAGCCAAAGGCACTTTTATATTGAAACAACTATCCTTATTAGACCCCAATACAGGTAAAGGAAAAAGTGGCCCATCATGGACAGTTGGGGCACAAGCTGTAGAGATAGAATTTAATATAAAAGATTATACTTATCGAATCGTAAATGCAACTACCGTTATGGATGTTGGAAAAATTGTTAATCCAGATGGAATGAAAGGTATAATCTATGGTGGAATGGCCATGGGATTAAGTATGGCTAGCCGTGAGGTTTATGACTATAATCAGGAAGGCAGATTAAAAACTCCTAATTTACGCACCTATAAATTATTGCATATTGGCCAAGAACCGTTATATCATGTTGAATTTATTGAAACCCCCCAATTAGATTCGCCATATGGTTCACGTAGTATATCTGAACATGGCATTATTGGAATACCTGCGGCTCTCTCAAATGCTCTATCCTTAGCTACCAATATTAATATTAATGAATTACCCTTAACACCAGAGTATTTATGGAGGCAGATGGAGGCTAAACATGATAGCTGATAATTTTATATATTGTAAACCAGAAACAAAAAAAGATGCTGTAAAAGCTTATGAAAAACTAAAAAAGGAAAGCAATAAAGTATTTTATTATGGTGGAGGCAGTGAAATTATCACTATGGCCAGGGCTGGCAGTAATGTACCTGATGCTGTAATTGACATTAAAGGTATACCAGAATGCAATGTTTTAGAGCTTAAAAATGATGTATTAATTATTGGTGGAGCGGTTTCACTTAATGATATTAATGAATCCAAGTTATTTCCTTTATTGGGTACTGCCGGTGCACGTATTGCTGATCATACAAATCAGTGTCGTATCACAGTAGGCGGGAATATTTGCGGAACAATTATATATAGAGAAACCGTACTTCCATTATTGCTTACAGATGCTAAAGTATCAATTTATGGTCCTGGCAGACGTAGAACTTTACCCTTAAATGAAATCTTTCATGAAAGAATTAAGTTAGACCAGGGGGAATTCATTTACCAAATAAAAGTCAAAAAAGAGATGACAGAAACACCTTTTATTCATGTAAAAAAGACAGCTAATGAAAAAATAGACTATCCACTTGTGACAGTTTGTGTTACCCAATATAAAGGCAGATTACGAATGGCATTTTCGGGAATTTGTTCCTACCCTTTTAGAAGTACAGATATTGAAGAAGTCATTAATAATCCGGAAATTTCTGTAGGAGATAAATTAAATCTGATTCATAATTTACTTCCTGAACCACCTTTGACAGATTATGAAGGTTCTGGTAAGTATAGAATATTTGTCATGAAAAATATTATTGAAAAGATTTTAGAAAGGTATCATAATAATGCTAAAATTCTATGATAATTTAACAGTAATAAATTTAGATGTCAATGGTGAATTAAGGAGTGTTACAGTACGTCCTTCTGATATACTTTTAGATGTATTAAGGGAACAATTAGGTTTAACAGGTGCTAAACCAGGCTGTAAAAATGGTGATTGCGGTACTTGTACGGTCTTATTAGATGGTATGCCTGTAAAATCCTGCTTAACTTTAGCTATCGAAACCATTGGTCATAAGATCTTAACCATTGAAGGGTTGGGAGGCATGGGAAGCCATACCCAAATTCAGGAAGCTTTTGTAGAATATAATGCATTTCAATGTGGCTATTGTACCTCTGGTTTTCTTATGGTCTGTCATGCCCTGATTAATAATAAACCTGAAGCTGATGAATATGAAATAGAGAAATGGCTGGAATCAAATATCTGCCGTTGCACAAGTTATCAAGAAATTAGAAGTGCTGTTGAAAGCGTTTTAAAAAATCAGCCTAAATATGTTTAATCCCACTTGGGAAAGAATGTATAATCTAAGATACCGCTTTTATAAAATTTAAGAGACGAACAAGTATTCACTGATTCGTCTCTTATTGACAACATATTCAACTTCGTTTTACTTACTTTGAACGATATCATCTAATGTTCCAAAGGTATACCCCATCTCTTTCCACTTCGTAATTAACTCATCCAGGATTTCAGAATTCGTCTTTGATGTACTATGAAGAA
Source organism: Anaerocolumna aminovalerica (assembly GCF_900115365.1). Taxonomy (GTDB): domain Bacteria; phylum Bacillota; class Clostridia; order Lachnospirales; family Lachnospiraceae; genus Anaerocolumna; species Anaerocolumna aminovalerica. Next base: position 62,561 of record NZ_FOWD01000003.1, read on the forward strand.
GAACGATTGCTCCCGGGTGGATTCTGCCAAGGAGCTTTTTAAATGCCTCTTCATGTGTAGGTTGTTTGTCGTTATACCAATCGACATAGGCAAGGCTCCAAAATATAGTTTTATATCCTAATTCTTGTGCCATTTTCATGTTATTTTCGCTATATATACCTTGAGGGGGCCGGTAATATTTTGTTAAATCTTTACCGGTAATTTCTTTATAAGCATTTTCTAAATCTTCGATTTCTTTACGAAAAGCTTCCATGGTAGAAATCTTTGACATATTTGGATGATTGTATGTATGATTTGCTACATTATGCCCTTCTTCTACCATTCTTTTTACCAAATCAGGGCTTGAGGTCATATAATTACCAACTAGAAAAAATGTGGCAGGTACGTTATGCTTTTTTAATGCATCAAGTATAGTTGGTGTGTAGCCATTCTCATATCCTGCGTCAAAAGTTAAATAAATAACTTTCTTATTGGCATCTCCGATATAGTACGCATCATATTTTTTTAGTTCGGTTGCTGTTGCATTGCCTGTAGGCGGCTGACCTTCCGTGGAAAAGCCAAGTCCCCAGTTTGATTCGTTTACTTTATCTTTACCATAGGCATGCACTAACATAGCGATTCCACCGCCAAGAAAATACATTACTGCAAAAAGTAAAATATAGATTACTGCTTTTTTCAATTTTATCCGTTCCATATAAATAAAACTCCAACAAGTGTTTATTATAGTATATTTGCCGGAACTCAGGGTAATTCCTTTATATGTTGTACTATTTAGAGATTTGTTGTTTTTCTGCTGCCTCTTAATGAATTTTATTAATTTACTTAGATTCTAGTACATTTTCTTGAAAATTCATAACTAATAATTTGAATTGCTTCAAAAAAGTAAGGAGTGATCAAGGATTAGTTTTGTTTGACAAGCAGTTTTATTTTGGTATAAAATAACATATAAGGAAAATAAATTTCTATAACAATTAAAGTAAGGTAAAGGCATATTTTTTATATTTTTTCGGAGTATTTAAAAACTAATAATAATCGGAGGCCTGTTTATGTTAGAATTTCCAGAAGTATTGACTATTGCAGAACAACTTAATAATCATGTGGTTGGGAAAAGAATCAATAACGTGTTACCGCCGTCTAAAGAGCACAAATTTTGCTGGTATAATGGAGAACCGGCCAAATATGACGCTGCAATAAAAGGAAGGGAAATTGAATCTGTAGAAGGGTTTGGAATTTTTGTTGAAATCACTTTCTCTAACGGTTATAAGCTATGTTTTAATGATGGTGTAAATGTAAGGCTGGAGTCCAGTGAGAAAGATTTGAAAAATTATCAATTACTAATTGAATTAGATGATAGCTCAAATTTAGTTTTCACGGTGGCAATGTATGGCGGAATTTTTCTTCACGATGGTAGTTATGATAATGAATATTATTTGAAAAGTAAACATGCAATTTCACCATTCTCACCAGAGTTTAAAGAGAAATACCATAAAATATTAATGGATAGCAAGCCTAATCTAAGTGCTAAAGCTTTTCTTGCCACTGAACAGCGCTTTCCCGGAATTGGTAATGGTGTATTACAGGATATTCTGTTTACAGCGGGTATTCACCCTAAGCGTAAAATTAGTACATTTAGTGATTCGGATAAAGAAAATTTATTGGATTGTATCATTACTGTTTTACAGGATATGGTTGAAAATGGTGGACGTGATATAGAAAAAGACATTTTTGGACGAAAAGGTGGTTATAAGGTATGTATGTCAAAAAACACCATTAAATCAAATTGTCCAAAGTGCGGAGGGCAAATTATAAAAGAGTCATATCTTGGAGGCTCTGTCTATTACTGCCCTTTATGTCAACCACTTATTAAAGAATAAGGCTATAATGGACATATCATATAAAACAACTTAATCTTCATTCCCTGTCTGATAAGGAATTTTATAGTTGCCATAAAATCATTATCAGACAGGGAATGTTTTGCTAAATCTTAAACACAAAAATAGCATAAGTCTTATCATTTCCATAACTCTTAAATAATTAATTACTACTAAATCATTTCTTAATTCAGACTTATCAAGTGCCTTTAAAACATTAATTTCGTCTATGATGTTACAACATTTTGCAGTAAGTCTTTCTCTATCATGAGGTTTATGTACAGGTGGATTGAGTATTATTCCTTTTCTATAGAATTCATCTTCCATTCTTCCCCCATAGCAAATTACCTGTTAAGTCCTGCTTGTGCTGACTAATTCCGCCCATGCAGGATAAAATCCGGCATTAAGAGCAATATTTTGTGAATGAAAATGTGAACTTGCAGTACCGTAAAAAGGTACTTTCCCTCGTTTTAAGATTTCATTTTTTAATAGTGTAACCAGGTATGTCCCTATTCCTCTGCCTCTGTATTCCGGAATGACATCAATACCAATCTGCCACATAGTATTACTGTCGGTACTGGCACCAGCCATACCCATTATGTTAACTCCATCAAATGCAGCAACTGAAAGCACATCTGGATGGTTTTTATCATAAGCAAAGGCTTGCTTAAATCTATTATCACCTTTAAATTGCATTATCTCTTCCTCTTCATACCATTTCGTGCTGGCAATAGGCTTGATTTCTGATATGTTTGGTCTTGGAAGATAATAATAATGGATATCTTCTATTTCATGTCCATATTCTTGCAGCTTTTTATCAATTGTTCGCAGCTTGGGATACTCAAAAAGCCAAGCCGTATTACTATTTAACAAGTTTTCTTCACACCATGGTATCATCGAAGATTCCGTACATATAATTGCTTTGTTGCCAAAACAAAGTATTTTAAAAAAGCATCCATCACTTATATAAATACGTCTGCCCTCCAAGAGGCCATTTTTAACTATAGTATTTTTATCTTTTTCAAAATCAGATAATTGACAATTATAATCCAGTGCTAATTGTGTCTTAGTAATTTGTAAAATTTGTTCGTTTGTATACATATCAGTACCTCATATTTAAATTTTATTTTGAATGGATATTAGAATTATACCACATATATGGGATTAAAATATCCAACATTTATATTGATATTTTTTAAATCCAAGTTTATTTGAAAAGGAATTGTATTCTTGCTATTAACCTAATAGTACTTTGCTCTTTGAATTAATTCCAAATTCACTGCATTATTAATATTTATTTAACTCATCTGTACCGTCATCTTCTATTTTTTCTATCTTGCGGATAATAACGTCATAGGAATAGTTATCGTTGATTCTGACATTTACCTTATCATTAACTTTATGATGCAGGAGAGCTTTTCCAAGAGGAGAGTCAATACTAATTCGTTTCTTAATTGAATTTGACCTGACGGTGGTTACAATCTTGTAAGTTACTTCTTCATCATCTTCAGGTATAAAGACGGTAACAAGAGTATTAAGTCCAACTTCATCATCTTCCCCATCCTCAGATATTATATGGGCTGTTTTTATCATTTTCTCAAGGTATCTTATTCTGCTTTCGTTTTGATTCTTAAATTGTTTTGCTGCTTTATATTCAAAATTCTCGCTTAAATCACCATGTGCTCTTGCTTCTTGTACATCCTGTAATGCTTTCTTCCTCACCACAAGTTTTCGATGTTCAATTTCTTCTTCCATTCTTTTTACGTCTTTTTCTGTTATTCTATCATACATATTTATTTTCTCCGTTTTTAATAATTTTTGTGAAAAGCTAGTTTTTAAGATAATAAAATTTATGTACATGATTCAGGTATCCAATCGGTATTTACAATCAACCATGTAAATATTTCATTCCGTTTTTATTATATCATGAACATAAAGCTTGTTCATGATCCTGGCACTCCATTCAGAAAATACAAGCAAGCTTGCATTTCCTCATTCCGTTTTTATTATATCATGAACGTAAAGCTTGTTCATGATCTTGGCACTCCATTCAGAAAATACAAGCAAGCTTGCATTTTCCTCATTCCGTTTTTATTATATCATACCTTCGAATAAATTTGATAAATAAAAGGTTCTTATTTTCTACAAAAATATGTAGTAAATTCTACAATCCCTTTCATAGTAACTTTTGTTATGGTATACTTAAAGAATCAAAATATATATACCTCTGGAATGTATATTCAATTATGATATTCTTAATCATGGGGGCGTAATTATGGAAGATTTGCTTACTTTATTAAATGTGTTACAAGCTAAAAGAAAATTTTTCTTACCTTTTTTAGCATTTTGTTGGATTTTTATTACATGTTTTTTGTTCCCTCAACCATTTATTAATAAAGGTAATTCCTCAATCTTATTTAATGGATTAATAATTTATGCATATTCAATAGCATGCCTTATGCTATTAGGCATGATAAATATAAATAGAGTTTGGGTGGTATTCTTATTTGTAATGGCAGCGGATGCAATCGGAATAGGAAGTCGTTATATATTAGAATACGGGGAAGTCTCCAATGAAATTAATTTTACCTTATCTTCCACATTAGGATATTTGTTAATAATTCCGTTTACTACTACATTGATATACTTATTAATGTACAGTTTTAAAAGGTGGTTTAAATTATAAATAAATGCAAAATAACAAGGAAAGTTGTTGTCCAAGTCAGGGTACCCAAAAAGGTACCCTGTTTTATTTCTAATTACATTTCTTCCGGACACTGTATCCCTAATAATTCCATGGCTTCCTTCATAACCTTCTGAGCTGCAAATACAAGGCATAAACGTGCCAGCCTAATCTTATATTCCGAATTAATAATGGAACAATTGTGATAGAACTTATTAAATTCTTGCGCTAATCCTATAACATATCGGGCGATTATACTTGGCTCATATGAATCTGCTGCATACAAAACAGCTTTAGGATAATCATTTAATTTCTTTACTAACTGAAAACTGGTATCTTCATTAAGAGGAGAAAAATCAATGTCCAGACTTGATACATAGTCAGGATTCTTTCTTAATATACTTTTAGCACGTGCGTAAGTATATTGAACATATGGACCGGTGGAACCTTCAAAACTAAGGACTTCATCCCAGGAAAAGTCTATATTTTTTATCCGTTGATGAAATAAATCATGAAATATAATTGCTCCAATTCCAACCATCTTAGCTGTTTTCTCTTTGTTTTGCAAATTAGGATTCCTGGTTTCTATAGCTTTTTCTGCTCTTAAAATAGCTTCCTTTAAAAGCTCTTCCGCATAAACAATATTACCACTGCGTGTGGATAATTTTTCACCGGATATACTTACCAGGCCATATGGTATATGGATTAATCCATTGCTCCAATCATAACCCATCATGTCAATTACTTTAAAAACCTGAGCAAAATGAAGTTTTTGCTCTAAGCCAGTAACATACAAGCATTTTGTAAAGTGAAAGGTTTTTTTCCTATACAATATGGCGGCTAAATCTCTTGATGGATAAATGGAGCTGCCATCACTTTTTGTAATCAAGCATGGAGCCATATTGTATTTATCTAAATTGACAATTTTAGCTCCCTGGCTTTCTTCTAATAGATTCTTATGTGTCAATTCCTTAACAACTGCAGAAACTTTATCCATATAAAAACTTTCTCCGGTAAAACTATCAAATTCTACGCCAAGCAATTGGTAGATATGGTTAAATTGGATCATACTGATTTCCTTAAACCAATCCCATATATTAAGAGCTTCCTCATCTCCTTGTTCCATTTTTAGAAACCAGGAGCGCGCCTCCTCATTAAGTTTAGGATTATCTTTTGCTTCCTTATGAAATAGTATATAGATTCGTAATAATTCATTGATACCTTCTTTTTCTACTTTTTCCCTGCTGCTCCAATTCTTATAAGCCAGGATTAGTTTACCAAACTGGGTTCCCCAATCCCCTAAGTGGTTGATTCTAACAACTTTATATCCAAGTTTTTCGTATATCTTATACAGAGAATTACCTATTACGGTAGTTCTTAAATGTCCCACGTGAAAATTTTTCGCAATATTGGGAGAAGAATAATCAATGCATATAGTTTGATTTCTGCCAATGGATCTGCTAATATAAGTTTCATTCATTATTTGCTCTAAGACTATTTTTATATAGTAATTTCTTTGGACGAAAATATTTAGATATCCATTGAATACTTCTGTTTTATCAATGAATGGGATGTTAGCAGAATCAATATATTGTTTAATATCTTCTGCAATATTTGTTGGGTTCTTATGATATATCTTGGCTAAAGGAAAACATGGTAATGCATAATCACCCATAGTACTGTTAGGTGGTATTTCTATTAATGATGCTATGGTTTCTTCTGGTATTTCCGATGCATAATTTGCAATTAATTTGCTAATCTCTTTTATCATATAATTCCTCCTAAAAAAGTATAAAAAAAACCGTAATAGAATTTGCATAAAGCTAATCTATTACGGCTCATGATAAGGATAAAATAACTTCACTAACCGCATAGAAACAAGACGTTTACTCCTGTAACTATGCTGGTACCTTCATAATTACAAGAGCTTACGTCTGTCTCTACGTCTTAAATTACTTAGAACTAGTGATGTCATTTTACCATTTCCTTTCCGTTATTTGATATATATTACCATCATATATGGTTAGTGTCAACTATAAACTATATAATTATATATGGTTATCATATCTAATAAGAATAAAGTATATAATGCGGTAGCTGCTGCTTCCATCATCCTTTGGAACCACCATGAAACCACCGACTTGATATCTTCCATGAAAAATATAAGAATATCATTATCAAGTCTGGTGAAGTTTATTCAGAAGGTATCCTGGAATATACTGATCTGCCCACCAAACTTTTTAACATATGTATAGTTACTGGAATATTTTATCCAATAATGTTTAAACAATATAATTTAGTATTGCAATTCAACATTATAAAGTCGCATCATATAGTAGTATAATATAAAAAAATAGTAAGGAGTTAATGAGGTGGACGAATCTTTGTTAGATTTACTTAGAGAAGGTGGGTATATACTGTATGCCAGACATGGGGATGCAACTGTTGGAGATGATCAGCCTAATTTAGATTTTCATTACTGCTTTACCCAAAGAAATCTTTCTGAAACCGGAGAAATGCAAGGAGTTTATTATGGAGATAGTTTACGTAAATTACATATTCCAATTAGTTATCCCATAATAGCAAGCCCTTATTGTCGAACTATAGGAACTGCCCAGCTGGCCTTTGGATGGAGAAATATTCAAGTTGATCCATTTTGGGCAGAAATTAATAGATTAAGTGAAAAATTATCTAGTGAAGAACAAAAAAGAATATTAGATATTCTTACATCAAAGTTAGAAATCATACCTCCTCTAGGAACGAATAAGGTAATCATCGCTCATAGTTTTCCAGATGATATTGGATTAGGCCAAATCCCTTATATGGGAACTGTAGTTGTTAAACCACTTGGGCCAGGAAATGGGTATGATATTGTGGGTAGATTTTCTTTAGAAGATATAATGAAATACGATCAATAAAAAATAACGCTGTAGAAGAAGTGTATCAAAATAAAGTAAAAATTGAACTGAACCAGAGCATTGAATTTATATACAATGTTTTGGTTCAGTTCAAGTAACACTTTAAAAGACCTAAAAGTTTAATTCATTTTCTCTATTTCCTTCAAAAGAATATCCTTAGCGGTAGATATTGCCCTTGCTACACTTCCTTCTTCAAAAGGTACAGATAGATTCGCAACTTTTAATAGTTCCAGATAACTCTTGCTAGAACCTGCTTTACATAGATTCAGATAATCCTGCCAAGCCTCTTTAGGGTTTTCCATATACCGTTTCTTAAATTCCATAGCACCCATTGTGGTAAGAGTATAATTAATATAATAGAATGGGTATAGGAATATATGAAGCTTGTGATACCAGTAACCGCCGCGATCCATGAATTCATCATCCTCGTATTTACGCCAGGGCATATACTTCTTCTCTAATTTATGCCATTCCAGGGTACGTTCTTTCGGTGTTAATTCCGGATGCTCATATACAATATGCTGGAATTCATCTACTGCAACACCAAATGGTACGAAGGTCATTGCCTCCTGTAAATGAGCAAATCGGAATTTATCAGCATCTTTTCCAAAGAACTGTTCTGCATAAGGATATGAAAATTGTTCCATAGACATAGAGTGAATCTCCGCAATATCTGTACCCCCCATGTAATATAGAGAAGTTTTCTGATTTCGCATGGATTCATATCCTGCAAACGCATGGCCAAGCTCATGTGTTAACACCTGCATATCAAAGATAGTATGGTTAAAGCAGGAAAATACAAAGGGGGCTTTATAGGAAGCTAGAACAGTCATATATCCTGTAGAAGCTTTATTGGGTTTATTTTTAAGATCCATTAAATCATGATCTATCATAAAATCAATAAATTCACCAGTTTCCGGACTTAGATCATGATACATTTTCTGCGCTTCTTTTACCAGATAATCATCATCTCCGATTGGTTGTGCATTGCCATCTGGATATATGAATTTCTCATCATATACTTTTATTTTATCTACGCCAATACGTTTTGCTTGAGCTTCATATAGTTTCTCGCATAGAGGAACAATTTCTTTCCGAACTTGTTCACGGAAAGCAGCTACTTCTTTTATTCCATAGTCACTACGTTGTTGTTGTATATAACCTAGTGGAATAAAATTTTCATATCCTAATGCTTTACCCATTTCATTTCTGATCTTAACAAGTTCGGCAAAGATTTCTTCCATCTCTTCCTCGTTGCTGTGATAAAAGTCAGAATATGCTTTAAATGCCGCTTTTCTTACGCTTCTGTCCGGATTTTCAAAGTATTTTTGAACACCATATAGGTTTAAGGTCTGGCCATCAAATGGAATCTGTGCAGTAGCCATTAACTTCTGATATCTTTGTTTTAATTTAGCTTCCTTTTGCAGGTATGGAATTAATTCTTCCTTGAATTGATCCACTTGGCGCCTTATACTAATTAGAAATTCTTTACCATATTCTTCGGTTATTTCATTTGTAAAATTACAATTTAACAGCGCTTTATAGAACTCAGTTGAACTAGCAGCAGCTTCTGCACTTTTTTCATCATTATATTCTACTTCTTTTTCATAAAAATCATCAGTAGTATTTAGTGTATTACGAATATACGCTATGGTAGTCATATCACTTACAGAGACTGAAAGTTCATCTGCTTGCTTTATAGTATGTTGAATTTCTTCATAGCTTTTGGCGCTTTTAACTTGCTCCGTCAGTTTCTGAAAGTCTGTTTTATACTGCTCAAAGTCTGGACGCACGTATTCAATCGTAGAAAATTTAAAGTTTTTCATAATTACTCTCCTTCTTGTCTTTTCTAATGAATGTAAAAATTACCATTAGTGTTATTTTATCAGTAATAATGATATATAACAAGTTATTTTAAACAGTAAATTTAATTCTTTGCAGATACTAAAAGTCTTTTGTATGTCATATCTATACCAATTGCACCTAAAGGAGCTGTAATTAAAATAGCCAAAACAGCAACAGTTAAGATAATCTGGCCGCAGTTAAGACCCATTGCCAAAGGTACTCCGCCGATGGCAGCCTGAACAGTAGCCTTAGGCAAATAGGCAATCATACAGAATACCCTTTCATTTCGTGTTAAATTTGTTTTTAATAAACAAAGCAATACACCAATCATTCGAAAAACAAGAACACCAAATATTAAGAGAATAGCGGAAATACTTGCGGTAAGAGCATATCGGATATTGACAATGGAGCCTACTAAAACAAATAATAAGGTTTCTGCTGCCACCCATAACTTTGCATATTTTACTGATAACCGATTTGCTGCCACTTGGCGTTTTTTTTGTAATGCTATACCAATACTCATGACAGCAAGGAGTCCGGAGAATGGAATTATAGTCTTTATGAGATTTTCCAAAGCAACCATTAAAAAAGAAATACTTAATAAAATGATCACTTTAACAGAATCTCGCATGTGGAACTGTTTAAAGAAGATTGCCAACAAAGTTCCTAAGAGGATACCAAGGATAATACCAGTGATGATAGATACTGGAATCTGTATAAAATCAACAGGTGATATTTTTGCACCTTGAGATAAACCGATAAAAGCGGTGAACATAACAATTACAAAAACATCATCTACGGAGGCACCTGCCAAAATAAGCTGTGGAATATTTTTATCTTTACCATATCCATTTTCCATAAGTATAAGCATCTTAGGAACAATAACTGCCGGTGATACGGCCCCAAGAACAGCACCCATAATAGCTGCTTCAAGAATGGTAATTCCCAGTAGTCTTGGTGCAAGTATAATCATACCTAATATTTCAAAAGAAGCAGGAACAAAGCACATTAGGATAGCGGGTCTCCCAACTTTCTTTAAATCATTGATATCCAACGACAACCCTGCTCTGGTTAAAATAATAATTAAAGCAATTTGCCTTAAATCTGCCGATATTTCCAGCATGGTAGGATCAATCAGATTTAGTGCATAAGGGCCTAAAAGTATACCGGTAACCAGCATTCCTAAAAGCCTTGGCAATTTTATTTTTTGAAATATCCAACCAAGTGACATTCCAAGTAAAAATATTAGTGCTAAACTTGTAAGCATTATTTTCCTCCTGTAAGTAAAATTATTGTCTCGTCCGACAAGATAGTTTTAGTTTATAATCCTTAGATAAACAAAAAAAGCTGATAACCCCTGTAATTAATACAGAAGTCATCAGCATAAATGCAGTTTAGGTTAAAAACCATGGGAGTACTTCATTCCCGAGATAAGTATAACAAAATTATTTGAACAATACAAGCATTATTCAAATTATTCTGAGCCCAATGCTTCAACTGTATCTTTTTGGACTTCATTTTTTCTATGCTTTAGTATTTTATTCATCATTTCTGAGGAAACCAACATTATTGCAACAAGGAATAATAAAAATGCAGGAAACCATTGAAAACCGATGAGTTTTGATAGTAGTCCAAATAAAGGTGACATGAAAGTACCTCCCACATAGGCTACTGCCATTTGAATTCCCATAATCCCCTGGGAGATTTCCTTACCAAATCTATTTGGCGTTTCATGTAACATAGCCGGGTAGATTGGTGCACATCCAAGCCCAATGAGAATAAAGGCAAACATCTGGAATATATCAAAAAGTGGTAAAGCAAGCAAAGCTACTCCAATTAGAATAATAATTTGTCCAAGGCGAATAAGAGTTTTATTATTCATCTTTAGGCTTAAAAAGCCGGATAAGAACCTTCCGATTGTAATTCCCAAATAATATAAAGATATCCATCTTGCTGCAACTTCAGCAGAAATACCTTTAGCAGTAACCAGATAGGAACTTCCCCATAAACCGGCTGTTGCTTCAATTGCACAATAACAAAAGAAACTTGTTAAGGCAGGTTTTGCTCCTGGTAAACTAATTAATTTGGATATTTTAATATCTATAGAATCCGTTGTCTGTTCTGTCTCTTCCTGTTGGAATTTCTTCCAAAGGGGCAAAGAAAGTATCAAACAAGCTACCAATATAATTTGCAGGATTGCAATTGCACCATAACCCATTCTCCAGTTATTGTTCTTTCGTATGAAAAATGACATAATAAGTGGTCCGGCAGTGGCTCCGATTCCCCAGAAACAGTGGAGCCAATTCATATGTTTTGCTTTATAATGCAGGGCTACAAAGTTATTTAATGCAGAATCCACTGCTCCTGCACCAATTCCTAAAGGAATTCCGCATAAGCAAATCCATAGAAAGCCTGGAGAAAAATATGTACCTGCTAAACCGGCAGCCGTTAAAAATACACTTACAGCAGTAATTTTACCGGTTCCAAATCTTTTAATTAACTTTCCGCTAAAAAAGCTGGATAAAATAGTCCCTCCGGATATAATCATAGTTACGATACCAGCATAAGAAATGGAAACTTGAAAATCTTTATGTATAATTGGCCATGCCGGTCCTAATAAGGAATCCGGTAAACCTAAACTGATAAACGCAATGTAAATAATAACAAGTAACAGTGTTGCCATAATAAACTCCTTTGTTTATATTTTAATTCGGTATGAAATATAATTATAACTTTATTTTTGGCAAAAAGTTGTTAATCACATCTTCAATAGCATGTTCATTGTTGCTGCGGGTTATGAATTTTGCTATTTTCTTTATTTCATCCAAAGCATTGGATGGTGCAAAGCTAATATGAGCATTACTTAATAATTCTATATCATTATTAAAATCACCAATGGCACAAATAATACGGTTATTAAATTGGGGAAGTTCTTTTATCAAATTCAGAGCGGAGCCTTTATTAATGCCTTTTGGCAGTATTTCTAAGAATTCATCAGAAGAAAATACAAAATCCACTTGATTTGAAAAATTACTACTTAAGAATGCATCCAGAATTATTTCTAAACCTTCTTTTTGGCCTTGAAATAAGACTTTTAACCAGTCTTCTTCCCAGGCAATATCCAAATTACTAATTTTGCAGGGTTTATGATTGGAAATAAAATCGTGATTCATGGTATCTAAGGAAGATATAAACAGATTCTCATATTCTGTATACACTTGGATATTAACTTCCGGCATATCCTTTATAATCCATGACAGCATCTTATCAATATTTTTTTTATCTAATGTGAATGTTTTAATATAAGAATCTTTCCTAAAGTCATAAATACCGCTTCCGTTGTAGAGTATGGAGGGGGCGTTGATTACTATATCAGGTAAAATACTTTTTACTTTATATTGTGTCCTTCCGGTAGATACGGCAAATAAGCCTCCACCTTCTTCAAATTTACAAATGGCTTCTTTATTCTCCTCTGAAACCATGGTTTGTGAATTAAATAAAGTACCGTCTAAGTCACTAAATAGAGCAAAACTACTATAATCCATTGGCAAATCTCCTTATGCTTGTATCTTTGATGTGGTTTTAATAGTGTCCAGGCTATTCCATTTTTAGAATTTTATAACATTACGATATGAATTATATCATAAAAAGTTTTGGAAAAACACCTGTTATTTACCTGTTGTTTAAAAAAGAATATAAAAAAAGCTCTGAACTCATTCAGGGCATTCATTTCTTCCGATTAAATTATGAGTGGATGGAGAAGGATTCGAACCTTCGAAAGCGTCGCTAACAGATTTACAGTCTGCCCCCTTTGGCCACTCGGGAACCCATCCATATTAAAACATAAAAAATGACTCCAAGGGGATTTGAACCCCTGTTACCGCCGTGAAAGGGCGGTGTCTTAACCGCTTGACCATGGAGCCGTTTTGCCGAGCAACAAAATGAATTCTAACATGTTAAGAACATATTGTCAACACTTTTTTTAAACTTTTTTATAATTTATAAATTCTAATAATAAATTTAACCTATAATTTTAATTCTTCTCTTTACTTTTGCGGTATTCTATTTAGCAGAAAAGGAGTAGGATTCGAAGGAATCCTACTCCTTATTGACAATGTTTATTAATTACTATTTAATCTAACAACATCTCCAATTGTTTTTAACAGACTCTTACTCATATCAGTAGTATCTTGACTGATTTCCCAAATCATAATTCCACCAACATTATCACAAGCCCACTGTGCTTTCTTTGTTATGGTTGGAATTCCATTATAATGAGCTTGTAATCCATTAATTACTGAAACATCAGTGTTATATGCATTAGGGTTAGCCTCAAGAATTGCTTCATAAGATGCCCACGATGGTCTACCATAGAAAGGTACGCCTAATACAACTTTGTTAGCAGGCATATTTCTAGTATTCTTCCAGTAGTTGGCAGAGTTAACAGCAAACTCATAGGAAGAATGTCTTTCTCCATCTCCTCCATCATATGCCATAACATTGATAAAATCTACGGCATTAAGTACTGCATCTGTATGAGCAGCTGAATCGTAATAGATGTTTCCATCAGGGGTGGCACCACTTAAAACAGCCGATGTTAATAACATATTTTCTTTTTTAAGTTCAGTACTTAAATATAGCATAAGTTCTTCATATTGATCTTGGGTAGTGCCAGTTCTAGGATGCTCCCAATCCATATCTACTCCATCAAACCCATACTGTTTGGCCATAGAAACTATTGCATCGCCAAACTTTTTAATTTTTGCAGGAGAATTCGTAGCTGCTATGAAAGTGTTTTCTAAAGGTATATCATTGTAAGACCAGCCCCCAACTGCAATAAGTACTTTAACTCCATTTTGATGAGCCTCATTAATTATTCTGGCTGCTGTTTCTGGGTTTGACAGTGGAAGAAGACCTCCATCAGTAGTAGGAATAGCAAATGCATAGTTTATATGAGTTAAGTTATTGTACTGTATCCTATCTACTTTATTAGGTTCCCAACTTGGATAATATCCTACAATTTTAAGATCTGTAGTTCCTGGATTAGGTTCTACTTCATCAGAACTAATCTTTTTCCATACTCCCCATTGTCCGGTAGTTCCTGGTTCTTCTCCTTGAGTCCACCATTTTGCTTCCCATATAGATCCATTATGAGATACTCTATCTCCACCGTTATAAACTTTACTATGTTCCCATGGAGCAACGTCCGCAAAAGGTTCTATGAGTTCTGAAGGCTTTACTGATTCTATAGAATTAACTGGTACGATTGGAATGGGAACACTAGTTTCAATTTGTTTCCATACTCCCCATTGTCCAGTAGTCCCTGGTTCCTCTCCTTGAGTCCACCATTTTGCTTCCCATATAGATCCATTATGAGATACCCTGTCGCCGCCGTTATAGCTTTTTGAGCTTTCCCATGGAGCATACTCTGGATCTACTGGATCTACTGGATCTACTGGATCAACAGGATCTACAGGATCAGTTGGAACAAACCCATTGGCAAAAACATCATTAATCTTATTCACTAAAGGGCTGTTAATTATTGACCATTTTTTAAGCTTGCTGCCATAGTTGGTTACCGTTCCACTTAACTCAACATCTCCATATCCCGTCCAAATAATTGTTCCAGCTAAGTTTTTATCTTTAATATATTGTGCCTTATAACCAATAGACTCTTCATCATCATAACTTAAGAAAAAGTTATTTTTAGTCAGATAAGGAACCTTTGCCTGAGCGTCCCAGTGCTTCGTCCAACCACTGTTAGACTGAAGTGCAGTTTTCTTAATATAATTAAAATTTGGAGTTCCATCATATACATCTCTAGCCCAATTAGTAAAATCTGCACAAGTCATAATCGGACCATCAGGCTGTATAGTTTCAGCTCTTTTTACAGTCTTTTTATTAAGTGCTGCTGCACCATCTGTTATGAATCCTCTGCCATAGAAAGGGATTCCCATATTAACTTTATTTAGATTTACACCTTTTTGCACTAGGTATTGATACAAATAATCCCAATTAAAATTAGGAGCCTCTGCATTGGGATATCCATATAATGGTGCATTGTGGCCTGTTTTATCTGACCAGCCACCATTAAAATCATATGTCATGAAATTATAATAATCTACGTACTTATTAACTTCGTTCCAATTAAAACCTTCAAGTTTTCTTGTATCTGCTGAGAAACATGAAGTAATTAGCTTGTTGTTCCCAATAGCTTGTCTAATTTCTTTAGTTAAAGTAATAAAATTATTATAATCCATTTCCGATCCGGTAAAGTTCATACCAGAAAATGGTCCGGGATATTCCCAATCAAGATCGATTCCATCAAAACCTAATTGAATTAATCGTACACAATCTTGGATAAATTTTGCTCTCTTTACCGGATCAGCCGCAATTTCCGGAAAATGCTTGCACATACTCCATCCACCAATTGAGGCCATCACCTTAACACCATTTTGTTTTGCTAATTCCAATACTCCTGGTGCACCACCATCTTTTTTAAGAGGCATTGGTAAAGGTTGGTTGTATAATCCCCAACTAGGTTTTGACCAGGTATTACCCCATTCCACTACATCAAAACCCTGTTCCTTAGCTCGTCTTGCAATATCAGCATTAATTGAGTATACCGGTTCTAATTCACCAAATAGAATAAATAAATCCCAGCTACTGTATATATCAGTATTGAACATTGGAGCTGGCTGTTGTTGCACACCCTCTTTATAAATATTTTTATTCCGATAATCTCCACTATGTAAGGAACCATCATTAGCCACTCCAAAGAATGAATAATTTAAAATGGTGTATTTCGAATAGTCAATATTTAAATGAGTTAAAGCTCCTTCAGATGGCAAGCCCGCATTTGATCCTTTCCATGCATCCCATTGGGTTATATATCCTATGACCTGCTTGTTATGGTCTCTAGTTGTTGCTCCGCTATTAGCTTCTACATAAGTCTTACCCGGTAATCCTGTTAAGATTAAACTAACAACTAACAAAGCCTTGAATATAGATTTTAAAAATAAATTTTTCCTCTTATTATTTAGCATTATATTCTCCTTTCTTGTCTTCATAACATTAATTATTTACTAACTTAAATATTACTGAAAAAACTAAAACCATTTGCGGTACTAGATTATATACACCTCCTCTTTAAATATTTACTTTTATTTTTTTCAGTCCACCTCCTTATCTAGGTACTGTTTTTTGATATATTTTGCTCACACTGAGTTGACTACCTCATCACTTAATTACTGCTTTTGATCTATTCTCCATCTCTTTTTCATATATCCAAGCGCTACTTACAAATCCTCTAATCATAGAATGTGATTTAAAGAAGATTTATTAATTTAGTTATTTTTAGTAGTCCAATAATGGCTCAATATTTATGTATTCATGTTGGGAAGACGCATTTTCTGAATGGTATGTAAAGCTATAAAATCATAATAAAAAGAAAATTTACTGAAAAATTATAATATTAATTAGTTACTATTTAATTCGTTACTTTAATAATTCGTTACCATATTAATTAGTTACTATTTATAGAATTTTTTAGTAATTTTAGAAATATTATTATAAATATAGCATAATTTAACATTTTGTAAATGTACTATATTTGCCATATTTTGAATTTTCTTGCTTTGTTATCCTCTTTCTATTTGTAAAATTGTTATAAATAAAACTCTTATACTATGATAATCGAAACATTAATTCATGAACACTAAAAGATATACTATGGTAATAAAAAAGCACCTTCTCTTTGAAGATGCCATATTATTCAAGCAACATGCAGTTACCATTAAATTTAGAGCTCACGATTTACAATTGATGCTTATAGAGAATGTGCCGGTCCAGGCCGCCATATTTTTTTACTGTAGTAATAATGCTATAATTAAGACGGATAAAGTTATTTAGGCTATACTGATTATCCGGGTGTACTGTTGCAAAAAAGTATTGATAAGGAGTTTCTTTTAAAATTTCTTCTGCTGCTTCCATAAGTTTTAATTGAAGTTTCTTACCTTGATAATCTTTACTTATTACCACTGTTTTCATATGTGCTGCATGTATCATCTGTTCTTTTGTAAGGTTTAGATATCCCCCTAAATTATCTTCTGACTGGTTAGGAAATCTTACAATTAGAAAACCTGCAAGGGTTTGATTATCTGATGCCTTTAATATAAAGCCCTCCCGGTCTATATGCCTAGTTATAAAATCTGGTTCGTCCATACAAAACCAGGAGGGATCTTCCAGGTATTTGCTGGCTTCCTTATTTAAGTGTGTAATGGCCCCGATATCCTGATAGTCTGCTTTTTTGATCTCAATATTCATATATCCTCGTTCCCGGCGCCATAGCACCTTATATTCATATTATGTCTTAATAGGATTGATGGAGCTGCCTTTACTATTAATTATTATTTTACTTCAAACTCAAATGCTGTATATCCCATATTACCATTAAAACTTATATCTTTAATTAGTCTGTACCGCCCTGTAGGAAGAGGCTGAAAATAAGTGAAATGAAATACAGTATCTAAAGAGTTGCCCGCCTCTAAAATATATAGTTCATCTGTCCATCCTAAGTTTATATTGTCATTAATCATATTATCAATATTGTACCAGCTGTCATCAATTAAGGCTTCCAATTCCAGACGGGATCCGAATTCAATTTCCTTGGAAGAAGTATTTTCTATTAAAATTTTTAGCAATTCCGTATCAGAATGAAGTTCTTTATTATCACCAATCATTTGAACCTTTTCCAGAGTATCATCTGTCTTTATACTTTTATTCATGTACTTAGTGTTCCATTTCCCATCTATTAGTGATAGATATCTGTTATTAACGATATTATAGACAGTATCATGAACCTGTGTATTTCTAATAATAGAATTACACATCTTTACGGACTCTTCTTTATCTATGAGAAAATATTCTCCTTCATAATTAATAGCATATTCCCCAGCAAACAAAAGAGTATAAGGATAACTTCCAGACAGCTCAACGCCATAAAAGAATCCGCTTAAATCATCTGGATTTATATTACTTACTTTTTTTCCTGATAAATTTTTAAGGTAATTAACAAAATCGGTCATATCTTCTTTTTCATATACCCAGTTGCTGGTAGTTGTATTACCTTCAAAATTGTAAGTATAAACAAAAAGACTTTGTATATCTTCCTCTGGAAATTTAAATACTAATTCCCTATCAAGTTCTTCCACTTTATTTCCATCAATTTTTGTATTTGTTTTCCTATCTGTATTTCTATCTGTTTCAGTAATACTTTCTTTATCTTTTCCTATTTCTGTTTGTTCCGTTGGCTCATTATAGCAACCTGAAACCAATACCATACATAATAGAAATACCAATATTATCTTATGTTTTTTCATGATAATCACCTCTTTGCATTAAAATTATTTTATTCCAATTTTACCATATATTTTAATTAATAAGAAGCAGATAATGGTTAGTTGTGTTAAAACTAATATATTTTAAGGCATAAAAATACCTAACGAGTGTAAAATACTCTAAACCCGTTAGGTAATTTTTTATATGCTGAAAGTTTATTATACTGAAAGATTATTAATACTGAAAGATTATTAATACTGAAAGGTTCCGGTAAAAGGATTTTATATTCTTAATAATGGAGAAAAGATTTAATAATGCAAATTTATAACGGTAGCCTTTACTCTGGTCATTGCCTCAATAGAATAACGGATTCCCTGGGTACCAATTCCGGATTTCTTAACACCTAAGAATGGGAAGTGGTCAGGTCCTCTTTCTGTCTTATTATTGATCTGCACTGTTCCAACTTCCAGTTTAGAAGCTACATAAAATGCGTCTTCAATATTTTCGGTAAATACAGAACTCTGTAAACCGTATTCGGAAGCATTAGCAAGTCTTATGGCTTCATCAACGGATTCCACACGTAAAACAGGCAATACAGGTCCAAAAGGCTCTTCCCAGGCAACTCTCATATCTGTTGTAACATAATCTAATAAAGTTGGGAAGATCAAATTACTTTCTCTCTTTCCTCCGCAAATCAGTTTTGCACCTTTTTCTTTCGCGTCCTCAATTAGATTCCAAACAAAATCAGCTGCTCTTTCGTTAATTAAGGGAACTACATCAACTTGTTCTTCTAGAGGATTACCGATTTTTAACTGCTCAATTAATTCTTTTAATTTTGCAATCAATTCATCCGCAACTTCATTTAAAACTAAAATTCTTTTAACAGCAGTACATCTTTGACCAGAGTATGAAAATGCTCCCGATACAATATTCTTTGCTGCAAAGGATAAATCTGCATCTTTTAATACGATAGCAGCATCTTTGCCTCCTAACTCCATAAGCAAAGGAACCATGGTAGTCATTTTAGATATATGTTCTCCCACTTCTGTACTTCCGGTAAAATTTATAAAATTAATGCCCTGATGTGTTACTACATAATCCCCTATTTCTGAGCCTTTACCTGTAACCATAGTCAGTACCCCATCAGGCAATCCCGCTTCTTTGAATATTTCCACCAATTTGGTGCCGCAAAGAGCCCCGGTTGTTGCAGGCTTAAACACGACTGTATTACCTGCTGCTAATGCCGGTGCGATTTTAGATGCCGCCAAATTGATTGGATAATTAAATGGCGATATGGCAAGTACAACTCCTACCGGCTCTCTTGTTACAACTGCCACTTTTTCTTTATTAAAACCTGAAAAATTATCACCTTGAATACTTTCTCCATGGATACTTTTAGCGGTATCTGCAGTAAATCTCATAAAGTCTGCGGTTCTGCTTATTTCAGAATTGGCACTTTTCTTATCCTTACCAACTTCATGGACCAGAAGATCTGTTAATTCATCAATATTACGAAGTAATATGTCAGAGGCCTTGTATAGAACTTCGGCACGTACACTTAATGGTGTATCTCTCCAGGCAGGAAAAGCATTCTTTGCTTTTTTTATCTCCCTATCCACTTCTTCCTTTGAGTATGCAGGTACGGTGCCAAGTATGGAACCGCCAATAGGTGATATAATTTCAATGTGTTTTTCATTGTTTTTTATCTCTATATCAAGATTTTCGTGTAATGAATCTTTTTTAATCTCTTTTTCAGCGTTCATAAACACTCCTCCTTTACGTTAATATCTATAGTATATTAGTAATAGTTCTCTTTGGAATATATTTATATTCAACAATTAGTAAAATAGAATTAAATTGATTATAATCAGAATACTATATTAAGTCAATAGGAATTATATGAAAGATTGGCCTGCATTCCGATAATAATCTTATAATTGTAAATATTTTTAAGAATTTTATTCTTAATGGAAAAGGCTATTACAAAATGAATGTTCTTCCGGATATGGATTGGAAACAATTTGCTCCTACATATCAGGTATTTCATTCTATTTTGCAATAGCCTCTTTAAGTTTGTAAATAATGTATGGTATATCTTATAAAAAATTCTTTATAATTTTTGCTCACTAATGATTCTTTCTAATTCTAAAATTTCAGCTGGTGATAACGTTTGGTTTTTTAAATACTCTGTAAGGAATGTATTTAGAGAACCGTTGTATAGTTTATTAAATAAAGCTTTTGTTTCAATATTTTGAACGGTACGTTTAGAAATACATGCTTTGCATAAAAATCCGGGATCTTCTCTTTTAACGGCACCTTTATCTATTAACCGATTGATTACGGTATATGTGGTATTTTTTTCCCAACCTATGTATTCTTTGATAATCTTAGCAATGTCTTTTGCAGCTAAAACTTTATTCGACCATAATAACTCCATAATATTTAATTCACCTTCGTGTAGTCGTATTTCACTCATTACTGCTCCTATCTGCCTTAATATAGATAATTTTTGTAGGCTCTTCCAATTTAGTCTATTTTCTATATATCAAATTCATTTAACATAAATACGAAGAAAATTTACTTCAAAAAACTTATGTAAAATAAATCATAATAAGGATTTTAAGCGCATACTACATAAGTAGAATGCAATAAATATTATAAAAATAATTATAATCAAGTTAAGATTTCTTAGTAATATCAAGTGTTTTATGAATATTTCAATTTTTGTATTTTAGATCTTAAATATTAGATTTTAAATTTTTAAAACGTAAAAAAATATAGGCTCTACAATTGTCGAATACAATAACATAAATAGTCGAATTATAAACTACTTATGTAGACAAGTCCTAATGTATGTATTCTATCTTAATAGAACCTAATTGTCAACCATAATAACCAAAATTTATGAAAAATCACATTATAAAACTGACATATTATACATACAGAAAAACATAATCATAAACTTTTATTTTACATAGTATAACTTCTTATAAATGAAAAAAGCTTAGTCAATATAGAAACTAAGCTTTAAATGCAAAATACTGCATAGATTGGTACATATTTTATATTTCCGGAATATTCAAAATTTCTGGTTGAAATTTTTATTGCTTCCTTTATGGATTCACTTTTTGTTCTTAATACACTTAAATTTTTAGAACGAGTTATATTACCGGTCTTCACTTCGATTGGAAGTAAATAATTATCTTTATAAAGAATAAAATCTATTTTAGCCTGTGAGTTGGATTCCCAATAAGTAAGATGGTATCCATTTGCGTATAAAGATTGAGCTACATAATTCTCAATAAGGCCTTTTCTAATCTGATCCGGATGTTTGACCTCAATTTGTTTTAATGAAGAATATAACATTCCCACATCTGACATATATAATTTGTACTGAGGTGATATATTCGAATCTATTTCTGCTTTACAGGCACTTTCCAATGCTTCTTCTGCAAGTTTATTGCATCTTATTCCATAGAAAGTATCGGTTATGTATTGAACGGCATTTTCATACATTGCATTAGTTGCACCTTTACGAATTAAGTTATATTGGAATTTGCGGTTTTCTTTTATAAGCTGTTTATCCATGATGTTATAAACCTGGCTGATTTTTAACCCATCTCCTTCGTCATTACGGCTCCTGGCATCCCATAAATATGCATTGGCTAATATTCTATGCTGTTCTGAGACATTATATTTACCTTCCATATTGATAAATTCATTTATAGCAGCAGGCATTCCCCCTGTTTGCAAATAGTCTTCGAATAAGGTTAATAATTCCCGATGAACAATGTCCGGAAGCTTTTTATTGGAGGAATAATGTATTCTAATTGCTTCAGCATACCAGTCATTACCTGTAGCAATTAAAAATTCCTCAAAATTTAAAGGAAAAAGCTGCAATACATAAAAGAAATCATCCTTTTCCCACAGGTCAATGCGAAAGCTAGTTATACATATGATCTGAAAGGGTGGATTGGCTTTCATTAAGGCTTTTAATTTTTCAATAAAAGGGGGATAAAAAGAAACTTCATCCATAATTAATAATACCGGCTCATCCTCATTCTCCAGACGTTCAGATGCATAAGGATGAGTATCAGAAAGCATGTATAAATTCTGAATCCAAACAGATACATCTTCTCCATCCAATAATTTATGATATTCCGGTACTCTTTCAAGATTAATATAGATGGATTTTGCATAAAATGCCTTTGCAAAGTCATTTACTAAATAAGTCTTTCCTGTACCTCTTCCACCCATTAACAGGAGAGGCTTATTCATATAATTTTCTTTCCATTCCAGCAAACTATCGATTCGTTTCCTTTTCAAAATTAGCACTCCTTTTTATCTATCTTAATTTTGTAAGTAACTGTTCAAAATAATCCGGTAAAGGTGCTTCAAATTCTACATATTTTTTTGTGGTAGGGTGGATAAAACCTAACACTCTGGCATGTAATGCTTGGCCTTCCAGATGAAAAGGATCTTTTCCCGGTCCATATACATCATCACCTAATAAAGGATGGTGTATACTTGCCATGTGTACACGTATTTGATGGGTTCTGCCGGTTTCTAAAGTACATTCAATATGAGCATATTTATTTTTAAGGTTTTCAATTACCCGATAATGTGTGATTGCATTTTTGCCATTTCTCTGGTTAACAGCCATCTTTTTTCTATCCGTTTGATGTCTTCCGATGGGTGCATCCACTGACCCACTTTCTTCTTTGAAGGAATGATAGACGATAGCATTATATTTACGGGTAATGGAATGAACTTTTAATTGCCCTGCTATGAACTGATGAGCTTCGTTGTTTTTACAGGCAACTATAACACCGGTGGTATTCATATCAATACGGTGGACGATACCCGGACGTAATACTCCATTAATACCGGACAATTCATCTTTGCAGTGATATAACAGACCATTTACCAAAGTACCGGAATAATGCCCTGCAGCCGGATGGACTACCATTCCCTTTCCTTTATTGATAAGAATAATATCTTTATCTTCATAAATAATATCCAAAGGAATATCTTCTGGTTCTATATTCAAATCTACTGGAGGTGGTATCTCAACTGTTATCTGTTCACCTTCCGATACTTTATAATTAGATTTTTTCTGTTTTCCATCTACCAAAACCAAGCCATCTTCAATTAATTTCTGAATATATGACCTGGTCAGATCTTCTATATTTTCCGCTATATATTTATCAATTCTAGTTTTGTTGTCTTCTTTTTCTACTAATAAATCAATAAAATTATTCATTTTTACACTCATTACGTATCATATCTATTTATTGATGTGATACAGCCACAAAATCAGGTTGAAAGAATCATTTCGCGGCATCTTTCTATATAATATTTTTAAATTTTAAACAAGATGCCGCTTTACGGCATCTTAATAACAAAATTATTTTAAATTTCTTCCCAAAGTTTGGAGATGTTCTAATTCACAGTTATGGAAGTTTTTTACAATTTTATGTCATCATAATTTAAGCACTTTTTTTCTTACTTTTTCCCAAAAATTCAAAATCTTCATCTTTATAATAAAATATGAATAGAATAATAAGCACTACGGAAGCTACAGTTACATAGCAGTCCGCTACATTAAAGATAGGGAAATTAATTAATTCAAAATAAAGAAAATCAACAACATATTTTCTAAAAATACGATCAATTAAATTACCGATTGCTCCAGCTGTAATAAATACTAAAACAATTCGAAGGTAATTATAGTGTTTGTCAGCAGGTATCTTAAAGTAAAAGAAAATCATAGCCAGCATAATGATAGAAGAAAAGACAACCAACAGCCCGGTTTGATTACTTAATATCCCCCATACAGCACCTGTATTTTCATGATACAGCAACTTAAATACCTTTGGAATAATTGTAACAGATTCCTTTTTTAATTGAGTTACAGCATAATATTTTGTTAATTGATCTAATGCAATTAAAAGTATCAGGTATAGCAAATGTCGCAATTTTTTCATAAATCCTCCAGTTGTTCTTAACTTACCTGTTCATAAGTTAAGATTTATATCATAATAGTGTTTATGATATTTTCTTTATAATATAGCATGGAGTTCTGATCCATGCAGTTCATTGAGCTGTGGCCTGATTCGGTCTATATACGAGTAATATGAATTTTATTTTAATATAAATCGAATTCCATCCATAAGCTCTTCCTGTGTAACAGATGTATCCATAAATGCCTGCCCTATTTCTGATAATAATATAAATTTTAATTTTCCAAATTCCATCTTTTTATCATGAGCAGTAGCTTGAAAGATTTCTTCCGGGTCTATTCCGGATACCTTAACAGGTAAATCAAAGCTGCTGATAAAACCAATTATATTATCCAGCTCTTCTTTTAAAAGATACCCTCTTTTATAAGAAATATAACAGGAAGCAGCCATACCCACAGCTACACATTCTCCATGCAAAAGACTAAAGTTTGTCAAATTTTCAACAGCATGGCCGATGGTATGCCCAAAGTTTAATAAAGCACGCTCTCCAAGTTCTTTGGGATCTTTTTCTACTACTTCCCGTTTAATCAGGCAGCTTCTATATATCATTTCTTTCATCACTGGAATATCACGGGATTTTATCTCATCTTTGTGGTCTTTCAACCATTGATAGTAATCCGGTTCTTTTATTAAACCATGTTTTATTATCTCTCCTAAGCCTGCATAATATTGTCTATTGCTAAGGGATTCTAAAGTACTTAGATTTATATAAACAGATTCAGGTTGGTGAAATGCTCCAATCATATTTTTATAGGATTGAAAATCAACACCGGTTTTTCCACCGATACTGCTGTCTACCATTGCCAATAATGAGGTAGGCATTTGAATAAATCCAATTCCCCTTAAGTAGGTGGCAGCGGCATATCCTGTTAGATCACCTGTCACACCACCACCTAAAGCAATTAAAAGGTCTTTTCGGTCAAATTTTGCCCTTATGAGATGCTCATATAAAGAATATACTGTATCCAGGTTCTTACTGTCCTCTCCTGATCTAAACACAAAAGTCTCTACTGTTTTGGCGTGCTCCTTTAATAAACTCCTTAATTCCTCCATGTAAAGCTTGCTGACATTGGTATCAGAAACAATACAGAGTTTAAGATTTTCCGTTCCCAATTTATCTAATTCTTCTATCAATTGAACATAGTCATTTTCTATAAGAATATCATAAATTGGCTTATTATTATAATTAACAGTAATGCTGGAATTCATAAATAACACCTGTGCCTTTCTAAATGGTCTTATGTATAGAATAAGTTTATTTATAACTGTTCCTCTTCCTCTACATTAAGAAACTCAAAGTCGTCATAAATATCATTTTTCTGCCTGTCCATTTCATCATTCCTTGGGGAATCTGTGGAATCATCTTTTTCCATGCCATTTTGAGCATTATCCGGCATGTCAGTTACGGTGTCCTTCTGAGCGATTTGAACATCTTTTTTTACGTTGCTTTGTGTATCTGTTTGAGCATCCTTTTGTGTGTTTTTTGGCTTATCTGTTTGGGCATCTTTTTGCAAATTATTATATTTATCTTCTTTCCTATCATCCTTTTGATTCAGGAATGCATCCAGATTTGCAATATGTATATTAAAGGCATCAGACTCTAATAATTCTTCTTGAGCTTTTGCTAAATATTTAAATTGAGCCTTATATGCTTCATATTGTCTCACTATTTGTATAGTCTGCTGGTGAATCTTATCCAATTCATTCTGTGCATCCATAAGAATAAGTTTTGCTTTTGCCCGTGCCTCTTCTTTAATGGCATGTGCCTCCTGCCTTGCAGCTTCTTTGGTCTCTTCTGCCGTTTTTTCAGCCAGAACTAATGCCTTTTGAATAGTCTTCTCGATGGTTTTATAATAATTAATACCTTCATTAAGTACATTACATTTATCTTTTAATTCAATATTTTCTTTATATAAAGTTTCATAGTCACCAAGTAAAGAACTTATGAAATATTCCACATCCTTTTTATCAAAGCCGATCCCTGTTTTAAATGTTTTACTTTGTAATTCAATTGGTGTTATCATATGCTTCCTCCTAAGTATATTTTAATATTAAACAATAGTATCTGCCTTTTTTGGTCTGACTTTGCAATTCTTTATAAATGAATTTGCCATGTCCTCTTACAGATACTGTTTCACCTTCTTTTAGTACATAACTGTTTGATTCCACAAGACGGCCATCTACAAACACGTTTCCGCTGCTTATAAGACTTAGCATACTGCTTCTGGAAGAACCAAAAGCAAGTGCAATTATAGAATCCAGTCTTGGAGACGAAACGGTTCCCCTGATTTCTTTAAAGGAAGGACGAACCTCCGGTGCTTCCTCGTTCATTCTTTCGCATTGAATGGAGGTATGTTTTACTTTTTCTAAGTTATCTATAATAAACGAACTTATTCCGGATAAACAAAATATATATCCTTCTTTTTCTTTCACCAAAATATCACCAATTTTACTACGTTCTAATCCTAAGTTCATAATGGCACCTAGGAAATCTCTGTGGGTTAAATCATCACTGAATTTTTTATTTAAAGGTTTTATTCGAATACAGGTAATGTAACTGGAAAAAGCCTTTACAGATTCATCTCCGTAAAAGCATATAACATTTCGCTCTGCGCCTTCGTATCCACCATATAATTGATAGTTTATATAAGGTAATTCATTATTCATACTTTTAAATATACTGATTTCGTTTAAATTCAAAAAGTCAGTATACGTAGCCATGCCTTTCCTATCAGCAACTTTTGCCAATTCCATAATTCGTTTTCTTAATAACAGTTCCTCTTTATCCTTACTCAAAGCTGTCTCCTAACTAAAAACATGGTATAATACAAACGGAACGAGAAAATGCGAACTTGTTTGCATTTTCTGAGTGGGGTGCCAAGATCATGAACACGCTTTATGCTCATGATATAAGATGATTCTTAATTGTATATCTTTCCCTCTGATTTATGCAATAAGCTGGGATAACACATTTTGAAGATAGGATAATATAACAATACCTATAATAGGCGAAAAATCTGAAACAGATGTATTAAAAATTGAACGCTTTAATAAAAACCTAATGGGATCAAGAAAGGGATTAATTAATGTTAATAAAATTTTCTTAATCCCATTAGGAATCGGAAACCAGGAAGAAATAATATATACAAATAAAATAATTTCAATTACATTAAAAAAAACATAAAAGGTTTTATAAATTAAAATATTCATATTTAAGTCCTTATAGTTATATTTTAAAATTCTCTATTCAAAGTGGGTACTTCAAATCCATCACTTTGAACCAAATCAAGATAATCACCGGAAATATCAACAGAATCAGGTGATATAATGAATATGTAACTGGAAATCTGATGTAACTTACCATTCAAAGCATATACGGAACCTGAAACAAAGTCCATAATCCTCTGAGCCAGATCAACATCAATCCCCTCTAAATTAATAACAGCTGCACGGTTAGATAACAGCATATCACAAATATCCTGAGAATCTTCAAAGGTAGTAGGTTTCATAATGCAGACTTCAAATCCCTTGGGTGTTGTTCTAATGGGAACAACTTTGTTATTTGTAGTTCTTTCCATTCTGGTCACCCTTTCTTTTCTAGGTTCTTGGAAGGAAGCACTAAAGTCAGATAATGTTTCTTCTCTTTCCATTGACTGCTGTTTCAACTTTTGCTTTTCTACTTTACGCTCCATACGCTCGGCACGTTTCGCTTCTTTTTCTTCTAATTCATCATCGTAATCATCGAAATCATCATCTTCGGTTAATTTAAGTGAATCTAAAATGTTTTTAAATATATTAGCCATATGCCAATCTCCTATCATGATTATTTATATATACGCTTTATTATGTTTGTAAATATATTCCGGTAATTATATAGAATAATTACGCTCACCAAATATACCTGTCCCAACTCGTACTATTGTTGCTCCTTCTTCTATTGCAACTTCATAGTCTCCAGTCATCCCCATAGATAATATATCCATATGAACATTATCAATGTTTTTTGATTTTATGTCAATATTTAATTGTCGCAAATTTCTAAAATGAATCCTATTTTTTTCAGGCTCATCCACAAATGGAGCGATTGTCATAAGACCTTTTATCTGAACATGTTTTAACTTTGATATTTCCATGATCAGAGGATATATATCTTCTGCATATACACCGAATTTAGTATCTTCTTTTGCAATATTAACTTCAATTAAAATATTACTGATTACATTTTTTTTAGCAGATTCTTTATCTATTTGTATGGCAAGCTTTAAAGAATCAACAGAATGAATAAGCACTGTTTTATCAACAATATATTTTACTTTATTAGTTTGCAAATGGCCTATTAGATGCCAATTTAAATTCTTAGGTAATACTTCATACTTGGAGGTTAATTCCTGTACTTTGTTTTCACCAAACTCTATTATACCGGCATCCATTGCTTCCTCTATCATAGAGATAGGTTTTGTTTTACTGACTGCTACTAAAGTAACCTCTTCCCTTGACCGTCCTGCTCTTAAACAGGCAG
Organism: Anaerocolumna aminovalerica; assembly: GCF_900115365.1. GTDB lineage: Bacteria > Bacillota > Clostridia > Lachnospirales > Lachnospiraceae > Anaerocolumna > Anaerocolumna aminovalerica. The sequence goes on from NZ_FOWD01000003.1 coordinate 91,759, forward strand.
CATTTATTTTTTCCTCTACGATTTTTAAATTTTCTTTAACCAATGGATTCACGACCTTTCATATTTGTTAATATAGTGATGATTCTAATAGATAATAGCCTGTTCAACTGCAGTTTTTCCATCCAATGCAATATGATCGTAAACAGACAGTCCATATTCAGTATTATCTTTTATGATACAATATTCTTCATTTTTATATAATATTTCAACCCGGCGGAAGGTGGCATAACCTTTATTTACATTAAATACACCTTCTAAAGCTTCTTTTGGACCAACCTGATACCGTTCTCCTGATTCAGAACGTATATAGACACCAGGATTTTCAAACAACCTGCCATCTATATATCCTAAAGTTTCAGTCTTATAATATATATCGGTAGGAACAAATACATATTCTGCTTCACCACTATCTGTATTGTAAGATTCTTTCATTATACCAGTACTGCCTGAATCACCACCCAGGGTAAAGAATTCCAATGGAATGGTATAAAAATCTTTCTTTACAATTGCCGAAGTAGGTATTTTAAGTCCTTTGGCAGAATTGGTTTCCAATTCGATTGATACAAAGCGGTCACTGATATAACGATCCAAATATTTTGTTAAGCTTAGTTTTGCAAAATAATCAGCGCCTTTTTGAAAAGTGGAGATTGGCACAGTCGTACTTATTTCTGTATCAGTAAAGGTTATTTTAATATTTTCTTTTTCCTGTAATTTCTTATATTGATTTTCATCCAACAAAAGAATGATATTCCAATTATTGTTTTTTATGATTCGATAGATAGGACTGTTCTTCTCAACTAATTCCATGGTACGAAGCTGAGTTTTATTATAAGTTTCCGGATTAAAGTTCTCCGCTGTAATGGAATCTGTAGTTATATCCTCCATATTATCTATGGTGTAGGAAATAACGCCACTGATTTTGGAATGATTAACTTTTATGGAATTACTTGTCCCATTCTCACTCATAATATTATGTAAATTATTTATAAAATTATCATTTGCAATTTCAAGTACCATATTATCCAGTTCATATTTTAAATCATATACAGTAGAAAAATTGCTGTTGCTAAAATCATTATGAAAATTCATGATTTCTTTTTTTACTTCCATTGTATTATCAGAGGATATGGTAAGTGCATTTTCACCATTACCTATTAAATCATAAGACTTTTTATTTTTATCAAGAGTGAAAATGGTGGTATTTTTTGCCACACGGTCTCCATCTCTATGATAATAGTTAATATAACCAGCGGCACCGGAATAAACTACTTCTTCATTTCTTAGAATTAACCCGTTAAAAACATTATTATCTGCTGTAAATCCTTCTCTTACTTCATAAATGGATAAATGATCCTTTGTAAGATATATATATACCACACATATAACATAAATAAATATAATAAGAAACACAATCACACCTATATTCACGTTCTTGCGTTTTCGAAATTTTGTAACTTTTTCTGCCAAATAAAAACCTCCTTCATACAAATAAGCAATCTCTTTTATTGTCCATGATTTTGCTTATGTACTGTATATAAGCCATCCTTATGTGTTGCTTATATAGTATCTTCTTTATTATACTTATATTTGAAACATAATGAAAGTACTATTTGTATTTTTTATAAATAACCTTTCGAATATTGGATAAAAATATGGTAATACTAATTAATGCAACAAAAAGGAGGTAAACAATTGAAAACAGTAGATTATATTGCATTAGTTTTAGTAATCATTGGAGCCATTAACTGGGGCCTAATTGGTTTTTTCGGTTTTGATTTAGTCAGAGTAATTTTTGGTGATATGACTATCGTATCAAGAATTTTGTACTCAGTGATAGGCGTAGCTGGATTATATGCATTAAGCTTCTTTGGAAGAGTTCAAAATGATTAGTAGTTCAAAATAACAATCCAGTTATAGTTGTTTTAGCTTTAAGTTATACTTACTATCATTATAAACAAGAGGTGAATAAGACTTCTTGTGAAGTACAACAAAAAGGGACTGATATAAAATCAGTCCCTTGCTGCTTTTAATAAGTAATTTTGATTTTATTTTATAACAAATCCGGTAACTGGATTTGTAATTAACCTTTTAGTACACCTTATAAGGATACAGAGACAAATTTCTTTGCAGGCTCTGGCAAATCTACCTCATCGCGAGATAAACTAAGAATAAAATCTATATTAAATTCATTAGATATATGTTCTAATTTTTCTAGGGTAGGTAATAAATCAGAATTTTCAATATTGGCAAGTTTTAAGAAACTATCTAAGAATATATGTTCCAAATCATGATCTTGTGAAATTAAACCACAGATAAAACCTAAGAATTCGCTACAATTATCAATACAGTAAGACTTTACATTAATCAATCGAATCTTATTACTTAATTCATACATATGTTTGTTGTTCTTGTCAAGATAAACAATACTGCCTTTTGCTTCTTTTACTGCGTTATTAGCTTTTTCAATCAGGATTTTAGTTTTACCTTTTCCTTTTTCACCAGCAATAATCTGTATCATTATTATCTCCTCCTTAAGATGTGTACAAAATATGGTTGATTTAGATAAATATATAATTAATATAGTTTAATTATAGTATATTATCACACAAATTACAACTTAAATTTTTACATTTTAGTAAATTATAGTTAAGGAATCATATTCAATAATTTTGTCATTTGTGAAAATAAACTGTTACCATCACTTGCTTGCATAATTAATGAAACATAGGATTTGTTATTACTATCTTTACTATGTAATATCAGACAGTTTCCGGCTTTACTGGTGGTTCCGGTTTTTCCGCCTGTTACGGTAATACCTTCCGGTGCAGTTTCCAAACCCTTTAGATAGCGATTGGTGTTTAAAAACTGAACTTCTTTTGGATGATTATCTTTATCGGTATATTGAATAGTATAACTTGCCTGGTTAATAATTGAGACAAATTTATCATACATAAGTAATTCATTAAAAATTAAATATAAATCATAAGCTGTTGTATAATGGTTGTCATCATGAAGACCATGTGCATTGATAAAATTAGAATGAACTGCACCAATACTTTTAGCTGTTTCATTCATTAGCTTGGAAAATCCTGCTTCGGAACCGCCTATATGTTCTGCAATAGCGATTCCGGCATCATTGCCTGAATAAACTAATAAGCTGTTAAGCAATGCATCTAATTTAACTTTGTCCCCCTCTTTAAAGCCACAAAGCTTTGCGCCGCTTTCCGTAATATGAGAGGCATTGTAACTTATGGTTACAGTATCATTTAGATCACCCTGTCTTAAAACCACCAAAGCAGTTATCAACTTAGTCAAACTGGCCGGATAGAGACGTTGATAAACATTATTGGCATATAAAACTTCATCATCACTAGTATTAATAATCAGTGATGATGTGGCAGTAATATCTGAATTTTGCATATGATTTAAGTCGTCAGGAATAACGGTTAAATCAGTTGCAAAAAATTCAGCTATATCTATATTCTCTGGTTGTTCATATTGATATTCGTCTTGGTTTGATTCCAAATAAGTTAATAAAATAGTTGGAGTGTTACTACATCCGGTTAAAATGGCAGCTGTTAAAATGACAGCTATAAATTTTTTCTTCATGCTTTATCTCCAATTCCATATCTTAAATCCAAGAAATAATATAAATGGTTAATAAGCAATAAAACAATACAATGATACTTGATTTATTAAGCTTTAAATATTTCTCTCCAATCTAAGTCTCCGCGATCCAGAGCTTTAATTAACAATTCAGCTGTTGCCAAATTAGTAGCTAAAGGAATGTTGTGTGTATCACATAAACGTACAACATTATTTACATCCGGTTCATGGGATTTTGAAGTTAACGGATCTCTTAGAAAAATTACAAGATCTATTTCGTTATGTTCAATCTGAGCACCCATTTGCTGCTCTCCTCCAAGGTGACCGGCTAAGTATTTGTGAATAGAAAGATTCGTTACTTCTTCAATCAATCTTCCGGTAGTTCCTGTTGCATATAAAGTGTGCTTATTTAAAATACCACGATAAGCGATACAAAAATTCTGCATTAATTTTTTCTTAGCATCATGTGCTATTAGTCCAATATTCATTAGGTATTACCCCCTTTTCGTTTTCTTTGTAAATTAATATTTAAAACTAAACCTATAGCGATCATAGAGCTCATTAAGGAGCTAAGACCATAACTAACAAAAGGTAATGGTATCCCTGTGTTAGGTAAAATCATTGTAGTAACTCCTATGTTTACAAAAACCTGAAACATAAACATAGCAGCTATACCTGTAGCAATTAACATACCCAGGCGGTCCGAAGCGTGTTTGGCAGTCTTTAAGCATTGAAACACTATAAGAGCCAATAAGAATATTATAACACATGCTCCTATAAATCCAAAAGCCTCACCTAAAATAGAAAATATAAAATCACTTTCCGATATTGGTACGTAAGTACCGCCTTGAATAGAATCAATCCCCTCTGTAAGTAGTTTGCCGGTTAATTGACCTGAACCAATAACCTCAACAGAGTTTCCTTGCTGATAGATAGTATCAGTAGAAGCCTCTAATTCAGGATTTAAAAAAGCAATTACCCTCTTTTGCTGATAATTTGTTAAAATCACCTGAAAATCTTGCTGTACATACCAGAATAATCCTCCTACCAAAGGAATTCCGATGACCAATATGGGTAATATAATTTTATAACTTAAACCAGCAGCAAATATCATGATTACAAAAATAAATAACATAACTAAACTGGTTGATAAATTAGTTTGTATTAATATTAAGAAGGTAGGTATGCCCATTAATATTCCTGTCAGCACCAGTACATAGAAGCGATCCATCTTTTCTCTTAATATTGTATACATTTTTGCCAAAAATATAATCATAAAAATCTTACTAAATTCAGAAGGCTGAATGGTTGTAACTTTTAAGTCAAGCCATCTTCTTGAATTATTAAATTCCACACCAACTAATCTTACTAAAACCAATAATATTAAATTGACTATATAGAGTAAAATGTAGAACTCACTAATAAAATGATAATCAATAAGAGAAACAATAAATGCAACCAAAAGACCGCCAATAACACCAATTACCTGCTTCTTAAAAAGATTTTCACCTTCCTGCTGTGCCAGGCGGACTAAAAAAGTTCCAATACTGCTTAATATTACAACCATTATCACCAGTGATATATTATAGTTTTTAAAATTATACTGCTTTAAATTAAACATAAAAGATTTTCCTTACTATTTTTTTTGCTTAAGGTCTTTAATTGGAATGTTGGCAAATAAAGCAGGTACTGTCCCGTTAGAACTTTCAGACTCTGTTTGTGTAATCTTAATGTCAAGTCCCTCCAGATCAATCTCAATGTATCTGGATATAACGGCGATAATATCATTTTTTATCTGCTCCATAATCTCAGGAGAACAGCCAGCGCGGTCAGAAACTAAGACTAATTTCAACCTATCTTTTGCCACATTACTAGAAGTTTTTCTTCTGAAAAAATCTGCTAAGCTCATTTAACTTTCTCCTCTCAATTAGTTTTTCTTTAGTAAACCAGCAAGTTTTGCAAACAAACTTTGCTTGCCGCTTAAATCCAAATACGGAACTTCCTCTCCTATGATTCTTCTGCATATATTCATATATGCTTGTCCTGCTAAAGTGTCAGATCCAACTAAAGGTTCACCTTGGTTAGTAGATATGACGATATTCTCGTCATCAGGTACAACTCCAATTAAATCCACTGCCAAAATTTCTACAACATCATCACTTGACATCATATCACCACGTTTTACCATATCATTTCTAAGTCTATTCACAATTAAATGGGTTTGTTTCATTTCGTTTGCTTCTAATAGACCTATAATTCTGTCAGCATCACGTACAGAGGATACTTCTGGAGTTGAAACAACTAATGCTCTGTCAGCACCTGCAATTGCATTTTTGAATCCTTGTTCGATTCCGGCTGGACAGTCCATTAATATGTAATCAAATTCTTCTCTTAATTCATCTGCTAATTTTTTCATCTGCTCTGGTGTTACTGAAGTTTTATCTCTGGTTTGTGCAGATGGTAATAAGTATAGATTCGGATATCTCTTATCTTTGATTAATGCTTGTTTGATTCTGCAATTTCCTTCAATCACATCTACCAGATTATATACAATACGATTTTCAAGTCCCATAACAACATCTAAATTTCTAAGGCCTATATCTGTATCGATTAAAACGACTTTCTTATCTAATTTTGCTAATCCTGTACCAATATTAGCAGTTGATGTTGTTTTTCCTACTCCACCCTTACCGGATGTTACTACAATTACTTCTCCCATTCTATTTCTTCCTCCAAACACTTATTATTATAAATTAATATCATTTAAAACTTCTTTATTTAGTGTTTCAATGTATATATTACCATCTTCAAAGAATGCAATTTTTGCTTCTTTTTTTGCCTCTTTAATGGGTTTATCCGGCGATCTGGCAATAGTATCAGCTATTCGGATCTGTACAGGATTCATATCCAGTGCTACAACAAAGGAATTGGAATTACCGGTTGCACCTGCAAATACAGTCCCTTTTAAGGAACCTAGTACAATGATATTTCCTTTGGAAACAATTCTTGCACCTGGATTTACATCGCCTATGACGATGATGCTTGTTTCTGATTCTAGAACTTGACCAGATCTTAAATTGCCCTTATAGAACTGACCTGTAGTATTGGAAAGCTCCATAAGTTTTTCATCTAAAGCTTTCTTAAATACTTCCTCTTTTTGTGGATCATTTTCAACTACACAAACCACATGAAGTTCTGTTTCTTCGGCAATAATATCAAGTATTGTCCGTTGTTCCTCATTGGATAAGGCCCTGCCTTCAAAACTGATTGCCATTTGCGCTTTACTGAAAAACTTTGAAGAATCTCGAAATTTCTCAGCAATTTTTTCTTTCAGTTCATCAAATTTCATGAAGGCATCCAAGACAACAACAATACCGTACTTATTACCTTTAATAATAACTGGATTATTCATTATTACCTCCTGGATAACAATTTAAACTCACAAGGAAGCCTAATGAATAAGAGACTTCCTTGTTTTAGCAGGATTTATTAATCGGCAAATCCTCTGGATTCCGTTTCCGGTAATTCTGCAAAGCCGTTTACTAACTTATCTTTATCTTCCAAATCAAAATAATAACTATAAACATCCCGGGTAAGTTCCACTGCATTAGAAGAACCATGACCATTGGGAATTACGGTTGTTACCGATATTTCCGGCGCAGTATAAGGAGCATAGGAAACAAATAAAGCATGGTTGGGTTTTGATTTACTTTCCTGAGCTGTTCCCGTTTTTCCGGCAACGGTTACTCCAAAATCTTTAAACATTTTACTGGTAGAACTTCTTGCACCGTTTCCAACCTTATACATTCCCTCATGTATTAAATCCCAGGTAGAATCTTTAATAGTAGTTAATTCTGTATATTTTGCTTTATTATCCAGTAAAACATTATTATCTTTATCTTGAATTCTATCCAACAACGTTAAATCAAAGCGTTTTCCGCTGTTTGCAACGGTAGTCACATATCGGGCAATCTGTACGGGAGTATAATTATGGGTACCTTGTCCGATTGCGGAAGGAACGGAATACTTGTCAGAAATATGAGGATCATATTCTTCCACTTCAATACCGGATTTTTCTCCAAATCCAAAAAGTTCTGCATATTTTGCAAGTTTTTCAAGACCAATTTGATCATTATTCTTACCAGTACTGTCCATACCTAAACGCCATGAACCTTCATAGAAAAAGTAGTTACAAGAGACCTCCAATGCGGTAGTAACATCTACTTTCCCATGGCTATGTGTTGTCCAGTCCCTGGGAGACGGAACTATTTTATCAAAAATGGTTTTATCTAAAATGGTCTCAGATGGACCTACTGCTCCTTCTTCCAGTAAAGCTGCTGCAGATACCATCTTAAAAGTAGAACCCGGTGCAGTCCTTTGTTTGGTTGCACGATGGTTTTGAGGGCCTGTAAGGTCATTATTCAGCTTATTAAAATAAGCTGCATCTACTTTATTGGCAAACATGTTATTATCATAACTTGGATAAGAAACCATTGCAAGTACTTCACCGGTTTTTACATCCGTAACCACAACAGAAGCACTGCAGGGGTCTAAAGCCAGTTGTGCAGGGGTAATCTCTAATGTCCTTATTTTATCTGTAATAAAGGAATAAGCCGAAATTACACCATTTTCTAAATTAGATTTTTCTTCCTTATTGTATTTTATCACACCTTGGTCAAATAATAAAAGACAAATTTCAGTTCCTGATAATTTATACGAATATACCAAGGATTTATATAGTATTTTATCAAACTTACTGTCATTTTTTAGTGTATCGATCAGGACTTCCAATAACTTTTCGTAAATTTCTTCTGTATTATAATACTGATCACTGATATTTAACTTGGTTAAATCAATATTATTGCTTGCAATTGCATGTTGAAGAAATTGACTAAAACTGAATTTATTATCCTCAAAATTACTATAATTGTAGGAGACAGATTCATTGGTTCCGTTAGCAGAGGTGCTGCTGCCCCCAGATGTGCTTAGGATAATCTTTCCCTTCACTAATAATTCTGAATATATATATGAAATATAATCTTTTTCCTCTTCTGTCAGACTGTTATATAATGAAGTATTACCATAATCAAGTAAAGATTTGATTTCATGTAAGGCATCTTTTTGTTTTGTTGTAAACTTATTATATACCTGTTTTTCTAAATCAGTGGCATCCTTTTCTTTTAAAGCGTTTACATCGATTACATTATTATTGATTAAATTATAGTAAACATCATAAATTGGTATGCGGATATCAGAAGCAGACGTACCTTTAGTCCCTGCATTCATACTATTATTAATTTTAGATAATAAAATACCTGCAAGGTTCTTCTCTATTATATGGTAAATTGCTTTTTGCAAATCACTGTCTATAGTTAAATAAATATCGTCTCCTGCAATAGGAGCAAGGCGGTCAATAGTCTCCAGATATTTATTTGAGTTATTTACGGAAATGTTCTCTAAGCCTTTGGTACCGGCAAGGTAGGATTCAAATTCCTTTTCAATACCGGATTTTCCGATAAAATCGGAACTGTTGTAATTAAGTTCTTTGTATTTTTCCAGTTCTTCTGCATTTACTAAGCCGGTATAACCCAGTATATGGGCAAAATATACACTATCATTATACTTACGGTAGGTCTGCTCTTTGATCTCAACTCCCGGAAGACTTTTGCTGTTCTCCACTATGGCAGCCACTGTTTTATCACTAACATTGGAAGCGATAATTATCTGATTATATTTTGGATAATTAGTGTAGATGGCATAACGCAGGGTCATAATTTTTAACGCTTCTTCTAAGGAATACTCATCTGAAATAGCAAACATATATTTACCATGTCTCATATGTTCAAATACTTCTTGAACAGTGGCATTCTTTTCTTCCTCTTCCAGCTTATCTACCGAACGGCGTCCATATACATTTTTCTTAAAACGCAATTCTGCATTGCCTTCCACATTAAAATATAATTCACCATTTTCATCAATGGATATGCCAAATTCGCTTTCTATTTCATTCCCATGTTTTTCTAAGATAGTAATCAACTTATGAAGCATGGTATTTCTATCAGCATTGGTACTAAGTTCTGTACTTTCCTCCAGTACAACTGCAAAGGTAAGCTCATTATAGGCTAATAGAACACCATTTTTGTCATATATGTTTCCTCTTGCACTTTTAAGCTCCCTTGTTTTAACTCTTTTCAAAGAGACATCTTTTGAATGTTCTTTTCCCTGTACGATTTGAAGTACAAATAGCCTGTTTATTAAAGTACCGAATAATATAATGAATATAAGGGCTATGGGAACTAATCTGGAGGTAACAATTTGTTTTAATTTCTCTAAAATAATATCTAACAATAAACTCAAACCTCCTCTTGTTCAGCTTTTTCCATATGTTTATTAATAATATAGAACAATTTAAGTAAGAAAATTGATGCTAATAAGGTATATACGATTTCAGGCAAACCAATTCTTGTAAAATAAAAGAAAATATTTAATTTACCTCTTAACAAAAAATTAAAAACATAGTATAAAAAGAAATAAAAAAAATCGCTGATACCCACTAATATCATAGGAATGATTTGGTCGTCTTTGTCAAATACTATATTGGCAAAGCCGTTAGCATATCCAATTGCCATATACATAAAAGCATATAAACCAATTAAATTGCCAAAGCACAAATCAACTAAAAGCCCGCAAAAAAATCCAACTGTAAGACCTGATTTTCTGCCTCTTAAAAATCCATTGGATACGGTTAGAATTAGTAATAAATTCGGAACAACATTAGCAAGAGCTATCCATTGGAATATTGTGGTTTGTAACAAAAAACATAATAAAATTTCAATGGTAATAATTATAAATCGTTTCACGAATATCCTCCCGGGCTAACTTATTCCAGTTTTTCTTTTACTTCTGTAATAATTAAAACCTCTTCTAAGTGTTCAAAGTCAACAGCCGGTGTTAAATCTGCTGTTTTAGACAGATTATTGGAATCCACGGTTATATTACTTATGTAACCGATTAATATTCCTTGCAGATATTTATCACTGATATTTGAGGTTACCACTTCGTACCCATCCTGTATATCAGCTTCTTTTTTAATCATTTCTACACCAATGACGCCTTTTTCTAATTTTTCCAAGTCGCCTCTAACTACACAGGTATCAGAAGTTTTTAAAAACATGCCATATACACTGCTGGAATCGTCAATAACAGATCTTATAGTCGCATAGTTTTTTCCAACACTTTCAACAATCCCAACTAAACCATTACCTGCAATTACGTTCATATCTACTGTAATTCCATCGTCAGAACCTTTGTCGATTTGAAAAGTACTAAAACCATTGTTTGGATCTGCAGCAATAACTCTTGCAGCTACTTTGGGGTAATCGGCATATTTTTTATCCAGCTTATATAAATCTCGAAACCTGTCTAACTCATATTTATCCTGAAGAAGAATTTTATTTTCATAAGATAGAACATTCAGTTCTTCTTTCAAGCGGGTATTTTCATCTAATAATTTATTAAAACTAGCTATTTTTTCAAATTGATTAAACAAACCGTGCCCTACGGTATTAATCCCCTTTTGCATAGGACTAATGACATCTCCAACTACTGTTTTAATTGGAGATAACTCGTCGCCAAATTGATAAGAAAGAAACATTAAAGCAAAACAAAGGATGGCGACAGCTATGAACACATGTTTCGGATTCAGATTTAACTTAGTCCGTCGTCTCATAATAACCTCAATTCTGGCGTTTTAGCGCCTTTGGATAATGAAAGTAATTTGTGTGCCAGTACAAATTACCGGTTGAAAAAACACTGTTTTTTCAACCTAACCTCCTTTCTATATATCCTGAATTTTAACTAAAATTAGCCTGTTTTAGCGTCAGGGCCAAGGAGGATAGCTTAGGATCTTCTATAATTCGTCCCAAACCGCTTACTACAGTATTGGATGCATTTTCACAAACATTTATATTTAAATCTGTTTCTTTTGCAATTAATTCTTTTAAACCAAGTATAGCTGCTGAACCACCGGTTACATAGATTCCTGAATCAATAATATCGGAGGAGATTTCCGGCGGAGTTCTCTCCAGAATGATTTTAACCGAATCTACGATAGTATGGAAATGTTCCAATATGGATTCGTAAGCCATGGTAGAACTAACATCTACCTCGGTAGGCAGTCCTGTTACCAGATTACGGCCATATACTTTTATGCTTTTTTCTTCCTTGGGAAGTGCAGAAGCTAATTCAATTTTGATATATTCTGCCGTTTTATCTCCAATTACTAAATTATAAGTTTTTTTAACAAAGGACTTAATGGATTCATCAAATCGATTACCACCAACCGGCACCAACTTACTAATAACTATGCCGCCAAGTGACATAATGGAGATTTCTGTGGTATCAGCGCCGATATCTACAACCATAACACCTCTGGCGTTGGTAACATCTAAACCAGCACCAATAGCATCTGCAATTGGTTTTTCTACCATACGTATATTTTTGGGTTTCGCATTAGAGCTTGCTACTAAGTCAAAAAATGCCCGTTTTTCTACTTCTGTAATGTCAGTTGGAGTTGCCAAGATAAACTCCGCTGAAGAAAAACGGCTGCTCTTTGCATTAATTTTCTTCAATAAATAATTTAATAAATCAAGCATATTCACTAAATCTGCAATTACACCATTCCTAACCGGATAGGTCACTTCGATATTTGTAGGTGCTTTCCCATACATTTCAGAAGCTTCATTACCTACTGCAATTATCTTTTTCTTATTGGCTACTGCAATAACATTTTTTTCGTCAAGTATAATACCTTCATTTTTATGGTATATCTTAATGGTGCTTGTTCCAAAATCAATTCCATACATTTTTCCTGCCATACAAGCTGTCTCCTTCCAAATTAATAACACATCATTGGAACAGAATCATTTGTGATGCTCACCATATAATTCATTAATTCCAAAATACTTACAAAAAGGGCAACGGTGCTTCCACCGTCCGGGAAATTATAAATAGCCCTCTTCATTAAGACTTATATATTTATTATCTCCAATAATTATATGATCCATAAGCTTAATTCCTATTAAATTTCCAACTTCTTTTAGTCTTTTTGTAGTATGTATATCTTCTTTACTAGGTGTGGGGTCTCCACTTGGATGATTATGTAAGATAATAATGCTTACCGCTTCGTATTTTAAAGCATGAAGGAAAATTTCTCTTGGGGACAATAGTGAACTATTGACTGTTCCAGAAGAAATAATCATATCTTTTAAAATCTTACTTTTTGAATCCAACATAATAAGAAGAACTTTTTCCTGGGTTAAGTGACGCATGTCCTGCATATAGTAATTAGCAACAGAGGAAGGATTGGTTAAACGAATAGCATCTGCATTAGTGGCTTTTGCCATTCGCTTTGTCAATTCAGTCATACACAATAATTGTATTGCTTTTACTCTTCCGATTCCTTTGATAGATATCAAATCATTCATATTCATATGATTAAGTCCAAGTAATCCAGGGTAAACCTTAGAGTAATTTAAAACTCTGGTTGCAACATCTACTACCCGTTCATTCTTAGAGCCGGAACGTATAATTACTGCAAGAAGTTCTGCATCAGATAAAACACTGGGACCATATTTTTCACATTTATCATATGGTCTTTCAGATAATGGTAATTCTTTTACGGTATAAAACTTTTTATTCATGATTCCTCCTGATCTTCTCTCTCCAAGAAAATAGCAGGATGTCTATTATTAAAGTTTACGGTAAATAATGATTCCCAAGACTAATCCAATTATTCCAGCAATGGTAAATTTAATTCTAATTCCAAAGTTGATTACCATAACACCTAAATTCAGGCTTACGGTACTATGGTCATTTCCATTGCCAATACCAAACTCCTGGCCATAATTAAGCCATGATAAATAAGGTACATCTTTTGCTAAATAACCGATAAATCCTCCTAAAACAACACCTGCTAATATAATTAGCAGCAATGCCCATGAATTTTTACCGACAACTCTAGACATAAAAGTTTCCTCCAATTATACCATTTCTAGTGTCCATTCTAACACAAATCCATATGTTTGTATACTAAAATTCCTTAAAAATCCCTTACCTTTATAACTGTATTAAGTTTTCCTCATAAAGTTTTTCAACTGACATCAGAATACCAAGTTTCCCATGATACCAGGTTAACCCCCCCTGGAAATACACGGCATAAGGCGGCTCAATTGGGGCATCTGCACTTAACTCTATTGAAGATCCCTGAACGAAAGCACCGGCTGCCATAATAACGTCAGAGTGATATCCCGGCATAGGCCATGGTTCGGGAACAACATAACTGTCCACAGGAGCTGCAGCTTGAATTCCTTTACAAAATGCTATTACCCCCTCAGGACTTCCAAGAGTGATTGCCTGAATAATATCGTAACGGGGTTCTGATCCATTGGGAATGGCGGTAAATCCTAACTTTTCGTAAATATTTGCTGCGTAGATTGCTGCCTTTAAAGCTCCTGATACAACCTGGGGAGCCATAAAGAAGCCCTGATATAATAAACTATTAATTCCTAGTGTAGCTCCTACTTCTTTTCCAAGTCCCGGAGCCGTCAGGCGGAAAGCCGCATTATCCACATATTCTTCTTTTCCTACTATATATCCGCCGATTGGTGCTAAACCGCCACCGGGGTTTTTAATTAAAGATCCTACACATAAATCAGCGCCAACATCCGTTGGCTCTATTGTCTCCACAAATTCACCGTAACAATTATCTACCATACAGATTACATCAGGTTTTATATTTTTTATATAGGAAATTAGTTCACCGATTCGTTTTACAGATAAGGTTGGTCTGGTTGCATAACCTTTTGAACGTTGAATGGTAACTAATTTTGTTCTATCATTAAGGGCGTTTTTAATTCCTTCATAATCAAAATCACCATTTGGTAAAAGATCAACTTGAGCATATGTGACACCATATTCTGCCAAAGACCCTCTGGATTCACGAATTCCAATAACTCCCTCTAAAGTGTCATATGGTTTTCCTACCGGAGACAATATTTCATCTCCCGGGCGGAGGTTACCGGATAAAGCAGTACTTAATGCATGGGTTCCGCTTATAAGCTGTGGTCTTACAAGGGCAGATTCTGCATGAAACACGGAAGCATATACACTTTCTAAAGTATCACGGCCTATATCATTATAACCATAGCCGGTGGTTGCTGCAAAATGGATATCACTTACTTTGTTATCCTGCATGGCTTTTAAAACTTTTAGCTGATTATATTCAGCAATTCTGTCGATTTCATCAAAGCGTTCCTTTAAATTTTGCTCAATTCGTTCACAGAAGTTTAGTATTTTGTTATCAATATGGAGATCATTATATATTTGATTTAATTGAGAATTCATTGGTTTTCCTTTCCTGAATAAATATTACGTCAAATTATTGAGATAAATTATTTTAATAAACCGCCCCGTCATTTTGTATACGTTATGTCATGTCATTGGTAACGCAGTGAAAAATCCCTGTAGTAACTTGTATTTTTCACTGCGTTTATATGGCATTCTATAAAATTATCCCTTAATATTAAAAACATTTGCAGGACGTTATATTAGATTGTTTAATTTTATTTCTTTTATCATAGCTTCTAATACTTTGTCATCATTATCGTTATACTGGTCTTTATTTACCCAGATCACATCTTTTTCACGTTTGAACCAGGTCAATTGACGTTTGGCAAAATGTCTGGTATCCCGTTTCAAAATATAGACTGCCTCTTGGAAAGTACATTTACCCTCCAGATATTCTATGATTTCTTTGTAACCCAGGCCCTGCATGGAAACCATATCTTTTGTACATCCCATGTCCAATAAATGTTTTACCTCTTCTAGCAGTCCTTGCTCTATCATTACATCAACCCGCTTATTGATTCTCTCATATAGAACCTCTCTCTTGTTATTTAATACAAAATAACAAAAATTATATGGAGATTCTTTTTGTCTTTGTTCCGCATTGTGTTCTGAAATCTTATTTCCTGTCTGTTTATAGTATTCCAAGGCACGAATCACACGCTTTATGTTATTGGGATGAATGGAACATGCAGCCGCTGGATCTGCTTCCTGTAACATAGAGTGAATATAAAGAGCTCCTTTTTCCTGAGCCAAATCCTCTAATTCTTTTCTGTAGGAAATTCCGTGGGAAGTATCTTCTTCATTTTCCTCAAAATCAATACCATATAGAACCGCCTGTATATAGAAACCGGTACCTCCTGCGATGATTGGAACCTTATTATTTGCATAAATTTCTGCCATGTATTTTTCTGCATATTCTTTGAACTTTACAACATTAAAGTCTTCTTGGGGAGCAAATTCATCAATGAGGTAATGTTTAATACCACTCATTTCTGAGGGCATTATTTTTGCAGTTCCGATATTCATATGCTTATAGACCTGCATGGAGTCAGCAGAAATAATCTCTCCATTGACAGCCTTGGCAAGTTTAATGGATAAATCGGTTTTCCCTACAGCCGTTGGTCCTGTTAATATAATTAATGGTTTCTTCATAAAATACTTCCTTTATTGCTTTTTCTGATTTTATAATTAATTTCACATGCATTTGAGGGCATGTAATTAAATCCTTGTAGCCTAATTTATACAATTCTCTTAAATTTCTTTTCTAATTCATATTTACTCATAGAGATTATAGTTGGTCTGCCATGAGGGCAATGATAAGGATTTTCTAGCGTTAATAGCTGATCAATCAAAGAAGAAGCCTCTTGGGGGGAAATTCTATGATTTCCCTTTACGGCTGCTTTACAGGAAAGGGAAGCTATTTTTTCCAGTATGATTTCAGGAGTTTCATTATGCACTTCATCAACCAATTCATCAATCATTTCAATTAGAATTTCTTTTTGAGCCAAGCCAAATAAATCGCCGGGTACAGCACGTACTGCATATTCTTTGCCGCCAAACTCTTCTATTTCAAAACCAATACGTTTTAATTCTTCGCCGTATTTTTTAATTACCTCTTCTTCTCTCATACTTAATGAAAGAATCACAGGTGGCTCCAGCATCTGGGCATTATATTGCTTCTCATGAAGTCCTTTCATTGTTTTTTCATATAGTACTTTTTCATGAGCTGCATGCTGATCAATTAAGTACATTTTGTCTCCGAATTCAACTATCCAGTAAGTAGAGAATACCTGTCCCACGATTCGGTGACTTTCTTTGGCCTTCTCTGATATAAAGGATAACTGTTCCGGTTTGTTTATCATTACAGAAGGATCGTTAAAAAAGAACTCCTTTTTATCTGCATTTGAAGCAGCACTGTCTCTACTTAAAGAAGTATCTTCCATATTCAAAGTATTATACTGGGAAGATTCTTTAATCACAGGAGATGCAGTTTTAACAACTTCTTGAAATTTTCCGATTTCCGTATCTTTTATTAACTCTTTTGTTTCTGCAGAAACAGGAGTTTTATTTTGATTCAGATAATCATCTGCTGCATCCATATATTTGTTATATGTAAATGGATTTGAACCGCTCTTATTGGCGGTACCGTTGTTATGCTGTAAGTTTCTTGAAATTGGAAAAGTACTATGTTGAATTGAACTTGCCACTTTTTCATTCTTCTCTTCTGATTCCTCCAGCCTTCGATTAACTTCAAATGGTTCTGGAATTTTCTCAGTAATAACAGTTTTCTCTTTGTTTTTATCCTCTTCTAATCTAACAGAAGGTATTAACTCTTTTCCCTCTAAAGCGCTTTTTACAGCATGGTAAACCAACTGATAAACTTCTTCTCCATTCTTAAAACGGATTTCTAATTTGGCAGGGTGTACATTTACATCAATTAATTCACTTGGAATATGCAAATGAAGGCAGGTAAAAGGATAACGGTGAGTCATGGAAAATGGACGAAAAGCTTCTTCAATTGCTTTGCTGATTAAACCGCTCTTAATATATCTTCCGTTTATAAAATAATTTTCATAATTACGGTTTCCACGGGAAACAATAGGTTTTGCAATAAAACCATTTATATTCAGCCCGTTTGCATCATCTTCAACAGTTACCAAATGAGATGCTATATCCCTTCCATAAACATGATATATAATATCTTTTAAATTATTATTGCCTGAGGTATGAAGCTTAATTTGGTTATTATTAATGAATTTAAAAGCAACGTTAGGATGAGATACCGATAACCGTTCCATCAGGTCACTAATATATCCCGCTTCCGTAACCGGAGATTTTAAGAATTTTCTTCTCGCCGGTGTATTATAGAAAAGGTTTCTTACGATAAAGGTTGTACCCCCGGGACAGCCAATATGCTCTATGCTTTTTTCTTCTCCTCCTGCAATTTGGTATCTTATACCGGAGAAAGCTTCCGCTGTTTTGGTAACCAGTTCTACTTGGGCTATGGCAGCAATACTGGACAAGGCTTCACCACGAAAGCCTAAACTGGATACACTTAATAAGTCCTCCGCTGTTCTTATTTTGCTGGTGGAATGCCTTAAAAAAACCAACGGCATATCCTCTTCATCTATACCGGAACCGTTGTCCGTAATCCGAATAAAGCTGATACCCCCCTCTTTGATTTCTACCGTAATGGCATTGGCACCTGCATCTATAGAATTCTCCACTAATTCTTTTACCACTGCTGCCGGACGTTCAATTACTTCACCAGCAGCTATTTGATTAATCGTACTCTCGTCTAAAACAGTTATTTTCGTCATATGTTCACCTCTATTCTTTCTAAATTTATGGTGAAATACTTAGGTTAAAGTATAAATATTTCATTTTAAGTAATCTCTGCCTGACTAAAGTAAAATCTGAAAACTTAAAAAAGAGCTTCTTCGCCGATGAACTAGAATAATATTTATTTTACCTTTTGCTGTAATTCATATATTTTATTCATTGCATCCATAGGGGTCATGGAGTTCAGATTGATTGTTTTTAATTCCTTTATAATATCTTCATATGGGTTTAAAACATCATTAAAATCAAAGAATGACATTTGATTTGGTATATCCGTATGTTTTTTCTTTCCTTTGTGATTGAAACCAGTTTCAAGCTCTGTTTCCGCAACACTATCCTTATCAGAAGTAACATCCGGTTTGACTTGAATATGGGAATCTGCAATTGCCCTTGCTTTCTCTGTAATGTCATTTTGGCTTAATTCTTCTACAATTTCACTTGCTCTTTTTAATACGTTTTCAGGAACGCCAGCTAATTTGGCTACTTGAATTCCATAGCTTTTGTCAGCACCGCCTTTTACTATTTTACGAAGGAATACAATGTCTTCTCCCTGTTCTTTAACCGCAATGCAATAATTATTTACACTGTCTAATTTACCTTCTAGTTCCGTCAGTTCATGGTAATGGGTGGCAAATAATGTCTTTGCTCCCAATAACTTTGGATTGCTGATATGTTCTACTACGGCCCATGCAATACTTAATCCGTCAAAAGTACTGGTACCTCTTCCGATTTCATCTAAGATAAGCAGGCTGTTTTTCGTTGCATTTCTAAGTATGTTGGCTACTTCCGTCATTTCCACCATAAAGGTACTTTGACCGGAAGCTAAGTCATCCGATGCACCCACACGTGTAAAAATTCGGTCTGCGATACCGATATTGGCATAGGAAGCAGGTACAAAACTTCCCACCTGAGCCATTAACACTATCAACGCAGTTTGTCTCATGTAGGTTGATTTTCCTGCCATGTTGGGGCCGGTAATAATGGAGATTCGCTTCTCCTTATTATCGAGGTAAGTATCATTAGCAACAAACATATCGTTGGATATCATTTTTTCAACAACCGGATGCCGTCCGTCTTTGATGTCAATAACACCTTCTTCATTAATAGCTGGTCTGGTAAAATTATTTCTTTCAGCAACTAAGGCTAAGGATGTAAACACATCCAGTTTTGCAACGGCTTTAGCTGTTTGCTGTATACGGCTTACTTCCGCTGCGATTTTTTCACGGACTTCACAGAATAAATCATATTCCAAAGAGAATAATTTATCCTCGGCACCTAGAATTACATCTTCCAATTCTTTTAATTCAGATGTTGTGTAACGTTCTGCATTGGTTAAGGTTTGCTTTCGGATCCAATTTTCCGGAACCAGGTTTTGATAGGAATTAGTTACTTCCAGGTAATATCCAAAGACTTTATTAAACTTAATTTTAAGATTCTTAATTCCTGTTTTTTCTTTTTCCCTGCTTTCCAATTGGGCAAGCCAGGTTTTCCCCTCTGTTTTTGCTTTACGAAGCTTATCAACTTCTTCATGAAAACCATCTTTGATGATGCCTCCTTCCCTTACAGTAATGGGAGGTTCTTCAACTATAGATGTTTCAATTAAGTGGTAAAGGTCTTCCAATGCATCTAAATTATTATAAATATTTTTTAACAAATCACTGACAGCGGTATTTAATAAAACCTTAATATGAGGAAGCATGGATAAGGAGGACTTAAAGGCAATTAAATCTCTAGGTCCCGCGCTTTTATAACTAATTCGTCCCATCAAACGTTCTAAGTCGTAGATAGGATTTAAATATTCCCGTATTTCTTCCCTTGTAATTACACTATCGTTTAATTCCGCTATGGCATCCAAACGGATATTGATTTCTTTTTTATCAATTAATGGCTGTTCCAAATAATTTCTTAATAATCTGGCACCCATGGCAGTCTTTGTTTTATCCAGTACCCAAAGAAGAGAACCTCTCTTTTGCTTTTCCCTTAAGGTTTCTGTTAATTCCAGATTACGTCTTGTGGAACTGTCTAATAGCATATATTTACTTGTAACATAGGGTGTAATTTTAGTCAAATGAGTTAAGGAATTCTTCTGTGTTTCATATAAATACTGTAATACAGCACCGGAAGCAATAACACCAATGCTATAATCCCCTAAACCAAGACCGTCTAAAGAAGAAATATTAAAATGTTCCTTTAGAGATTTGACACATCCCTCATCATCGAAATACCAGGATTCCAGATTGGATATAGAAATCTGAAGCCGGCTTTTTAGGTCATCTATATCCACACCACTTACTAAAAAGGTATTGTTACATATGATTTCAGAAGGATTAAATTTTGTGATTTCATCCAGTAATTTTCTGTCAGAGTCTACTTCCGTGACATAAAAATCACCTGTGGTTACATCCACCGTACTAATTCCATAGGCATTTGTAGTATGTACGATCCCCATTAGATAATTATTTTTGCTTTCATCCAATGCCTGAGGATTGATATTAGTTCCAGGTGTTACAATTCTTATGACCTCTCTTCGGACAATTCCCTTTGCAGCCTTTGGATCTTCTACCTGTTCGCATATGGCAACATGATAACCACGGCTTATTAATTTGCTTAAATAACCGTCCACCGCATGATAGGGTATCCCGCACATAGGAGCCCTCTCCTCAAGACCGCAGTTTTTCCCTGTTAAAGTTATCTCAAGTTCTTTCGAACAAATTTGTGCATCTTCAAAGAACATTTCATAAAAATCCCCTAAACGGTAAAATAAGATACAATCTTTATATTGGCTTTTTATTTCCATGTATTGCTGCATCATTGGTGTTAATTCTGCCATAGTTAATCGTCCCTTCTAAACGTATGGTATATTATTTATTTATCTTTTCTGTTTTTTGTGTATTCTAAAGGATTACATCATCCATCAGCTCATCTCCATCCGCAGCAGAGGTTGCTAAAACATCACATCGTTCATTCTGAGGATGCCCTGCATGTCCTTTTACCCAGATAAAGTTAACTTTATGAGGCTTCATGGCTTCTAGCAGCCGTTTCCATAAATCTACGTTTTTAACCGGTTCGTTTTTGCCACGTTTCCAGCCTTTTTTAATCCACCCCTCCAACCAGTGCTCGTTAAATGCTTTCACCAGATATTGTGAATCAGAATATAACTCTACTTCACATGGTTTTGTCAATGCTTCCAGGCCTGCTATTGCTGCCATTAATTCCATTCGGTTGTTGGTTGTTTTCTTATATCCCCCTGAAAGCTCCCTTATGTGCTCCTGGCCTTTGGAATCAACAAATACAAGGATTGTCCCAAAGCCACCCGGACCCTCCGGATTTCCTCTCGCTGCACCATCTGTATAAATAGTAACCTTCATAAATTACTCCCTTTTACTAATAATTTTAAAATATAAAGGGCTGTTGCAAAACTGTCATTCCGATCTAAAAGCGTTCTCAGAATGACAGTTTATTGTTTGCGACAGCCTGGTCGTTACATAACTTTTATGTTTATCTTGTTTCCGCAAGTATGTTATTCCTGCTTTTATAGGTATTGGTTTAACGTAAGTATTATAACATAATATTCATAGTTTGAAAAGTAATAATGCTTTGATTCACTTGCATTTTATCCCATCCGGGAGGGCCCTTCCTTCTAATTCTAGTTAAATATATGGAAGCGCCTTCTGAATTTTCCCCAAACATAAGTCTGAAAATAATCGTAGGCTTTATCAAATATAAATAAAGCAATCTGTCCCCCAAGGATAACCAAAGCCCATATTTCCCTTCGTATTGTTCCCTGATAGAACAGATGAGGCATAATAATCACAGATGGCAGATAAATAATATTGAATATACTATATTTAATCACCCATAATATTAGGTTTCTGTTTCTTATTTTACTAAGTTTTTCCCATGCAAATTCATTGATCAGAATATATAATCCCATAGCTGAAAAAGTTATGCAATAGAATTTATTGGATGCCATAAAAAAACTTAAGATGCTGCTTCCTATAAAAAAGCCAAGCCCCAGCCTGATGCCGCACTCCCGTATTGCAATACCTATACAGAATGATGCTCCGGCCAGCAGAAAAATAGTATTAAATTCAAATACTCCACTTAATATAACCAGTACTACGGATATAGCAAGTAAAAGACCTAAGAATGCCATCTTTTTTGCCCCTAGATACATCGGCACAAATCTCCTCCCATACATTCACATAAGGTGTCTGCACACCATAGATCACAGCATAAATTACCGGTTCCAAAAACGGTATCACCGCCATAGCGGGTGTTCTGATATCTTTGTCCTCTAAATTGCAACTGATTTAATAAATTTCTATACTCAGGATTGCCCGGCTCCATGTTAACGGCTGTTTGAGCATGGTTTAATGCTTCATAGTTATTTCCAATATTAGCATTTGCTATGGCACTGTAAAAATACCATCTGGCAGTACGATTGCCGATACCTGATAGAACATTTAAGGCCTCTCTATAATGTCCGGAGTTAATATAGTTGTAAACAGCAGTCATTTCAACTGGTTCATCTGCACTGTTACTGGAATAGGTACTTTGACCTCCTGAATAACCGCCTTCTCTTTCTCTCATTATTTGATCGTATGCTTCCTGAACCTCTTTAAATTTCTCTTCTGCTAAATCAGACAATGGATTATCAACATACGAATCCGGGTGATATTTTCTGCTTAATTCTCTATAAGCCTTTTTAATTTCATCATTAGATGCACTAGGTGAGACACCAAGCACTTTATATGGGTCTATTATCATATCTTCCTCTTTTCTGCGTAATGCATGGTATTATTTCTGAATAACCTCTGATTTTTTCTTTTGGATAGAATTAAACTTCGTCCAAACTCCCTCATATAAGATGTTTCTTAAAATGTCCCCGTCCAATAAGCATGGTAGTTTTTCGAATTCACCGGTACATTCTGCTATCATTATATTAAGTATATTCTTGCATTCTGTCTCATAGGTATCTTTTTGAAAAGCAGATTTTAAGGGGTTGTATCTGCCTTTTTTTATATCTTCTTCCAAGTCTTCATAAGCATCTATAACATAAATATACTTACCCAAAAAGAAACCGAATTTTTTTAATGTAGGTTCCCACATATCCTGTTTGTATACAAACAATTCGGACATTAGTTCACCAAAACAACGGGAAACCAGATCAATATTCTGGTCATTATTTTGTTCACATTCTTTCAGCAGATTTAAACTGTTGCTGATTGCCTGACATTGCCTGGGATATTTATTACAGATCATTTTAAACTTCTTATTCAATAATTTTGTACCAGTAAAGCCTGCAATACTTCTATCATCCTGCCAGTTATCCAGCAGATGATAATAAGAAAGAACAATATTCATGTCGGCTGCATAATCCGTAATTTCATTACAGAGTGTATCATGCTTTTTTACCGGGTGTACAATGCATCTGTGTATCTCATGCTCCGTATTACTTTCGTAAAGGGAAGTTAGTAATATAATAAGAAAAGTCATATCGTATGTCAACGTCATTTGTCCGAAAGAACCATACTTATCTTTTAAGGTTTTGCATAGACCACAATAATAAGCTTTATATTTATAAAAATCTTTCATTTTTAATTCTGGTTTATATATATTTACGTAACCAAACATAGTTCCTCCCGGTAAACAGTCAAGGTGATTAATAACTTTTTTATAGGAAATCTTATTCTATATTATACCAATTTCCTTCTTCTAAAAACTGATTTGCCGCTTTAGTAGCACTTTCAATTATGCTTTCTGAATACCCCATGACACTGAGAAGCTTAATTGCATTTCTAGAGATTGCTCTTCCTGCCTGCAGTTTATAATCAAATAGTACATTATTGTCAACCACTTGTTCCTGGAAATGATAATTGGAATAATGTTTTTCTAAAATATGTGTTAATTCAATATCATGCGTTGCCGCACAACATAAAGCATTTGCCTGGGAAAAACTATATAGAATCCGGGAGGAAGCAGCAACACGTTCTAAAGTATTAGTACCTCTTAATACTTCATCAACAAAACATAATGTTGGAATGTTTGAGTTTAATTTATCCAGGATACGTTTTAGTGATTTTATCTCTACAATATAATAACTTTCTTTGTTTAACAAATTATCCTGTAAAGCCATTGAGGAAGCAACATAAAAATAGCTTGCCTTATAGGATTTACACATGGAGGTAAAGATTGTTTGAGAAAGAATAGCATTTATAGCAAGTGTTTTAATAAATGTTGATTTACCCGAAGCATTGGAACCAGTTATTAATATGCATCGTTCTTCAGATATGGAATTGGCAACAGGTTCATCAATCATAGGATGGAATAACTCTTCTGCCTGTAAAAATGGTTTTCCCCCGGATACAAGTTCCGGTAAAGAATAATAATCCAACATAGTTCGAAAGGATGCAACTGCGATCATACTATCCAGAGTACCAATGGTTACAAACATGTTATTTAAAGTTTTACGATTGTTTTTAAAACAAGTAAGCATGGAGTTAAATTTGATTAAGTCCGTATGGGATAACATACGTACATAATCTAATACAATGTCGAGCATATCACCGTTTGGATTCTTACCAGCTACCACCCTGGCACCTTTTTTAAACTGATCGAATTTCTGGCTGGCTTCTTCCAATTGGGTGATGTATTCTTTTATTTCCGGAACATTTAATTTTGAAAAATCTTTTACACAACCTAATAATCTTATAATATAGGAGCATACATTTAAATAAGCTTCAATCTGGGCTTTTTTGCGATAATATTGAATCATATTGTTGGTAACCATAGCAAAAGTTAAAAAGCCGCCCAAAGGAGGATTAAAGAATATCAAAGCAATGGAACCAAGCAATCCTATAATCATTAAATAATGAGGGATGTTACTTGTTACATCCAGATGGTCTAAACGATTAATATATTCAAAAACCGAGATATCCTTTAATTTTCCCATCCTGCGAAGAGCGATTTGAACTTCTAATCTTTCCTTGGAATTTTTCTGAAAGAATTCTATAAGACGGTTTCTCTCTCTTAACTCTTTTTCGTCATATTTTATTTTTCTTAATACAGAGTACAGATATTCTTCACCAATAGAACTGTTTGTATTATTAATTAACATAAAGATATCATCCATGGAAACGTCATTCCATGTAATATCATCCACATCCTGTGAATCATTTTGAACAGAACGATAATAACTTGCTATAGATACCAAGCTATCAACGGTATATTCTTGTTCAGGTATTTCCCCCCATTGTTGTTTTAATTTTTCAATTAATTTTATTTTACTGTTTTTTGAATCATAGATACTCTTAATGATAAGTCCAACAATAAGTGCACCTGTAATATAAACAAATTCCATATTAATATCCGTACCTTTCTTTGTTTTAAAGTTAAAATATAAGACGTGCTTTTGTAATACTTTCTATGAATACTTTTAATATTGAAATAACTTTGATATTCGGAATGTTTTTCAAATTAAAGATACTCTCAAAGGTCATTATAAATTTTTCCAAAATGTATGTCAATTATAGAATGACATTCTTTATAGTATTCTAATCAATTTAAGAAATTCTAAAGAATTATCAAATTAGAGAAATAGATTCCATAAAATAATAAACTGTCATTCTGAGAGCTGCCGAAGAACCTCATCATATAATGAGATCCTTCGCTTAAAACTCAGCATAGCTGAATTCTAAGCTCAGAATGACAGTTTTGTAACGGTCCCTATATTTTATTAATCATTAATAATTCTAACTGCAGTGATTGGATTTCTATAATACATATTAGAAATCTTTATTCCTGTTCTTGTAGTACTGGCATGAACAATCTGGCCATTGCCAATATACATAGCAACATGATTAATTGAACTGCCATTACCGTAGAATACCAAGTCACCAGGTTTTACACTGGATGGATTAATTCTTGTTCCATTATGAGATAAAGAAGTAGATTGACGTGCAATGGAATATCCAAAGTTCCTATAAATTAAATGTACAAAACCGGAACAGTCAGTTCCATTTGTTAAACTGTTACCGCCCCATACATAACGGTTACCTACAAATTGTTTTGCATAAGCTACAATTTGAGCTCGAATACCGGAAACTCCAGTAACTGTTTCTTCTACAGAAACACCTTTTATAAGTTCATATGTTAAATCAACATACTGTCTAGATACGTAGCCCTTATCCTGGTCTACTCCGATTTTAACCCATTCATCATCGAAATCAAGTACTTCAAATTCCTCACCAATAGGTACACTGGTAATTACTTTTGATAAGAGTCCAGCTTCTGCTCTCACATTAAGAGTTGTGGTATTAACAGTAGCTACAACACCTCCTACTTTCTTTGCTAAAGCTACTGCTTCATTACCTGTGATAAGGTAGGAACTCATTACGTAACCAGTAACTTTTCCTGATTTAATCTTTGCCCAACCGTTGTCATCTGTTTCAAGAATAGTACATCCTGCATTCTTCGGTAATTTACCGATGATTTTTTGGTCTTCTCCAGGTTTTTGTCTTATATTTAAATGATTTTCTACATTAGCAATACCTAAATTGGTATAGTTGTATTGATCGGCAAGTTCAATTTCTTTGTTTTTAACAGCTTCACTTACTTCGCTGTATCTCTCAAGTGGTACAGTAATTCCTGCAACAGCTTTTTCACCAACTACAGTCTCTGCCTTGGCAACTGAGGCATTAAGAGAACATAACACCAATCCGCCCACACAAAAGGTCGAAATTTTTAAGAACTTCGTTAAATTTTGGTTCATGGTAATCCTCCGATAATTTGGTTTAAATTACTTGTAACATAATGGTGGTATTTCAATGCAAATTAAGTTGTTACAAATATATTAAATCTATTACAGGGTTATTATAACAATGGTTCATAATTTTGTCAACTAAATGTCAAACTTTTTTTAATTCTTAGGTTAAATTTATAAAATTATTAAAAAAATAATTACTGCATCAACAAAATCCTATATTTTATTCTATATGCGTAGAATATCTTACGAAAATATTAATATTTCTTAAAAAATAAAAAAAGCGGATGTATTTATCCGCTTATTTATGGTTATATAATGATGCAAATAATGCCGCCATTGCTGTCATTGATAATCTTTTGCATAGTTTCCTGAAGTTTTAATTGGCTTTCGTCAGACATTTTATTAATCTTAGTATTGATGCCGTCATCTACTAATTGTTTAATGGACTTTCCATATATATTAGTTTCCCAGATTCCTTCCGGCTCTTCAGCAGCATTCTTATTAATGTAAGCAATTAAATCTTCTGCCTGTTCTTGAGTCCCTACGATAGGAGCAATTTCAGTTTGAATATTTGCCTTGATCATATGAATGGATGGCGCTGTGGCTTTAATCTTAACACCATATTTATTACCATGTTTCATAACCTCAGGTTCTTCTATCGTAATTTCCTCTCTGGAAGGAGTAACTACACCATATCCTCTTGTGCGGACATCCTGACAAGCATTGCTTACTTTTTCATATTCGTTCTTCATATTGGCAAGCTCTCTTAAAGTAGCAATCAGCTGATATTCATCACTGATTGGCACACCAATTAAGTCGCTTAAGATATTATAATAATAAACATCATCAAAATCCACCGTAACTCTTACGGAACCATTCTCCATTTCAATCTTATCGATTTTGAATTTTTTAACATACTCACTATTGGTTTCCATGTTTTCTGCTTTTACATCACGGATCAATGAAACGTTTCTCATTAATTCTTTAATGGAGTTGATTAAATCTTGTTTTAACCAGTGATCATCCGGTAACATTTCAGCCCATTTAGGTATGTAAAAATCAATTTCGGATACCGGAAATACAGATAATATGTTAATCATGATTCTATGAATGTCATCTTTTTTCAGCTGCTCGCAATTAACCGGCAAAACAGTAACATTATATTTTGCAGCAATTTCATTTGCCAGATCAATGGTACTCTCGGAATAAGGCCTATTGGTATTAAGTAATACAATAAAAGGTTTTCTTAATCTCTTTAATTCATTTATAGTCTTCTCTTCTGCCGGAATATAATTTTCTCTTGGTATATCGCCGAAACTTCCATCTGTTGTTACTACAATGCCGATTGTAGAGTGATCATTAATAACTTTTTGTGTACCAAGTTCCGCAGCTTGGGTAAATGGGATTTCATAATCAAACCACGGAGTTTTCACCAAACGTTCCTGTTCATTCTCAATATGGCCCGATGCGCCATTTACCATGTAGCCAACACAATCAATAAGACGTATGTTTACTTTAGTTCCTTCTCCTAAATTGATTTCAGCAGCTTCTTTCGGTATAAACTTTGGTTCTGTCGTCATTATGGTTTTACCTGCTGCGCTTTGTGGTAGTTCATCGATGGCTCTACCCCGACTATATTCGTCTTCTATATTGGGTATTACCAATAGATCCATAAATCGTTTGATAAAAGTAGATTTTCCAGTTCTAACCGGCCCTACCACGCCTATGTATATTTCACCGCCTGTCCTAGCCTTAATATCATTATATACATCGTATATTTGATTTGATAAGTCAAGTGACGATAATTGTTCTAACATATGCCGTCCTCCTTTCAGTTATATCTAAACATATGCAATAAGATTTCATTTCATGACTCGTTTTATTAGGTCAGACTAAGGGAATATATAATAAAATTATGGATAGGAAACAGAATAAACTGTACCTACCCATAATTCTATTTATACACAATATATGTTTAGTTCATTTCCATTGTTATCATATCCGCTGCTGCATCTGCTGCTTCTTGAGGCGTCAGGCTTCCCTCCAGCATAGCTTGTAACTGTGCTGTTACATTTGGCATAAATACTCTTGCTGTTGAATGAATTACACCAGGTTTAGCAAGACTTACATATTGGGCTAATTCTTTCATTGGAGCATTGGAATCATAAATATCCAATGCAGAAGCTCTTGATGGTATATACCCCGTAAGGGAGTTAAATGCCCTTTGATTCTCTGTATTTGTCATAACACTTAATAATTGTGCGGCCTTGTCGGCGTTAGGTGATTTAGAGGACACTACGAACATCCCTGTTACACCAAAGGTAACTCCTTCAAGTGGAGGTCCTATTACATAATTATTCATTCCCTGGCTTTCCATTAAGGTCAGCATGTACGCTGAACTAAAGGAGGCTAATGCTTTTCCTTCCAGAAACATAGAAGACTGATCTATTGAGGTTATGGAGTCTGCTGGGAAATAACCTGAATCATATTGTCTTTTTACCTCTTCCCAAGCTTTTACTGATTCAGCACTATTAATAAGTATTTTGTTACCTTCACCTATTATATCACCGCCAAAGGCCCAGATGTAAGGATAAAGAGTGGCATTTAGTGAATTTCCACCTTCGAAGGTACGGGCATAGTATCCTCCTGCAACTGCTGCATCTGCCAGCTTATTGAACTCCTCAATAGTATCCGGGAGATCATCCGCACTGCCGCCAATCTTAGCCAGTATATCCGTATTATAGAACATTGTCTGAACTTCTCTTAAAATTGGAAGTCCATATAAATGACCATTATATGATACGGCCTCTATGGAAGTTTTTGAAAAGTCTGAGTAATCAAAATCTGAACCCAAAAGCTCATCTACAGGTGCAAGAACCTCTTTATCAGCAAATTGAGTCATCATGTCAGGTATGAGATAAAAAATATCCGGGCCTTCGTTTGTTGCTAAAGCCGCAAGCATTTTTTCTTCCCTGCCTTTCCAAGGAATTTCTTCAAATACTATAGTTGCGTTTGGATATGTTTTCTTAAATTCTGTTGCCATATCATCAAAAACTTTGTTTTGATTATCAGCTAAATCCGTGGATACAAATGGATGTGTCCATACTGTAAGTGTGAAGCTCTCATTGGTATCAGTTGACTCTGTTTTTTCTAAATCAGCAGTATCTGTACCCTTAGTTTCTTCCCCCGTTGCCGATACGGCAGAATCTGACGTATCAACTTTTTTGGTTGAATTACAACCGGTCAAAACCACTATTGACAGGCTGACTGCAACCAACATTTTTAATACCTTCTTCAACATAAATTTTCCTCCCTAATTTTTAATTTTGCCAAAATGATAATATACATTCCCTCGTTAATCTGTATATATTTCCTATATATCATCACCCTGACAGTTGTATTTTAGTACAATATATATAATTAGTAAACTAAATGCCTTGCCAATTAATATAACTAAATTGCCATATTATACTGTACCTGATACTCATGTTAGTAAATTGCTAAAATTATTACTTTAGTTTCATTAAGCTATTACCCTTTTACAGGTATTCCTTTTTCTATAGACTCATAAGCCTTAATAGCAACTTTTAAAGCAAATAACCCATCCTCTCCAGATATTGGCGATAACCTGTCATTATCGATAGCATCTGCAAAATCTTCCAACATAAGCCGATTCATATCATCACCCCAATAGCTTTGCAGACTCTTTGTATGTTTGTTAGAATACAAATTGCCATGTTGCTTAAATGAGTCCACATTTATGCTTCCTTTTGTACCTATAATGTTAAGAGTTACATCTCCCCAGGTAGGAAATGATTTTGGCCTATTCCAGGATGTGTCCAATGTAGCATAAGGACCATCTTTAAATTGCATAAATATTAGACCTGTGTCTTCCACCGGTATATCATGTATGTACCTTCCGCCTTTAGCAAAGACTTCTTCAACCTCTTTGTCTAAGAACCAGTGCATTATATCTGCTACATGTATTGTATGGTCAATTATAGCACCGCCTCCGGATTTTTCTTTATCTACAAACCATCCTCCCGGCATAGTACCATGATTAGTTCCGGTTATGGCTACTATTTCACCAATTTCACCATTATCTATAATTTCTTTCGCCCTAACTATAGACGGAATATATCTGCATGGCAACGCCACCATAAGTTTCACACCATTCATCTTACAGGCTTCTATCATTTTATTACCATCTTCAATAGTGGTTGCTATGGGTTTTTCCACAATCACATGTTTTCCGGCCTTGGCAGCCTCTATAGTAAGTTCAGCATGTTTTATATTAGATGAGCATATACATACAGTATCCACTTCTTTGGAAAATATCAAATCAGAATATTTGTCATAATACTCTATACCATATTTGTCAGCTAAGGGTCTTCCCACTACTGTATCAGGCTCTGCAAGACCAATAAGATTAATATTTCTTATATTTAACGCCTCTTCTATATAGGAATCGGCATGAATATGTTCACACCCTATTATTGCCAGATTCATTTATACCACCTCCTTTGGATATACTTTTTTACCGGTCTTCATAGATTCCATTGCGCATAAAGATATATAAGCTGCTTTTATGGCATCGTTGCAGGATATAGGTGTATCTGTGTTATTTTCTATAGCTTTTATAAAATCGATAATTTCCTTAGCATAGGGATTGGTTCTTGCTGTCAAAGGACTTTCCGGTATGGCTACTCCATCCGATGCACCGGATTCCGTATTTTCGATTTGACAAATAATTGGAATCGAATCTTCTGAGTTGCTTTGATAAATCCCTTCTGTTCCTACAATTTCTAATTTGGTTGTAAAAGGAGAACCTGCTGGCTTTGACCAATCCCCTTCGATATGTGCAATAACACCATTTTTAAATTCCAACATCACAACATCATATTCATTATATCTTTCATGTTTATAAGCATTTCCCTTTGCATAAACCTCTTTCACATCTCCAAAACAGTGCATAAGAAAATCTATATCATGGATTGTCATATCATGAATAGCGCCACCGCTTAAATTTATATCTTCATACCATTCCCTTATCCTTCCGGGATGTACTCCCCCACGGTAGGTTCTCACCATAACAGGGCGTCCTATATCACCGTTTTCCATAATCATTTTTGCAGCTTCATATTCCGGAAAATAGCGGAGCACATGTGCTATCATAAGCTTAACCCCTGCTTTTTCTGCTGCATCACGCATCTTCTTACCTTCTTCCATTGTCAAGGCTATAGGTTTTTCACATAGTATATGAAGTCCTGCCTGGGCAGCCTTTACAGCATATTCACAATGCATGCTTGTTGGAATGCATATATCTACCATATCAATATCTTTCCTGTTAAAAATTTCATCTCCATTATATAATGCTAGTGCACCCAGATAATCTGCCATTTTATCAGCACGCTCTTTTATTACATCGGCTACAGCCACTACTTCGGCTTCATGTATATGCTTATAACATTCAGCATGTGCATGAGCAATTCCGCCACATCCTATAATACCTACTCTAATCATGATTACCTCCTATTTCCATAATATCTTTATATATTCTTTTATTTTTTATTGAAGATTCGTATATGGACAGGATTATGTCAAGAGCCCTCTTTCCTTCTCTGCCATCTATTTTTACCGGTGAATTGTTAATTACTGATGTGTAAAAATCTCTTATCTGTGTAATATGAGTATTTCCCCAATAAGCTTTTCCTGGTATTACTTCATCATTTTCTTCTATTATCTCATAGTACTCTTCCCCATCAATATCCACCCAAGCCAGATCCTGTTTCATTCCCACTTTTCCATATTCACCAACTACTTCTAATTCTATTGGTGCATCATAGCCAAAACAGTTTGTAGCATACAAATGATATAAACAGCCGTTCCGGAATTTTACCAGAGCTTCAGCAGTATCCTCGACTTTCAGATATTCATGATTTCTGTTACTTATATTACCTTCTACCCATTCTACATCACTTCCTACCAACCACTGAATTCTGTCTATAGAATGTATTGCCTGATCAATTAAAACTCCTCCCCCTTCCTTTTCCCATGTACCTTTCCAATCCGAATCGGCATAATAAGATTTATCCCTTGACCAGGATAAGTATGATCTTGCACAGTTTATTTTTCCTAATTTCCCTGAATCAATTATATTCTTGATGTGAGTACATCCCTTTGCATATCTTGTCTGAAATATCACTCCCAGTTTTAT
The DNA here is from genome assembly GCF_900115365.1 of Anaerocolumna aminovalerica. Lineage (GTDB taxonomy): Bacteria > Bacillota > Clostridia > Lachnospirales > Lachnospiraceae > Anaerocolumna > Anaerocolumna aminovalerica. The sequence goes on from NZ_FOWD01000003.1 coordinate 125,097, forward strand.
TCCCATTTCCTCAGCGGCAGAAATCATTCTGTCTGCATTAGGAATATTTATAGCTATTGGTTTTTCTGTAAGAACATGTATTTTGTTCTTCATCAACTCTATAGCAATTTCATGATGTGAATAGTGTGGTGTTGCTATATGAGCCACATCTATACTGTCACCCATACATTGTCTGTAATCATTAATTGCTTTACAGCCATTAAACTGCTCTGCAAATGTTTTCGCTTTATTTAAGTCTGTATCTACAGCATAAACTACTTCTGCAAGATCACTCAACTCTTTAAACACCTGTGCGTACATTTCTGATATTCTCCCACAGCCTATCATACACACTCTAAGTTTTTTCATATATATGACCATGCTCCTTTCACCCATTTACCGTCTGTTCTTACTTTACCCTTACTATTTCTTTCCACTTTTCTATATTATCAGCAATAAACTTATCATCATTTAGTTCCGGATATGACATATAAACTCTGTCTATCTCTTCCATTTGGCCTTCCCCTAATATTTCTTTTTCATCTAAACACCAATTGCCTTTAAGCAGCCCTTGTCTTGCTAATATTTCATTTATTCCTGGTATACATCCGAAGAAATTATTATTTACATCGAAAAAAGCAGCATTACAGTCTGTAATTTGGGTTCCCAAGCGTAAAAGGTCTTCAAAACCGGCCCCTGTTTCTTTAGCTTTTTTTATCTTTTCAAGCAGCTCCACTGCTTTACTGGTCCATACTGCCCAATGCCCCAGTAAACCACCGCAAATTTCTTTTTCTATAACATGACCATTAATGTTAAATTTGTAGGTTGTAAGTAAATCAGCAACAATATTATCATCATTTCCTGTATATATTGAGATTTCTTCACAGCGGTTGGAGCTGCACACAGCTCTAAGTACATCTAATGTGTCATAGCGGTTGAAGGGAGCTGTTTTTATTGCCAAAACGCCTTCAATGTCCGCAAATTTCTTCCAAAATTCATAGCTGAATCTTCTTCCACCGGCATTAGGTTGAAGATAAAATCCAAAAACCGGCATAATATCTGCAATTCTTTTTGTCCTTTCTAAAATTTCATACTCCGTATAAGAATTCAGTCCTCCCATACTAAGTAAAACCATATCGTATCCTATTTTTCCAGCAGTCATAGCTTCTTTTCTTGCTTGTTCTGTTTCGCCGCATACTCCTGCAATTTTTATAAAAGGCCTCTGTATATTTGAGCTTATAATTTCATCATGTACCACCCCTAGTAATCTCTCATAGAGATTGTGTTTAGCATCCCTTATATTAAATTGTGTAGTATGTACACCAACTGCAATTCCACCTGCCTTTGCCTCAAGATAATAATGAAGCAAAACTCTTTGGGTGAATTCATCAAATACCCTGTCCTTAGTAATAGCCAGTGGGCAGGCTGGTATAACTGTTCCTGTCCTGAGAAGATTTAAAATATCTCTATCCAATCCTTTTGCCATCTAATATTTGCCCTGCCTTTCTTGAAAATGTGTGGGTTTGTCTATTGTGTCTCCGCCATTTAGCAACCATTCTGATGTAATATCTATCATCTCCCTTATAGTGGTTTTAGGATATCCGAATATTGCATGAGCCTTAGAAGCGTTGCTAAGCAAAGCTATATCTGATTCACTACCTATAAATTTAGGAGTTTTATTAAATTTCTCTGCAAATCTTTCCGCCATCCATCTTATAGAAACAGTTTCAGGTCCCGTAACATTAATTATATTTGCCGGTGTACTTGCTACACGGAGAGATCTTATCGCCATCTCACAAGCATCTTTCTGCCATATAACATTTGCATGGCCCATAGTTAAATCAATGGGCCACTCATTTAGAACTGACTGAGCAATCTCCGATACGATACCGTATCTTAGATCTATGGCATAATTTAACCTAAATATAGTCGTTGGTGTCTTATTCTGTTTTGAAAAATATTGAAATATTCTTTCTCTGCCTAAGCAGGACTGTGCATATTCCCCCACTGCTTCCGGGGGAAACTCCTCGGAAGGTGCTCCTTCAGACATCTTAACCAGTGGATACACACATCCCGTAGAAAAAGCAACTATATTGGAATCTTTATATTTGCTGGCTATCCTTCCCGGAAGATATGAGTTTATGGCCCAGGCATAGTCTTCATTTCCTACGGTACCAAATTTATATCCCACCATATATATAACATTTTTTACTTTTGGAAGACCTTCCAGTTGATTTTCTGACATAAAATCGCATTTTATAGTTTCTATTCCCTCAGACTCAAGTTCTTCCCGAATACCATCACTCTCTGAAAATCTTGCCACACCATATATTTTTTTCATGCTTTCTGATTTATTTGAAGCTCTTTTAACTAACTTAGCCAGATTAAGCCCCATTTTACCACTAACTCCCAAAATCATAATATCCCCATCTATTTCTTTCATATCATCAACTAACTCTTCAGATGGTATATACATGCTTTCTTTTAAACTTTCAACATAATTCATTTCTGCCATCACCTCTATATATAAGATATTATTTTTGTCAGACCTGCATAAGTTCCTGTTTCTAACTCTGGGTATGCAGACTCTGCATCATTGATCTTTATGCTATCATTTATGTAATCCTCAACTATTATCTTATTCTCAGCAACCAGCCTTATAAACTCTTCCATATTACGGCCTTCTGTCCATCTTACATAACCGTATGGGTAATCAATTGCTTGAAATTCATAGACTTTATCGTATCTTCCCGGACCGCCTGCTTTAGAAATCATTATTTCTATTTCTTTATCAAACATAAGGCCCCTATCATAGTGAGGCTCTATATCCCCTACGATAATACTTTTGCCTCTATGCCTTAACCACTCCATACTTTTGTTAGTCTGATATCCTGCACTTCTGCCGGCACATAAAAACACAGCATCTGCTCCCCGATCACAAGATATTTTTTTAATGTAATCCTCCATATCAGCTTCATTAACGAATGTTTTTATTCCAGTAATTTTTTCAAACAATTCCGCTCTTTTTTCTGTATTATTCAGAGGAATAACTCGTAATGCTGAAGCATTGGCTATCTGGCCTATAAGCTGCCCAAATATACCAAGACCTGATACCACTGCAATTTCCCCAAACTGTAAACGAGCCTGCCGTAATGCATGGATAGCTATAGCTCCCAAACCAACTAAAGCTGCTTCTTTTAACCCAAGGCTATCAGGAACTTTAACGCATAAGGTCTTAGGTACCAATAGATATTCACTATGAGACACATACGGCGCCCCATAACAGGCAACCCTATCACCGGGTTTTATGTAATCTACTCCTTCTCCAACCTCCACCACTTCGCCAGAAGCGCTATATCCAAGATTAACAAGTTCATTCCCGCTGTTCTTAGTCATAGTTAACTCCGTTCCCGGACTTATAGCTGTATAGCTTGTTTTAACCAATATAAAATTATCTTTTATATTAGGTATTTCTCTTTCTATAATACATATTTTTCCTTTCAATGCACAAATACTTTTCATTATAACCTCGATTCCGGCCCTTTAACGCCTCTTTTTATTTTATTCCGGTGAATGCTATCCCTCTGGTAAAATACTTTTGGAAAAATAAAAACATTAGGAAAGTTGGTATAAAGGAAAATACAGCTCCGGCCATTTCAATTCCAAAGTTTCCTTCCTTAGTAAGCAGAGAAGCCAGTCCAACCGTTATAGGATACATTTCTTTGCTGGTTGTGAATATAAGCGGAGTCAAGAAATCATTCCAGCAAGTTATAAATGCAAAAGTACCAACCGTTGCTATTACAGATTTAGATAATGGGGCCATAATTCCGAACAAAATATGAAAATCATTGGCACCGTCTATATATGCAGCTTCTTCCAATTCCTTGGGAAGTTGAAGCATAAATTGTTTTACAAAAAATACCCCCATTATGTCCCATACCCGCGGAAGAATAAGTGGTATATATGAATTAATCCATCCGATTTTGTTAAACATGATATAGCGTGGTATAATAAGGATTTGTGATGGAACCATAATAACAGCCATCATAATCCAAAAGATGAGATTTCTTCCCTTAAATTGCTTTTTAGAAAATATATAACCTAAAACCAGAGCAAAAAACATTTGTAAAGCGGTAGGTATAATTGTAATAACCAGTGAGTTTTTTATCCAAGTCAAATATTCTGAATTTTTAATGATAAAATTAAAGTTAAATAATGACAGGTCTTTTTGTATCCAGGTGAAGGGATTGCCTACAGGTATTTTCATTTTTATCATACTGCCTATTATCATGATGATAAAAGGTGTCAGAAATAATATGGCTAATATTGTTAACAGTACAATTGAAATCAATGATGTCTTCTTGCTTTCCATAATATGTTTCCTCCATTAATCAAGATCTTCCCTTATAACTTTTTTCTGTATAAGGGACAGCAATAATATTATTACAAACAGTACATAGGCAAGAACACTGGCATATCCGAACCTTAAAGAAGAAAATCCTTGCTTATACATATAAAATACGATAGTGTTAGTAGAAAAATTAGGTCCTCCATTGGTAAGAAGAAATGCCGAATCAAATATTTGGAATGAACCTATGGTGGTAACTATTGCTACGTAAAAATGTATTGGTGTTAATAAAGGAAAGGTTATCCTTGAGAATATTCTCCATTTTCCTGCCCCATCTATCTTGGCAGCTTCATATACTTCTTCTGATATACCGTTAAGTCCTGCAAAATAATATATCATGGTACTTCCTACAACCTTAAATACACTTAAACTTGCCAGTACGAGTAATGCCTGCTTGGAACTGGCCAAGAAGAGCTGCGTATTCAGACCTAAGAATGTTAATACCTGGTTTATGATTCCTTGTTCTGAACCCATAAAAATCCACTTCCATATACCGGATATAACTACAAAGGAGGTTACAACCGGAAGGAAGAATATGCCTTTAAAAAAAGTACCAACTTTCTTTTTCTGTGCAAATATCATGACTGCCAAAAACAACCCTAATGCCATAGTGGGAACAATATAATAAATAGAAAACTTTACTGTGTTTTTAATAGATTTCCAAGCAATAGCATCATTAAAAAGCCGTTTCCAATTGCTCAATCCGTTAAACTTTGGTGTTCCTACTATAGACCAGTCCGTAAATGTAAGCACAAAACTAAATATTATAGGAATAAGATAAAATATTATAAATTGTACCATTACGGGAATGAGAAACAGGTATACGATACCGTATTTCGACAGATGCTTTTTAGCCTTTTCTGCCATAGGCGGTTTCTTTCCCTTATCCGGTTTACATCCTGAATTCACTTTCACTTCTGCTTACCTCCTCATGCTTTCGTCAATATTATGTATATTCTGCTTGTGTGATAAAAATTTAGAAATAAAAAGTTATAATACTAAATATCTCACTATCTATATTCTAATTAAAATGTTCTGAAAATTAAACAAATTACTTTGCCAATTAATAAAACTATATTGCTTTTTTATCGAAAAAAAGATAAAATATTGCATTTTAACAACTTTGTACAAAGGTTTTCATTAAGAAAGATTATTAATATTCACAAATTGCATTTATCTTTTCGCATTTTTGTGGTACAATTTTACTATAATCTCATTGTAAGGAAGTGTTTATATTATGAAAGATTTTGTTTATGAGTTACACTCTTTCATGGAGCTGGATTTTCCCATAATTTTTGATTTCTATAAGATGGATTCTTCTTTCAGTGAAGTCTTCTACCATTGGCACATAAATATCGAAATGTTGTATTTTATTTCAGGCAATGCGGAAATCTCTATCAATGGAGAAATCATTTTAGCTTCAGCCGGTGATGTAATTATAATAAATTCCAATTATATACATGACATAAAATTATATGGTAGTGAATGCAGTTATTATTGTTTGATTATGGATAATAATTTTTGCCGTGATATCGGCTTTGATATTACAGAAAATATATTTTGTGAAAAAACCAATGATCCAGAAATAGTCAATATATTTAATATAATAATTCGCGAATCAACAAATAAACGTCTTCACTGGAAAAGGGCAATTAGAGCATTATGTATAACCATGAATATATTATTATACCGAAACCAAATAGTAATAAATAAAGAACGAATTGCCAGTAAGAATAAATCAGAATTAATTAAGAAAGCAATTGAATACATAAATAAGAATTTGAAAAATGAATTTAGCTTAGACGATATCGCATCTGAGCTTTGTATAAGCAAGTACTATTTTTGCCGTATTTTTAAAGAAATAACAGGACAAACATTGAAAGGCTATCTCCTTACCACCCGTTGTCTTCATGCCCGGACACTATTAAAAAAGGGGAATATAAATATTGTAGAATGTGCTGAAATGTGTGGTTTTAATAACCCTTCATATTTTTCAAAATGCTATAAAAATCAATTTGGCTATCTTCCGTCTTGTGAATTAAAAACATGATACAAAACAATTTCAATTGTTCACTATTGCTAGGATCTATATTGAAAAATATGAAGGGATTTTAGCATATAAAAGTTGAATCAAAAAATTGAACAGCTTATGATAATTGATAAAAGGAGTTATATCTTCGACTCCTTTTATTAAATTGGACCATTTAATACAGTATCCATTGTAATTTTAACAACGTAACTAATTAGAAGAATAACGACTATTCCTATAGCATAATTTAACCATAACCATATAGTTAGAATCTGCAAAGTCAGTAATAAGAATATAAGTCCTAACAATCCAAAAACAATTGTTGCACGACGGTACTCCAGCTTTTTATCCATCTTCTCTTGTTTTTCTTTTGAGGCAAATAAATAGTTATTAGTTAATATCGGACCTTTCTCTTTTGAAGTAAAAAATGCGTATACAAACATTAATACGGAGATTATTCCGGAAATTAATGCAGGAACTATTTCACTTTTCATTTAAGGACCCTCCAATTAGAATATACTACATTATATGTTAATATCGTTTAACATTCCAATTATTATCTGAAGGATTATAAATCATTTTAAATTTTATTATTATATAGAATTAAGTAATTTATATCTTAATAATATTTAGAATAGCCATTTTGCTATTTTGATCTAATATAAAATCTCAGTCTAATGGGATTATAAGTTTAAATTATAGAATTCTTCTTTTGTTATAGCATAGCATACATCATCATATTCAGTACCGTCGAATATTTTTGTGGCTTTTTCTTTTGTTTCTATGTATTGAAAACCTAGCTTTTCTATTACTCTTTTTGATTGAATATTAAATGGAAAATGTACAACTGATATTATCTCTAGTTTTAGAATACGAAAGGCATATTCCATAATACATTTTGCAGCTTCATAAACTAGACCTTTCCCCCAAAAATCTTCTGATAAAACGTACCCTAGGCTTCTTTCATGCTCCCTACTTGAACAATGCAACCCTATAGAACCAATTACTTTTCCTGTTGCTTTAAGGCAGATTGCCCATGTCTCATTTTCTTCTATGAACATTTGTAAAATTTTCTTGGTTTCTTCTATGTTAGCATGGGGCTTCCAACCAGCCATAGGGCCTACTTTTTTACTTTTTGCATATTCGTATAAATCTGCTGCATCATTCATATTCCATTCTCGTAGAATAAGTCTACCGGTTTCTAATTGTTCCATAATTTTCTCCTTGTAATTCACTTTAGTTTTTAATGTTTATTTGTCAACCTGCTTCAAATGCTAATTAAGGTACTGAACTTTTTATCCATTATGACTAGTCCAAAACATGTATTTGGCAACATCGGGGTCACTCTCCCAACAATCGAAAACATTTTTCGCATCATCCAAACAAAATGGTCGTAATATTAATCTTTCTGTTTCTAAAATGGGTGTCTTCATTCTTTTAATGCCTCTTTCTATTATTTAAGTTTGTCATTCTCCGATTCTTATATATAATATATGCTCATGATGTTTTATAAACTTTATTTCTTAGAAAAAGTGTATCGTGGCCTTCACTTAACACTTACATTCTAGAATAATTAATAGTGGCTTTTCTGGCCTGTGCACATAAATTTTGCCGTGAAACTTTATAAGTGTTACCATCTTTTATAAATATGGAACCCAACTGTCTAAATTCAAAACTTACATTCTTCTTTATACACTGTTCCCTAATGTCTAAAACCCACTCATAATCTAAAGGCCTTACATTGCTTCCAGATTCTCCCCCAACAACGACGCATTCAATTGTATCATCTAAAAAATCCAGAATATTAATTTTTTCAAGCATAGGCTGTATAGTTATCATTTTATGCTTAATAGGTAGAGTTTTTAGTACGGAAAGCCTTTCATCTGCTCTATTTTGATTTTCAATAGTAGTACATATTGTTACATTGTTATATCCATCCTGAAAATCCTCAGGTAATCCAATTGGAAAACGTTCAATTCTTTTTGTTAGAAATAGAAAATGTAAATCTTCTCGGATTTTCATCATTTCCCATGCTTCTTTTCTCCAATCATCTGCTTCTTCAACGAAGAAGTCGCTGTTAAAACATAAAAATACGGTTTGTCCGCTTTTTATTTTATAATTACCCTTTTTATCTTTTTCTATGGGTTTATAAAATTCTTCTGTTTTATATATTTTATCAGTGTCAATTCCTTTTCTAGCATCCGCTCTGTGTATATAACAATTGGCACATCCTTCACTTTTTTTATGACATCCCCGCCATGGATTCCATACAGCCATAAAAGCCTCCTGTACTTTAAAATGTATGATAAATAAACTACTTATTATACTCCCAACCCATTAAACTAGTGTAAAACGGTTCTTGTATATTCAGTTAACGGTTGTTCTTCTAGGGACCCAATGATTCTAACCATGCCAAAGTTTCTTCATCATCTTTATATTCATTAGGATGTTTTCTAATTTCTAATACTCTATTCATGATTTTGACATTAGGGAATTTATATCTTTTATTCTATATATTATATATGATAAAAAAACAAATATCTACCATTATTTGTTACCTTTAAAAGGCTTTTCGTTAACAATATTTTGATATATAATCCTAAAATACTTAATTTATTTATAAACCAATTGTATAAGATGAAACACAATTAATTCTATGTTATACTATTGATATCTAAGCAAGGAGGTTTACAATATGCCACACATTTTGGTTGTAGATGATGAAGAAGCAATTAGTGACCTGATTGTTATGAATTTGAATATGGTTGGCTTTACCTGCAGCCAGGCTTTTAACGGACAAGAAGCCCTAGAAGCTATGAATCAAACAGAAATTGATTTATGCTTACTGGATGTTATGCTGCCTGGAAAGGATGGTTTCCAACTGATTGATAAATTTAAAGAAACGAATATACCGGTTATTTATTTAACAGCCAAAAGTTCCCTTACAGACAGGGTAAAGGGGTTAAACCTTGGAGCGGAAGATTATATAGTAAAACCCTTTGAGACGCTGGAACTGATTGCCCGCATAAAGGTAGTACTTAGAAGAAACGGCAAGGGTCAGAAGAATTTTCGATTAAAAAATGTAGAGGTAAGTTTAACAGAACGGACTGTTGTAAAGAATAATCTGCAGGTAGAATTGGCAGCCCAGGAATTTGCACTATTGGAGGTGTTAATACAAAATCAGAATTTGGCACTTACCAGAGAACAATTATTAGAAGCTGCATGGGGTTATGATTACTTTGGAGAAACACGAACTGTAGATATGCACATCCAAAGGCTTCGTAAAAAACTGGATTGGGAAGATGTCATAAAAACTGTCTATAAGTACGGATATAGATTGGAGGCTCCTAAAGGATGAAACTATGGCTGAAAATATTCTTAAGTATTCTCCTGCTATCTTTAACTACGTTATTCATAAGTACAAGCTTTGTAATTAACAAAAGCCATATTTCCAATATTAAAAGAGAACAGGAGCGGTCTATTAATGAATTTGATTTAATTAAGTTATCCATTCAAAACAATGTTGACTTAAACATTTCCTCCAAGAATACTATTAAGATTGTTGCAGCCAGATATGGTGAGTATTATGAAGAAAAAGGAATTCATCTTCTACTTTATCATAAGGGTGAATTTGTATACAAAGGTTCAGAATTAATTAAACAAAATGACTTAAAGAACTTTTTATCTGTAGAATCAGGTACAAAAACAATTCAGATCTTAGAAGAAGGTAATCGCCATTATATTGTATTATCCGGATTATTCTTGGATAACAACCAATCCACACTTATATATATAAGAGACATACAAAGTATCTATGATGCCAAATACCAAAGTATACAGATGTCCGTTGCCTTAGCTTTTTTATTCGTACTAATCCTTGGGATTTTTTCATATCTTTATGCCAAATGGATTACAAGACCAATTGATTCTCTTCATAAAGGGGCAATTGCCATATCTGGCGGTGATTATAGTGTTAAAATCAAACGAACCAGTGATGAATTTGGCGACGTTGTAAATGCATTTAACGATATGGCAGAAGCCATTGAAAATAGAACGGAACAATTAGAACAAAAAGCAAAGGAACGTCAGGTATTTATTGATGATTTGTCTCATGAAATGAATACTCCTCTCACTTCCATACAAGGTTATGCGGAATTTTTACTTAGTGCCAATGCATCTGACGAACAAAAACAAAAATCAGCAAAAAATATCTATACAGAAGCAAAACGGATGAAGGATATATATACAAAGCTTATGACAATTACATTTGCCAGGGAGCAATCCATTGAACTCATTAAAATACCTCTGAATACACTTATAGATGAAATTACAGATGCTGTTACACTCCAACTAGAGGAAAAAGATATAAAACTAGTTCATCAAATTCATTTACCCATAATCCTAGGAGATAAGACTCTGATTTATATGTTATTAATCAATTTAATAAAAAATAGTATTCAAGCCATTGAGAATGGTGGAATTATTGAAATTAAAGCTTATGAAGAAAATAAGAATTCTATTCTATCCATAAGTGATAATGGAATTGGTATTCCAAAGGATAAACTTGAGGAGGTTGTAAAACCATTCTTTCGTGTAGATAAATCAAGGTCTAGAAAAACTGGCGGTGCTGGTTTAGGTCTGTCTATCTGTAAAGATATTGTATCACTGCATCATGGTGAACTGATTATCGAATCAGAACTTGGAAAAGGGACTATGGTAAAAATAATTTTACCAATGAAGTAAAATACCTAAGATGTATTACTTACACTATTAATTAGCATATTCCAATATATTTATTTACAACTTTGTTACAACTTATTTATTTGCTTGATATGACTAAGGTTTATTATAAACTTATATAATAGAAAAACTATTATGCAAATAAATAGGAAAAGGATGAGGAAAATGAAACGAAAAATATTTATTGTTATGTTAGTTACTACTACTACTTTAAGTTTGTATGGATGTTCTAAGGCAGATATAGAAATGAATCCGGTTAAGATTGAAGATTCCAATACATATCTTGATACGACTTTATCGGATGAAACCAATGAAAACGAAAAGCAAAACACGGAATTAACGGATAAAACATTAAATGAGAACTCTGCTATTGATTCTACAGTAAAAACTACTTCTGAAACCGAAACAAAGAATACTTCGGCTAATTCGGAACTTGAAGGGAAAGAAGTAGATCTTAAAGTTGAAATAGAAGGCTCTACAGAAACCGTAAAAGGGAAAATACATGTCAGCGAATCAGGCTATCAAATGGCATATGATTCGGAACGTTATGTATTATCAAGGGAATTAGGTGTTGACAGTTATATGGCTAAGAATCCAGATCCCAATGTATATCCATATGTATTCTTAAATATAAGCAGATATTCTAATAAGAAAATGGATGATTATGCAGATCAATTGGAAAAAGAATTTGCTGACGAACAATTATCTCACGCCATAACTAAATATAAAGTAATTGGAGAAAAACAGTATAAAACAATTTATTTAAGAACACAGACAGGGTATAATTGGGACTCTATTATAAGGGAATATTATATCTTACAAGACGAAAGTGACATCCTGCTCATAGAAACCCAATACTTTTTAGAGGCCGAAGAAGGACATGGCGCCAGATTCATGGCTATGTTAGATACTTTAAAAATACAATAACCAGTTTACTATAATTTATAGTAATCACCCTGCAAATCCATTGAAATAGAGTTCATTTCAATGGATTTTATTATACCATATTGGTAATAGAACTATAATTAATGTCATCATTAATGTTATCCAAGTTATATATATATATTTGAAAATAAATAATGATGGGTATATGAATATGAATTAACTCATCTACTCCATCATTATTGTTTAATTGGTAGTATGTTCTAATTTGGTTATAAAATATTAATTATATTATTTTTACTTATTTCTCCCATTTTAAATCCGAATATTCTCTTGTCTTATCACGAAGCAGAAGATCGTTTACGGCTTCTTCCGGAGATTTGTTTTCAAATAATACTTGATTTATCTGTTCCACAATAGGCATTTCTACATTGCATTTTCTAGAAAGTGCAAGTGCTGCTTTTGCAGAATATACGCCTTCCACCACCTGCTTTACTTCTTCCATTGCAGCATCCATAGAATAACCTTTTCCAATCAAATAACCAGCCTTACGGTTTCTGCTGTGGTGGCTTGTACAGGTTACGATTAAATCACCCACACAGGAAAGTCCGGCAAAAGTTTCTATTTTACCGCCCATAGCAATGCCAAGACGGCTGATTTCAGCAATTCCTCTTGTCATAAGGGCTGCCTTTGTATTATCTCCATATCCTAAGCCGTCAGCTATACCGGCTGCCAGTGCAATAACGTTCTTCAAAGAACCGCCAAGCTCAATACCAATTACATCAGGGCTGGTGTACACACGAAAACGGTCACTCATAAAGATATCTTGTATAAAATGAGCAGTTGCTTTGGATTCAGCACCTACTACTACAGTTGTAGGAATTGCCCGGCTTACTTCTTCCGCATGGCTTGGACCGGATAATACGGCAATATCTGCATTATTTAATTCTTCGTGTAAAATATCAGTTAAAGTATCTAAAGTTGTTTCTTCTATACCTTTACCTACATTTACAACGATTTGCCTTTCCTTGATATAAGGTCTTGCTTTTTGGGCTGTTTGTCTTACATAAGGAGAAGCTACTGCAAATACGATAATATCTTTTTCTTTGCAGGAACTTTCCAAGTCATCGGATATCCTTACGGATTCAGGGAGTTTTGCTCCGGGAAGTTTTTCCTTTAATTCTCTGGTTTTTGATAAAATATCTACTTCATTAGCAAGTGATGACCATAGGGTTACCTCATGTCCATTATTTCCAAGCAGGATAGCCAAAGCAGTTCCCCAAGCTCCTGCCCCTAAAATACTTACTTTTGCCATTTAAAAAATACCTCCTAAGTTTACTTGTCTATTTTCACCTTTTGACCGATTTTATTCTCGGTTCCACTCATTAGTCGTTTTATGTTGGAACGATGCTTAATAAAAGCAGATAAAGTAAATATGATACCAACTATAATCATATGTAAATTACCTGGATAAAATATTATTATCCATATTGGTAATAATGTGGATATAACTAAAGATCCAAGTGATACATATCTTGTTACAACTACGATGATAAGAAATACAACCAAAGCAGCAACTGCAAGTCTCCAGTCATAAGCTAACATAACTCCGCCGGTTGCTGCAATTCCCTTACCACCTTTGAAGTGCAGCCAAAAGGGAAAATTATGTCCTAATACAGCACCAAGACCGGTATAAAGCATTAAAAGATTGAGAGCTTCATAATCCGGAAATATAACTAAACGGATGAGTAAAATAGGAAGAATTGCCTTTATGGCATCTCCTAAAAACGTGAGTAATCCGGCTTTCCATCCTAAAGTACGAAGTGCATTGGTAGTTCCTGCATTTCCACTTCCATATTTGCGAATATCAATTTTATTCGCTTTTCCAACAATGTACCCTGTTGAAATACATCCAAAGCAATAACCAAGTACTAAGCAAATTAATATTTTTATGAACATACTATTCCTTTTCCTTTCGCTCCCTGATGAAAAACTTTAATGAGGTTCCAGCAAAGCCAAAGGCCTCCCTAATTTTATTTTCTATATATCTAGTATATGAGAAATGCATCAAAGATTTGTCATTTACAAAAATAACAAATGTAGGCGGTTTTACTGCGACTTGTGTTATATAAAATAATTTTAAACGTTTTCCTTTATCAGATGGTGGCTGCTGTAAGGCAACGGCTTCAGTCATAATTTCATTTAAAACACCGGTAGCAATTCGTAAATTTTGATTTTGAATTACCTGCTCTATTAAATCAAATAACTTATTTAATCTTTGTCCGGTTAATGCAGAGACAAAAATCATTTCTGCATAAGGCATGAAGGCTAAAACTTCTTTTATCTTATTGGTATGCTTATAAATAGTCTTATCGTCTTTTTCAATAGCATCCCATTTATTTACCGCAACAATAATACCTTTTCCACGTTCATGTGCAATACCTGCTATTTTGGCATCCTGTTCCGTAACACCTTCTGAAGCGTCGATAACCAGGACAACCACATCAGCTCTTTCTACTGCAGTTACCGTACGGATAATACTGTAACGCTCAAGATCTTCCGTAATTTTATTTTTACGGCGAAGTCCGGCTGTATCAATAAAGATATATTCTTTTCCATGGTATTTTACAGTGGTATCTATAGCATCCCGGGTAGTTCCTGCAATGTCAGATACGATGACTCTATCTTCTCCAATTAATTTATTGATTATGGAGGATTTCCCAACATTTGGTTTTCCTACTATTGCAATTCTGGGACGTTCATCTTCCTCTTCTGCCATATCTTCTGGTCTAAAAAATTTAATCACTTCATCTAACATATCTCCCAGCCCAAGTTTTGAAGAAGCGGAAACTGGATGGGGATCTCCAATTCCAAGATTGTAGAATTCATATACATCAGGCATGAATTTATCAAAATTATCAACCTTATTAACAACTAAAACTATAGGTTTACCGGAACGTCTTAACATATCTGCAACTTTAAAATCAGCATCTACCAAACCTTGCCTCACATCTACGATAAACATAATAACATCTGCTGTTTCAATGGCAATTTCTGCCTGTTGCCTCATATGTGATAACATTAAATCTTTACTTTCTGGTTCAATACCTCCTGTATCAATCATTGTAAATTGATTGGTCAGCCATGTAACATCAGCATAAATTCTGTCTCTTGTTACACCTGGATGATCTTTTACAATTGAAATTTTCTCTCCTGCTAATGCATTAAACAACGTTGACTTTCCTACATTGGGACGGCCAACAATTGCAACTATCGGTTTACTCATATTTATAACCTGCTCCTTTCAAAGTCTGGAGACTTTGTGCCCAGCACAAATCTCCGGTTGAAAGAATTTCAACTTTAAAGAATGAAATTCTTTCAACCTTCCTTTATCTTAATTAATTATGGCATCAATTAAGGACTTTCCGTCTGATTGTACAATACGAAGTTCTGTTTGTAAAGCATTTCTGATATCTTCAACAGTAAAATCATCCAGTAATACTTTTTCACCATTTCGAAGCAATGCATCCGGTAATAGTAAGTATTCCCCTAAATCTTTCTCTTTTAACTGTTCTGCTATATCTTGTCCCGTTAATAATCCTGCCACGGTAATATCATTACCAAAAAAATTATTGATAATGGTAAATACCTTTACATGAATACCCGGAAACTTCGTATTTAGCTGTTTTATCAAATCTTTCATATAAGGTACAGCCAGCACCCCTGTTGCAAGGGATAAATTCTTTGCCCTATTATCACCGGTAAGGCTTTCAAAATATTCATTGAATTCATTCACTAATAGACGTACCATACCTACCCCATTCTCCAATTGCAGATATCCTTCGTAATTCTCTTCATCAGGAATTGGAAGTCCGGCAGTAATATACCATTCATCACTGGCATGAATGAATCTAGTACCGTAAGTTTCTAATAATATCTTTTGCCAGCTGTGAATGATTTTTAAAACTTCTATGGCATCTTCCTTCTGAAATTTCTCAAGCTTAGCCAATCCTTCACGATATTTTGTTAAGCCAACAGGAACTACGGATACACTTTGCATATGAGGTATAAACGCCGCTAGATCATGAATGGAACGTTCTAATTCTTCTCCATCATTGACACCTTTACATAGAACAATTTGTCCGTTCATAGTAATTCCCCCGTCACTAAGCTTTTTAATTTTATCCAAAGCTTCTCCGGCAAAACGGTTATGCAGCATCTTACACCTTAATTCTTTGTTGGTGGTGTGAACAGATATATTAATTGGTGATAATTTGTAGAAGATAATCCGATCAATATCTTCATCAGTCATATTTGTTAACGTAATATAATTACCCTGCAAAAAGGATAATCTTGCATCATCATCCTTAAAATATAAAGTTTCTCGCATATTTGGAGGCATCTGATCAATAAAGCAGAACATACACTTATTTCTGCATGAGCGGTAAGAATCCATTAAACCTTCTTCAAATTCAATGCCTATGTCCTCTTGCAAATCTTTTTCTATTTCAATTTCCCATTGTTCACCATCAGGCTTTTCAATGAGAAGAACTATATATTCATCGTTGACTGCATAGTGATAATCAAACACATCTTTTATTTCTCTATCATTAACCTGAAGCAGCTTATCACCTGGTGTAATCTCCATTTCTTCTGCAATGCTGCCTGAAGCCACGTTTTTAATAATATGGCCTTTTTCTTTCATTTTTACACCTATCTCGTATCACATCCTAAGCAGATGCGATACCGCCACAAATTGGTTGAAAGTTCACTTCGTGGCAACCTTTCTAACATCTATTTTCTTTCAACCTCTGAAAGATGCTTTTTGTGGCATTCTTTCTATGTTTTATTTTCTCTCCCACTTTTTATAATAATAGAATTATCGAATAATACTATCCTGCAACATTTAAAACACCTGATAATTTTACCTTTTTTAGCATGGATTGCATATGATTTAGTATAACAGTTGAATGATAAATTATCAAATCTATTTTGAAATATTATTATCATTAACAATAGCAATTCTGCTAAATTACCTATACGCATTTAACTGTATGTACCAGGTAAAGTTGCGGCTTATTTATTTTTGAAAATGAATATATCATGTATAAACAGTAATAATGAGGTATGGCTTTAAGTCCATACCCCATTGTTAATTAAGATTTTCTTTAACTAATGAACACCTCTATAATAATTACTGGGCTTAATAGAGGATATTTATAATGAAATATAAGATCTTAAATATAATCTAAATATTTAGTCTGTAATATTATAAGAGATTAAATTACACCTTCTTGTATAATCAATATTTTATTTTAAGAATCAAATATTTTTGAACTTTTCAATAGCTTGTTTTTCATCACCAAAGAAAAATATATCTTTACCTTGGTTACATTCATATATGAAATCAACTAAACTCTTACTTGTGTATACCGAAAAGTCCCCTACTATTGCAATTTTAAATTGATAATTAATAAATTTTTGCAATATTTCTCCTGCCAATCTGGTCTTTAAGTCAAAAAATTCTTCACAGATTAATGACTTATCCAGGATGATACGATTACAATCCACTTCATAATTAACAGTAGCTATAAGGTCCAGTGCTGATTGTACATCCGTTATCAATAAATCATCACTGTTTAAAACAGCAATATCAATTCCATTCTCACTAATTTTATTTATTAACATATTTATGAACAAGCTCCTTTCAAAAGTTGAAGGTATTTCAACCTTCACTTCTCCTTAAGTTTTTGTTAGTGGTCAAATTTTGTTATAGCTCTTCTATCATTAAGAATGCGGCTAATATACCACGTTTACCCTGAGTCGCTCTATGTGAAAATAATATATCTTTGTTACAAGAAGTGCAAACACCTGAAATATGAATATTATGCTCATCCACTCCTGCATCTGATAATATGTGCCTGTTAGCTTCCCAAAGGTCTAGCTGGTATTTATGATTGCTCTTATCCAATAATATATCCTTTAGCTGTTTACTATTAAATTCATTCTTAAATTCTTCTGCAACATCTTCACTTACTTCATAGCAGTCCATGCAGATGGAAGGCCCAATGACAGCTACAACGTCTTTGGGATCTGTTCCAAAATGTTCCCTCATAGCATCAAGAGTGACCTTAGCCATTCTTTTTACAGTTCCTCTCCACCCTGAGTGACAAAGACCTATGGCATGATTTTTAACATCTACAAAATATAGTATTACACAGTCAGCAGAAAATGTAACAAGGGGTATACCTGGAATATTAGTAATCAATCCATCAACACCTTCATAATCTCTGGTCCGGATAACACCTTTCCCTTTATCGGCTTCTGTAACCAGCTTTACTACTGTATTATGTACCTGATGTGACAAAACACAATCTTTCATAGGCAATCCGATGCTTTCACAGATTCTTCTATAATTTTCATCAACGTCTTTTGGATTATCACCATTGGAATAACCCAAATTCATACTTTCAAAATATCCTTTACTGACGCCCCCCAACCTTGTTGAAAATCCATGACGTATAAAAGATATATGGGATAACCCAGGAAATGTGAGAAAAGGCGTTTTATTTTCCGTATTTAAAATAGTATTTTTATTATTATTAAAATTCATAATATCCTCAATTCCGGTGCTGTAACACCAATTAACAATGACTATAATTTTGTGTCGGTACAAATTATCGGTTGAAAAAACTTGTTTTTTAACCGATTCTCCATGTTCTGATTATTTTTAGTCTTTGGAATCATTAACAACATCATACATCCTTCCATTTATATTCCGTACTATATATAATCAGACTATTAGCAAATATTATATAATAAACTTAGATAGATTGCTATATTATTTACTTAATAATCGAACAAAACCCTGAAAATGCTACCCTTGGAAATCATAATCTAAGGGGATGGGTATTAGAGTTTAAAGCATTAGGGTGCTTACATTTTGATTCAAAAGGATATAAATACTTAGAATATCGCTTGAAATGCATCTTGAATGAGAGAAATCTCCTGATTTAAGATTAAAACCACATCAAACCGGCATGGTGTTTCCATGGAGATATTATTTATAAACATATAATACCTGGCAGTTTTAGATATTTTCTTTATTTTACGTATATCAACAGCTTCATGGGGCATTCCTTTAGCGGAATTGGTACGGTATTTTACTTCAATAAATATAAGATAATTGTCTTGTTCTGCTATAATATCAATTTCGCCGGTTCTGCATTGAAAATTAGTTATAATAATCTTATAACCTTGAAGTATTAAGTACTCTACAGCTTTTTGTTCAAACTCTTTTCCAATAGAACGTTTATTATACATAATCTCCCCCTTAAGTTCATTTGTTTTTATCTTGGTAAAACCTTCTTCTTAATTCGGTCCATATCATCAACAAATAACAATATTTCTGCCACCACCTCATATAATTCAGGAGGTATAAAATCTCCTACTTCTAATCTGGAAAGAGTTCCTGCCAGTTGATCGTCTTTATGAAGGGGAATCTTGTGCTCTCCGGCTTTTTTAATTATTTTATCTGCTAAATAACCTTTACCGGTTGCAATGATTCTGGGTGCTGGTTCATCAGGGTGATAAGATACTGCTACTGCGGTTTTATTTCTAAACTTAGGATCCAAGATAGGATGTGCATCTGTTCCTGACACAGTATCAATTTCAGCACCTATAAAGCCAGTTTCAGTTCCATTTTTATTAATTTTATGTTCTTTTGATTTCATGTTTTCTTCCATAGGATACCTCCAAATATAAAGGAAACAGTTTATGTTAAACAGATTAAGTAATTTAATAAGCGGATATTTTTATTATATAAAATTCTTAATAAAACTAGCTCTATGTATTAAAGAAGGACCATATTCTTTCAATGCTTCTATATGCTCTTTTGAACCATATCCCTTATTACTTGCAAATCCATACCGTGGAAAGACCTTATCATAAGCAACCATTAAGCGGTCTCTGGTTACTTTTGCAATAATACTTGCTGCGGCTATGGATATACTTTTGGCATCTCCCTTAATAATAGGAACCTGTCTTATGTCAACTTTCGGTATAGTAACAGCATCATTTAACAATATATCGGGTTTAATGGACAGATTATTTATAGCTTGTCTCATAGCTTCAAAAGTTGCCTGAAGAATATTAATTTCATCAATATGGGAAGGTGGAATACTTCCAACACCAACAGCTACTGCCTGTTCCATAATCTCATCATATAACTCTTCTCTCTTTTTCTCAGATAATTGTTTGGAATCATTAATATATAAAATATTACAATCTTTTGGTAAAATTACTGCGCAGGCTACAACAGGGCCTGCTAATGGTCCTCTTCCCACCTCGTCAACACCACATATATATGAATATTCCCGAAACTTATTCTCATAAGTTTTCATTTTTTCAGTTCGTTCTATTTCTTTATTAAGTTTTTCTATTTCCTTTTCATAATTTTGAATAAGTTTAATAACACCGACTCTATTGTCATTACGATATTTATTTATAATTTGTACTAATTGATTCGCATCAGCCTCAGCGAATTCTTTCTTAACATCAGATATTCTAATTTCCAAGTTACTTTCTCCCTTTAGTATAATCTCTATTTACTTAGCAAAACCAAACTTATTCAATGGCCATATTCGCAGCCAGGCTTTACCAATAATCCTGTCCTTATTAATCACGCCAACATCCGGATCTCTGCTGTCCGAACTATGATTACGGTTATCACCAAGAACAAAATATTCATCTTCATTCAGCGTAATAGGAACACTTGCAGTTCCGGAATAGTTCATAATTTCTTTTCCATAGTTTTCTTCTAAAAGTTCAGAGTTAATATAGATATTGCCATTTTTAATCTGCAGGGTTTCACCGGGAAGTCCAATGATCCTTTTAATATAATATTTTTTACTTGTTTTGATTGGAAATACAATAATATCAAAGCGTTTTGGAGCAATAAAATGATAGGATAATTTATTTATAATTAAATTATCTCGATCAAATAATGTATTTTCCATTGACTGTCCCTGAACTACAGTACGTTGACCAACATAATTTATAATTACGAAGGTTGCCAGAAAAACTAGAATGATATAAAACAAGAGATGAAAGATTTCTTTTTTCATAATTTTAGTACCGCCTAATGGTTCTTCTTCCGCATTAAAATCAACTACTTTTTTTATGGACACTTCTTCACCTCTTTTCTTAGGCTTAAAGCATGAAGTTATATTGTATAATAATAGTATACATTGCTCAAGGAGCAATGTAAATTACTAATATTATAAAAAGCAAAAGTAAGGTAAAATTACATTTTATTTGGAAATTCCAGAGTAATATTTCCCAGTTTACCATCTTGAAATTCATCAATAACAATTCCGGCCGCTTTATTTAAATCTAAAAAGCCGCCTCTGATTCTACAAGCCCGCCTTTCTGCAATACTGGAAAGAATTTGTACCGGATCATCCGCTTCCTCAATATTGTAACGGGCAGCTAAACACCCAATATAATTTTCATGAAGAAATTTAATTAGTTCTAGGGATAGTTCTAATATATTAAGTATTTCTTCACGAATAGAACCAATAAAAGCCAAACGCAGACCTACTGCCTGATCTTCAAACTTAGGCCACAATATCCC
Source organism: Anaerocolumna aminovalerica (assembly GCF_900115365.1). GTDB lineage: Bacteria > Bacillota > Clostridia > Lachnospirales > Lachnospiraceae > Anaerocolumna > Anaerocolumna aminovalerica. The sequence continues at coordinate 146,769 of NZ_FOWD01000003.1, forward strand.
CGGTGTGTCAAGTAATTCAATGTTCTTACTTAAACGGATCCACTGTTTCCCTTTTGTCACACCTGGTTTGTTGCCTGTTTTTGCAGAAGCCTTACCTGCAAAACTATTAATAAAGGTTGACTTTCCTACATTTGGTATACCCACCACCATGGCTCTTACCGGCCTGTTTATTATGCCCTTTTTACGGTCTCTTTCAATTTTTTCCTTACAGGCTTCTTGTACAATTTCATTTACTTTCTTAACACCCACTCCGGTTTTTGAATTAACTAAAGTAACAAAATAACCTTTCGATTCAAAATATGCTTTCCATTGCTCGTTATATTTTGGTTCTGCTAAATCATATTTATTTAATAATATGACTCTTGATTTATTTTTAGCTAATTCGTCAATATCCGGATTCTTACTGCTTAGTGGTATTCTTGCATCTACCAGCTCGATGACAACGTCAATTAGCTTTATATCATCCTGCATCATGCGTCTTGCTTTGGCCATATGACCTGGATACCATTGAAAATTCAATTATTTCTCCTCCCTTTTCAGGTTCAATTTATTAACAAAATTAAAATTATTTGTTCGAATCCATGCTTTACCTATTATTTCATTGGACAATATATTTCCAATATTTGCAAATCTACTGTCCTCACTGTTATTTCGATTATCACCTAATACGAAATATTCATTTTTATCCAGAGTTATCTCCTCTGCAGCAAGGCCACTGTTTGTAATTGGTTCAATTACCATTGGTTCTTCTAACAATTCACCATTAACATATACATTTCCGTCGGTAATATTTATTGTTTCACCGGGCAGACCTATTATTCGCTTTATATTATAATAGCTATGCTCATTTCCGCTTTGTTTAAATACGATTATATCAAAGCGTTCCGGTTTATTGAATTTATATGCAAATTTATTAATAATAATTTTATCCTGATCAACTAAAGTGGGACTCATGGAAACTCCCAGCATGGTAGTTCTTTCTATGGTAAAATTAACAACAAAATATGCAAGACCAATAACAACGGCTAATTCAATAATCCATATAATACCTTCAGTTATGATTTTCTTCACTAATGGCTTTCTGCTGGTTTTATCAAAATTAAAATCCATGACAAATCTCCCTTATGTTAAATTACATATATTCTAAAAAAGGGACATTACCTAAGTAATTGTCCCCTCTAGTCATCATAAATATTAGAACTATTTTATTGCTTCTTTAACTTTAGCTCTCTTACCTACTCTGCCACGTAAATAAGTTAACTTAGCTCTTCTGACTTTACCATGTCTAACAACTTCGATTCTGTCAACGCTTGGTGAATGTACCGGCCAAGTTCTTTCAACACCAATACCGTTAGAATTTTTTCTAACTGTAAATGTTTCTCTTGCGCCACCATTTTGTCTCTTAAGTACAGTACCTTCGAAAACCTGGATTCTCTCACGGTTACCTTCTTTTACTTTTGCGTATACTTTAACAGTATCACCTACGTTAAAACTAGCAACTTCTTCTTTAAGCTGAGCAGCTTCAATGTTTTTAATAATATTGTTCATTTTGTGACCTCCTTCATATTTAGATGTTCTTAATACCTTGCATTACTTAACTTTCTGCTGTTAATTTACTCAATTGCATGTCCATTATATAAAATGCGGTGTATCAGAGGACCATCCCATCTCACAACAACTTACTCTAACATATTCCAATTGAAAATGCAAGCATTTTCCGTTTTTTTATTTACTAAATATTTATTTAACTCTTTTTAAATAAAAGGTCTTTTAACTATACAAAGAATAGCACTATAAGGTACTTTTATTCTTTAAAATTACTTTTCAGAAACTTCTTCTCATCCTCTGATAAATGTGCCTTTTCCAGCAAATCCGGACGGTTTTGGGCTGTACGTATAATAGACTGCTGCCTTCTCCATTGTTCTACATTTCCATGATGACCGGATAGTAATACTTCCGGTACCATTTTCCCCATAAATACTTCCGGTCTGGTATATTGGGGGTATTCTAACAAGTTATCCTGCAAAGATTCAAATTCCGCTGAAACATCATTATTCAGCACCCCGGGAATAAGCCTGGATATTGCATCTATCATAACCATAGCCGGTAATTCTCCACCTGTAAGAACATAATCTCCTATGGAAATATAATCGGTAACAATCATTTCAAGTACTCTCTCATCAATGCCTTCGTAGTGACCGCATAAGAAGATTAAATCCTCTTCCTCTGCTAATTCTTCTGCAATATTTTGATGAAAAACTTTCCCCTGGGGAGTCAGATAAATAACACGAGGTTTCTTCTCCGCATTATCACTTATACAACTTTTTTTAATCTTTTCTGCTGTATGTTCATAGGCACGATAAACCGGTCCAGCAGCCATGACCATACCTGCACCGCCACCATATGGATAATCATCTACTTTATTGTGTTTATTCTCTGAAAAATCACGGATATTAATTGCTTCCAGAGATAATATGCCTTTCTCTAAAGCTCTACCTGTGATACTTGTATTTAACCCCTGAAGGATCATCTCCGGAAATAAGGTTAGTACATGGTAATTCATAGTTGGTCTCCATTATATATTTATTTTCTTTTATCTTTATAATAAGCCTGGAAGCAGGTGAACTTTTATTTCTTTCTTTTCTGTGTCAACATTCAGGATGCATTCCTCTATGGAAGGGATTAAAATCTCTTTTCCTTCCTTTGTTTTTACAACATAAACATCATTTGCAGCAGTAGTAAGAACTTCTGTTAATTCACCAAGTTCGTTGCCTTCATCACTAATTACTTTAGAGCCCAATATATCATATATAAAGTACTCATCCTCTTCTAGTTTTACAGCATTATCCCTGGTAACCAGAAGATCTTTTCCTTTATATTTTTCGATGTCATTTATATTATCAATTCCTTTAAATTTTAATATAGCATATTGTTTAAAAAACTTTACGCCTTCAATTTCAAGGTCTAAATATTCTTTTCCAGTATCTAGAATAACCTGTTTTAAGGTTTTAAATCGATTTATATCATCTGTTGTAGGGAAGACTTTAACCTCTCCGCGAATACCATGGGTGGAAGTAATAACTCCCACTCTTAAGAAATCATTCATAATGGTCTCCTATCATTCAAGTAATTTTATTTTTATGACAAAACAAGAACCCGTGCCTTAAGGCATGTCTAAAAAGACCAGGTTCTTGTAAAGTTATAATTTACTTACGGTAAGTAAAGTTTTACCATAAGTATTCACTCACGTAAAATCTTACTTATTATTATCGTTGTTAACTCAAGTTTGACAACACAAACAAACAGTCTTGATTTATTGTAATATCTCAACGACTACTTTCTTATCATCCTTAGTTGCTGCAGCTTTTACAACGGTACGGATGGATTTAGCAATACGGCCTTGTTTTCCGATTACTTTACCCATATCTTCAGGAGCAACCCTTAATTCAACTATAATAGCCTTTTCAGTTTCCTTTTCCGTTACAACAACTTTTTCAGGATAATCAACCAGTGATGTAGCAATTACTTCAACTAATTCTTTCATTACTCTTCACCTCCATAGGAATGTGAAATGATTGTACAACTATTGCACAATACTTTGTAGCAACAAAAAGTTAAAAAAGCAATTATTTTGTAATACCTGCATTTTTAAATAATTTGCCAACTGTTTCAGTAGGTTGAGCACCATTTGATAACCATTTCTTAGCTACTTCTTCGTTAATGTTGAATACACTAGGATCCTTAGTTGGATCATAAGTACCAATTTCTTCGATGAATCTACCATCTCTTGGTGATCTGGAATCTGAAACAACGATTCTATAGAAAGGAGCTTTTTTCTGTCCCATTCTCTTTAATCTAATCTTTACTGCCATGTATTTCACCTCCTTAAAAAATAAATCTTTATAATGCAAAAATATTTTCACATTAAACTTTATTGTAAAATGTTATATAAAGAATTGTTTAAAGACAATAATAACTCTATATAAACAATTTATAACCAAACAATGACTAAAATCCAAAAGGTAATTTAAACTTACGTTTACCACCTTTGCTGCCAAGCATTCCGGAGAATTGTTTCATCATCTTCTTAGATTGCTCAAACTGCTTTACGATTCTGTTAACTTCACTAATATCAACACCTGCACCCTTTGCAATTCGTTTCTTTCTGGAAGGGTTCAGTATGTCAGGATTGGTACGTTCTTCTATAGTCATGGAATAAATAATAGCTTCTATTCCGGATAAAGCACTTTCATCAATATCAACGTCTTTTAACTGTCCGCCCATACCGGGCATCATTTTTAATATGTCGGCAAAGCCGCCCATCTTTTTGATTTGATGCATCTGATCTAAGAAATCATTAAAATCAAACTCTGCTTTTTTAATTTTCTTTTCTAATTCTCTTGCTTTGGTTTCGTCAAATTCTGCCTGAGCCTTATCAATTAAAGTTAAAATATCACCCATTCCAAGAATTCTGGAAGCCATACGGTCCGGATAGAATTGTTCTAAGTCAGATAATTTTTCTCCCACACCGGTATAAAGAATAGGTTTTCCGGTAACTGCACGGATGGAAAGGGCTGCACCGCCTCTGGTGTCACCATCTAACTTCGTTAAGATAACACCATCAATACCGATTTTATCATTAAACATTTCGGAAACATTTACTGCATCCTGACCTGTCATAGCATCTACTACCAAGATGGTCTGATATACAGAGACATTCTCTTTGATTTCTATTAATTCATTCATCATATCTTCATCTATGTGAAGACGGCCAGCGGTATCCAGGATTACCACATTCATATTATTTTTAGCCGCATGTTCAATAGCCGCTTTTGCAATGTTTACGGGCTTATGTTTATCTCCCATAGTGAATACTGGAACACCCTGCTTATTACCATTAATCTGTAACTGTTCAATTGCAGCAGGTCTGTAAATATCGCAGGCAACCAACAAAGGTTTCTTACCCTTTGTTTTAAATTTTCCTGCCAGTTTAGCAGTTGTGGTTGTTTTACCGGCACCCTGAAGACCGCACATCATAATCACAGTAATTTCATTACCAGGTTTGAATGCAATCTCTGTAGTTTCAGAGCCCATTAATTTTACCATTTCTTCATTTACAATCTTTATAACCATTTGTCCCGGTGTTAAGCTGGACATTACATCCTGACCTATAGCACGTTCCTGGACAGACTTAATGAAGTTCTTAACTACTTTAAAGTTAACGTCTGCTTCCAGCAAAGCCATCTTAACTTCTTTCAAGGCAGCTGCTACATCTGCTTCTGTTAAACGGCCTTTACCTCTTAGGTTCTTAAATACATTCTGCAGTTTTTCGGATAGGCTTTCAAATGCCATGCCAAAACCTCCTAATAATTACTTTTATGTTCTATAATTCTTCCATTATTTCGTTTGCCAGTTCTATAATTTCACTTAATTGATGTATATCTTTTTCATCTTTCAGTGAAGATAATTCCATAAGCTGTTGTGCAATTTCTTTAATCCGATTTGCTTTTACTTTGGTTTCATTAAATTCTTTTATTAAATTTAATTTCTCTTCACATTCTTTTAGTTGTTTACTACAGCGTTTTACAATATCATGTACACCCTGTCTGCTGATACCTTGCCCATCTGCTATTTCACTTAGGGACAAATCGTTAAGAATATAATCTTCAAATATCTGTTTATTATGATTTTTTAATAGCTCACCATAAAAGTCAAATAATATGGATAATTCTACTTTTTCTTTTAATTTATCATCTGTACTGACTATTCCTGTATGAATGCTTGAATTGGTTACACTCATTTTGATTTCTCCTTTAACAAAGCACCACCTGTAAAGCTTTTTTCTTTACAGGTGCTAGTATAACTAAATTCAATACAATTGTCAAGATATTTTTTTATAAATTCTATGCTAAATATTATATAAAATTCTTAATTAAATACTCTGTTATATACAAACCTTTGTGTAATAAAATTATCTCAAATAGATGCTTGGGAGTTTAATATAAGAACTAATATATTAGCGATCAATTAGCTAATAATACAATATTACATATATTTATTAATGAATCCTACCTGCCGCATCCTTTGTTATTTTATCAATAACAGCTTTATCCAACTCATTCATTCTTTTTACCGGTGATGGTTCATCAAAGGTATTTTGCAGCAGTTTCTCCATTATCAGCAAATGCCTCCACTGTCCAAATTTATATGCAGTATTAGAATAATATCCTACCTCTTTAAAGCCATGTCTCTTATGTAAAGCAACACTTCCTTCATTGGGAACACAAATCAAAGAATATACATTATAATATCCCTGTAGTTTTACTATATGGAATAATGCTTCATATAAAGCGTTGCCAATTCCCCTCTTATGATATTCCGGATCCAAATAGACAGCACATTGGCAGTCCCATCCATATGCAGCCCGTACATGATGGGGTGAACAATAAGAATAACCTGCTATTTTATCATCAATTAAGCATACCAACCATGGAAATGCAGATAATACATTGGATATACGTTTTTGAAACTCTGCTGTTGATATTTCTTCATATTCGAAGGTAATAACAGAATTTAATATATATGGATTATATATCTTTAAAATATCTTCTGCATCCTCTATAGTTGCCATTCGTATGGTAATTTGACTCATAACTATCCTCCAATACTGTCTTTTGCTATTTAGTCTGATGGGTAAAAATGAAAGCACCTATACCCACTGCAATAGTTATGTTTAACGAATCTACATCCGGTGATTGTGGGATACAGATACTGGTTCCCACTTCTAAAAAGGAATCATCCAGTCCTGTTGCTTCATTACCGAATACCAGAGAGAATAGTTGTGTTTTCGGACAATTTTGAATTTCTAAGGTATTACTTCCATTTAACATAAAGGTAAATACATCATGGTTTTGGTATTGATTTCTATACTCTTCAAAGGAAGTAAAGTGCTGATGGCGAAGTTTAAAAAATGCTCCCATGGATGAACGTATAGTTTTAGGATTATAAATATCTGCACAGGGTGTAATCAATCCAATATCATAAATACCCATTCCTACTGCAGTACGTATAATAGTTCCCAAATTTCCCATGTTACTGGGATTGACTAATATAATATGGGATTTGTCCGCATCTAAAGTATTCTCATATTTTTCAAAAATACCTATAACAAAGCAGTTCTCTTTATCGCTTAATTTTGAGATTAATTTATCATTTTCCAGTACAGTTATGTTATTTAGTTTACATAATTTTATTATGTTATCCTTATCTGTGAAAGTGGAATGTATATAAACTCCTTTTACTGTTTCCGGGTGTCCTTTTATTAATTCAATTGTTGGAAATGCTCCTAATGTATAGGAATAATCAAACCCTTTTTTATATGGTTTTATTGGTTCCATAAAATCCTCCGTTAATCCATTAAGGAAAGCTTGTTTTCCTTAATTTTTAATAAGTATATTATAACCTTACAGTTTCAAATTACAATATTTATTATTAATATATAGTAAAAAATGCTTTATAAGCCTTTATATGTGTTCATAACAAGTGGTAAAATTTACAAAATCCTGTGGAAGTATATCAAGAAATGTAGTATAATTTTTTGATAACAATAATTGATGGGAAACTAATTTTTGCGTATGGGAGGTAAATGGCATGGATATTCAAATATTCAGATTAACACCTGAAAGGTTGGACGATTACTTATACTTTTTTGAAAATGTTGCACATACTGACAACAAGGAATGGGATCGTTGCTATTGTCTGAATTATTGCAGTGATGCAAATACATCTGTAGATTTTCAATCTCCTGATGTTAGACGGAAATATGCTGTTAAATATGTAAATAGCGGCAAAATACAAGGCTACTTAGCTTATCATGATAATAACATTGTAGGTTGGTGTAACGCGAATCGCAAGTCCGATTGTATGCAATGTGGAGGATGGAAATACATATCTGAAAATATCAGCAGCAATAATATTGATGAAAAAATTAAATCTATTTTTTGCTTTACTGTTGCGCCGAATATGCGTGGAAATGGTATAGCAGAAAAACTTTTGCTCCGGGTCTGTGAGGACGCGATACAAGACGGCTACAACTGTATAGAATCTTATCCAAATAAAGTTGAAAGTGATATGTATTATAACTATGCAGGCCCAATGCCATTATATCAAAAACTTGGTTTTACTATAGTCGGAGAAACTGAACAACGATATATTATGCAAAAGAATCTCTAAATAAATTGTGCATATAACTTAAGTGAAAATTTGGTGGCATTCTAATACAGAATCCGGCAGGCAAAAAGAACGAGTAAATTCATTATTGAAAAATATGAATTTACTCGTTTTATTTGAAATAATTTACAACCTATATATTTCTTAAAACATATATTTTTTATAATATATATTTCTTAAAACATATTTTTTATATTTATATTTTATAGTTATAATTTATAGTGTACTATTATTTTTCATACAAAACTATAGATTTCAGTCCATTATTATACCGGATAAGCTTTATTCACAGTATCTGCCAGGTTTAAGTCTATTTTCTCCTTCTGTGCCTTTCGATATTTGAAAAAATCTAATGCAACTTGAGGGAACAAAGCATAGGATAATATGTCTTCGTCCTGTTCTTTCCACTGCTCCATTTCTTTTTCGATAGTGGTCAATTCCGGCTTTAATAAATCGGCAGGCCTGCATGTTATAGGTTCTTTGTCACCAATGACTTTTTTCTGAACTTCCGGATTAAAAGGTTTTACTGTACGTCCGTATTCTCCTGATAAGATTGCCTTGGATTCTTTTGTTACCATCTTATAACGTTCACCGGTTAATACATTCAGTACCGCCTGTGTTCCAACAATTTGACTGGAGGGTGTGACCAAGGGCGGTTCCCCAAAGTCTTTCCGAACTCTAGGTACTTCTTCCAGAACTTCTGCATATTTATCTTCTGCTTTTTGTTCTTTTAATTGAGATATTAAGTTGGATAACATTCCACCCGGTACTTGATATAACAGTGTTTTAATATTAACACCCATTACTTTTGGATTTAAGCTTCCAGATTCCAATGCCTGGTCCCTTTGAGGCCTGAAATAATCTGCGATTTCCGCTAATAGCTTTTGATCCAAACCGGTATCGTATGGTGTGCCTTTAAAAGTTTCCACCATAACTTCTGTAGCCGGCTGGCTGGTTCCCATAGCAAATGGTGACATGGCAGTATCAATAATATCGCAGCCTGCTTCTACTGCTTTCATATAGGTCATTCCTGCAACACCACTGGTGTAATGGGAATGTAAATCAATAGGTATGTTTACTGCGGATTTTAAAGCAGTAATTAACTCAGTTGCTTTGTAAGGAACCAGCAAACCTGCCATATCCTTTACACAGATAGAATCAGCACCCATTCTTTCTATATTTTTTGCCAAATCGACAAAATATTCGGTAGTATAATCATCTCCTAATGTATAACAGATAGCTACCTGCGCATGGCCTTTTTCTTTATTTGCTGCTTTTACGGAACATTCTAAGTTTCTTAAATCATTTAAGGCATCAAAGATACGGATAATATCAATACCATTTGCAATGGACTTTTGAACAAAATATTCTACCACATCATCTGCATAATGACGATATCCTAATATATTCTGTCCTCTGAATAACATTTGTAATTTTGTATTCTTAAATCCTGCTCTTAATTTTCTAAGTCTTTCCCAAGGGTCTTCTTTTAAAAATCTTAAGGATGCATCAAAGGTTGCACCACCCCAACATTCTACAGAATGATAACCAACTTTATCCATTATATCTATGATAGGGAGCATTTGTTCCGTAGTCATTCTGGTGGCTATTAAGGACTGATGTGCATCACGAAGAATGGTTTCTGTAATCTTAACCGGCCGTTTTATTTGTTCTGACATTCCTTTACCTCCATATTTTACTATATGTATTTAACAAATTATAAGTTTTATACGCCAAATATTGATAGAAATACTCCTGCCACTACTGCCGTACCAATAACACCGGCAACATTAGGCCCCATTGCATGCATCAACAAGAAATTAGTAGGATCCGCTTCTGCACCAACTTTTTGAGACACTCTTGCTGCCATAGGAACTGCTGAAACACCAGCAGAACCAATTAATGGATTGACTTTACCACCAGTAAGCTTACACATGAGCTTGCCTAACAATACCCCTCCTGCTGTACCGAAGATAAAAGCAATTAGACCCAGTGCAATAATTTTAAGAGTGGTAGGTGTTAAGAATGCTTCCGCACTGGTCGTTGCACCAACGGAAGTTCCAAGCAGGATAACAACAATATACATTAATGCATTAGAAGCGGTTTCCGTTAACTGTTTTACAACACCGGATTCTCTGAACAAGTTTCCTAACATTAACATACCTACTAATGGAGCTGTTGTGGGAAGAATTAAAACTACGACAATTGTTACTAAAATAGGAAATAATATTTTTTCTATTTTTGAAACAGGTCTAAGCTGCTCCATTCTAATTTTACGCTCTTTTTCTGTTGTTAAAAGTTTCATAATCGGTGGCTGAATTATCGGAACCAGAGACATGTAGGAATATGCCGCTACTGCAATAGGCCCCATTAAATGAGGGGCTAGTTTAGATGCCAAAAAGATTGAGGTTGGTCCATCTGCTCCCCCTATAATTGAGATAGCTGATGCAGCTCCATCTTCAAATCCTAAATAAATTGCACCTAAATAGGCAACGAAAATACCCAATTGTGCTGCTGCTCCTAAAAGGAAGCTTTGTGGGTTTGCAATCAATGGTCCAAAATCTGTCATAGCACCAACTCCTAAGAAGATAAGAGAAGGCCATATTCCCAATGCGTCTCCCGTATAGAAATAGTGTAATAAACCACCCGGTACATGATTTCCCAGTGCATCAGACGTAGGTTCTGCCATAATGCCCGGGAATAAATTTACCAATAACATACCAAATGCAATCGGTATTAGAAGAAGTGGTTCATATCCTTTTTTTATTGCAAGAAATAAGAATATACATGCTATTCCTATCATTATAAAATTCTTATATGTTAATGAGGAGAAGGCAGATTCTTCGACTAATCCAGTAATCGTTTTTACAAAATAATCCAATGAAATACCCTCCAATCAGTGTATTAGACTATTCAAATATCAACTAATCATTATTCCGTTAAAGTTGCCAATAAAACTCCAGATTCTATCATGCTGCCTTCTGTAACGTTAATACTGGCAACTGTTCCATCTGATGGAGCTACAATTTCATTTTCCATTTTCATAGCTTCTAAAATTACGATAACATCACCTCTTTTAACAACCTGGCCTATAGAAGCTTTGATTGCTAATATTTTACCTGGCATCGGACTTTCTATTTTAATATTTCCTAAAGAACCTGTAGGTATTTCCTTCACTTTTGGAGCGGTCGCAGGCTCTGCCGGTTTGGATACAGGAACAGTATTTGATACGGTTGGTGTTTGAATTGGTGTTGGTGCTGGTGCTGCCACAGGCTGCTGGAATGTTGTTTTTTCTTCAACAGATACGTCATAAGCTATACCATTTACAGTGATTGTATATCTTTTCATGGTAATACCCTCCTGATTTTATTTTAATTTTAGTTAAGTACTTTTATCTACTTCTGTTAATCTTACGAATAGATCTTACAATCAAACCATCCTTTGGAACGTCATTTCCCATAGATGCCATAATGGCAGCGGTTATAACTGCTACCAGTTCTGTATTATCCGTTAAGGATATTTCCACAGGATTCTCTGTTTCTTCCCCAGTAATTTCGTAATCAATGGCAGATTCTTTTTGGGTTTCCAGGTTATTCGATTTGTTATTATTCGAAAATTTATCCAGTAACTTAGGTACATGTTTTAATAAAGAAATAATATAGGATATAAATATTAATACTACAAATACAATTCCCATTCCTATAACACAATTCAATAGTGCTTTACCCAATAAGCTTGTTTTTGTAGTTGTCATTGCCGCTAACATAATATTCGTTCCTTGTTGTAATATAATCATGATTAACCTCCTAATTTACTCTATATGGTACCATGTTTTTTGTTAGGTCGGCCTTCCCGCTTTGTAAATAACATTTCATAAGCATAAATCAAGTGTTTTCTTATAGATTCTGCAGGTATTATACTATCCACGTAACCTCGTTTTGCTGCTGCTTCTGCACTTGCCTGTAAAGAAGCATATTCTACAGATTTTTCTTCCACCAAGGAAGCATCTTTGGTATCAGAATACATAATATTGGCAGCTGATTTTGCATCCATCATCCCGATTTGTGCATCATCTATAGCAAAAACAATATCTGCACCTATATGTTTTGAATTCATTGTTATGTAAGCAGTTCCATAAGCTTTTCCTATTATAACATTTACTTTAGGCACTGTAGCGTTTGCAAATGCATATGTTAATTTTGCCACTGCGGTTCCTATGGTTCTTTCTTCTCCCATTGTAGCTTTATACCCTGATACATTGGTAAATGTTAAAACCGGAATATTAAAAGCGTCACATATCTTTACAAACTTATCTGCTTTACTACAGCCTGAGGTTGTTAAATTATTGTCAAAGGTTTCTACGGCTTTACCATCTCCATTAAGTATTTCTGTTCTATTTGCAATGGCACCAATAGTCATACCATTTAATCGTATAAATCCGGTAACCATATCTTTTGCGTAATCTGCTTTTACTTCAAGAAAGTAGTTGTTGTCTGAAATATCTTGTAATGCAAGTTTGGTATCCTTTATTTCTGCCTTAAAGTTTGGAACCAGTCTGTTTAAATCATCGGTACATTCATCATAAGAAGCATCATCTTCATTATTGGATGGTAAAATGGTTATTAATTCTCTGATCTTTTCCAATACAGAATTATCGTCTTCACATACAAAATCAACATTACCTGCTTCTGCTTGATATTTTGCAGCTGCTGTATCGCATTTCTCTGTAAAGTTACCTTCAACCACGTTTGGAGAGTTAGTAAATAATTTACCATTATTTTGGGAAATAAAAGAAAAATCACTTAAGGAAGTCAAAACTGATAAGCCTCCTCCGCAATTACCAAGTATGGCAGTTATTTGCGGAATGACCCCTGATGCCATGGTCTGTTTGTAATAGATTTCACCAAAACCATGTAATGCATCAGTCGCTTCATGCAGCCTGAAACCGGCACAGTCAATAATTCCAATGACCGGTGCCCCAACCTTAAGTGCTAAATCATAAATATGGGATATCTTTTTGGCATGCATTTCACCAATAGTGCCATTAAGAACGCTTTGATCCTGACAATAAACATAGACCAGATTGCCATCAATAACACCATAACCGGTAATTACGCCATCTGCAGGTAATTCCTGCTGTGAAAGATTAAAATCCGTGCTTCTTCTTGTAACTAAAGCACCGATTTCAACAAAACTGTTGCTGTCAAAAAGGGTGGATATCCGATCCCTAGCTGACAATTGTGTAGATATTTTCATATTCGGCCTCCATTTTCTCAATATTGTAAAACTAAAACCAAATTTTGTGCCAATTATATTATATCCCTTTTAAGCAAATACTTCAATAAAATTCCAACATAAATAGTTAAAATCAGCTATTTTAACAAAAATATAATTGGTGCATACTAAAAATTTTTTAGCCTGTTTATATATATAAAAACTTGCAAAGCAAGATAATATCCCACTTTGCAAGCTAATACCAAAGGATTGTGATTCAAATTGATGATCCTTAATGAAATTTTTTAATTATAAATCTTAGTATATTTTTGTATTAAATCCATTTTAAAGCCTTTTCGATATAGAGAGGAAGCTAATTTCATCTTTTCTTCTTGTGATAAGGAATCTACATCCGATGTTTTTTTCGATACCGCTTTTTGAATTGCCAGTTCTTCGTCGTCATACTCCTCCTGGAAGGCTAAATCTATGTATTCTTTTCGAATTCCTTTTTGCGAAAGCTCTGTCTGCAATTGACGTTTGCTTTTTGTGTTCTTTTTAAATCGAATGTAATTCATGGCATATCGTTCATCATCAAGGTAATGAAATTTCTTCACATATTCAATAGCTGCTTCAATAATAGTTTCTGTATAATCAGCCTGTTTTAATTTTTGTCTAAGTTCCTGCTCAGATCTGTCCATATATTTTAAAATTGCCATAGCCTTTTGTTTTGCTCTGCGCAATACAGTATTCTCAATGATTTCTTCGTAAACTTTATCTGAAATCTGTTCATTTTCCTGTAATTTATAAATCTTAATGTCTTTCCGGTATAATAAAAAATGAAATTCCCCATCAATATAAACTTTTACTTTAGCCTTTTCTAATTCTTCCAGTTTCGTTACAATCATAGTATCTCCTTTAAAAATAAGGACCGTTACATAATGCAGTTGCAATTATAGAGTATAATGCAGTTGCTATATTCAATGACAAATATGCAACAACAATTATGCACTGCAATTTATGCAACAGCAAATATGAACGGTCCCTGTTTATGATATAATACAAATGGAGTAAAGAATTGCACCTTGCACACAAATTCTAAGCATAGCACTAAAATCACGAACAGATTTTATGTTCACGAAATATTAAATAATGTGCTATTATAAACTATTCTTTTGTGTTTTTTGCTTCTTTTGCTGCCTTTGATTCTTTTACATTCATAGCTTCTTCCGTGCTATCCGTAGAAATATTATATTTTTCCCGTACCTTTTTCTCAACTTCTGTAAATATTTCCGGATTTTCTTTTAAATAAACTTTTGCATTCTCCCTGCCTTGGCCAATCTTAACATCATTATAAGCATACCAAGCACCACTTTTCACAATAATGTTCTCATTAGCAGCAAGGTCCAGTACATCCCCTTCTCTGGATACACCCTGTCCAAACATAATATCGAATTCCGCTTCTTTGAATGGAGGTGCGATCTTATTTTTTACTACTTTAACTCTTGTTCTGCTTCCTATAATTTCTCCGCCTTGTTTTAGAGATTCAATTCTCCTAACGTCCAAACGAATGGAAGAATAGAACTTAAGTGCCCTACCCCCGGTAGTCGTTTCCGGATTACCAAACATTACACCAACTTTTTCACGAAGCTGATTGATAAAAACAACAATACAATTAGACTTGCTGATTACTGCTGTTAACTTTCTAAGCGCCTGGGACATTAATCTTGCCTGTAATCCCACATGAGAGTCACCCATATCTCCGTCAATTTCTGCTTTAGGAACCAATGCGGCAACAGAGTCAACGATAACAATATCAACTGCACCGGAACGTACCATAGTTTCTGTAATCTCTAAAGCTTGTTCTCCGTTATCCGGTTGTGAAATATATAAATTATCAATATCAACACCTATATTCTTCGCATAAACAGGATCAAGAGCATGTTCTGCATCAATAAATCCCGCTATCCCTCCACGCTTTTGAACTTCAGCTACCATATGTAATGCAACGGTGGTCTTACCACTGGATTCAGGACCATAGACTTCAATAATTCTTCCTTTTGGTACACCCCCAAGTCCCAGTGCAATATCTAGACTAAGAGAACCGGTTGGGATAGTCTCAATATTCATATGAGCTGCGGTATCTCCTAATTTCATAACGGAACCTTTACCATATTGCTTCTCTATCTGTGCTAGTGCAGATTCCAATGCTTTCGCTTTATCTTCCTTTATCATATTCATTCTCCTTTTCGTTCACGAACTAATGTTCTTATTTATTATAATAGCTTATTCTAATCTTTTTGTCAATATACAAACTTTATTTCGTCATAAATATTGAATACCAAAAAATGCATTCAACATATAAAAAATATATAGCTGAAACTTACAAGGTCGACAAAATCACCTCCTTAGAATAAGAATTTTAAGATTATATTCTATTAAATAGAATAATCCTGCCAATCCCTATATATTTAAATTATAAAAAAGGAAATTAAAACTGATATAAATGTGTTAGAAAATGAATCTCAGAAATCAGAATGTAAGAATAAGGTTATTATATCAAAATAGTTTAATGATGTAAATAGCCTATACAAAATAGCATTAAAATGATCTATACAAAATAGCATTAAAATAATCATAAAAAATCCATAATATGATTTCTTATGTTTTATTTTATATATGATCTAGCATATTCCAAATCCTTTTTATGTACATAGAAAATATACTCATATGCCTGATTTATATTTTGTCCTATAATTGCAATATTTCCTCTTATTCTACTATTTTTAGTTATAGTTTTTAAACGATAATCTATTTTATTAGATTTAAGTATTTCTCTTATATTTGCTTGGTTTTCCATAGAATAAGTGGTTACTAATTCTCTTCTGTTAAATATGGTAATCATAAAAACCTCCTTAATAAAGCTTCACATCATATTCTTAAATTATTGCTGTTTATACTCCAAAAATGGTTCATACATCATTAACGCATGATTTTCAGTTACATATTCATCTGCCATCATTTTATTATGTATATTATATACTTTTCTAAAAATAACATTATGTCTGCTATATTTTCCAAATAACTCTTTATTCATAAAATGTTCTTTTTCATAAACCTTATAAAATTCACAAGGCTTGCTGTTTACTCTTATGGAACCACAAAGTTCTGAATCGGTAAGCCACACCTTTAATTGGTAAGGCTGACTTGTATCATTGCGAATCATCAAATCCCTGTAATTATAGACACAGGTTGCCCCACTGCCAAAAGGCTGCGTTCGGCTGCTGTCCGGAAATACATCATAGCTATGGCGATAACGTTCTGCAACAGTTAAAGGTGTATGAATAACCATCCAATAAATCAGATTAGAAAGCTGGCATAACCCTCCTCCAATACCGGGCTTAAAAGTTCCTGAAAATAATATCATACCATCCTTATACCCTTTTCTCCTTGTTGGTTTTCCAATGAGCTTCCAATAGGAAAAGGTTTCTCCTGGTTTAATAATAATATCATTTATTTTGGGTACCGCCAGTTTCAGATTAGTTATTTTATTATATTGAAGATACATGTCTACATCTTTTAACTGTCTAAGCAATGGAGTTCTATGTGAAAAATATTCATGCGTATAAGGCTTACTGTCTTTTTCTTTTGCAAAGTTGATTTTTCCAAACATCCAGTATAATCTACGCCTTAAGCTATAATATTTTTTACCAATAAATACTCTTATTTTACTTCTTTTTTTAGGCTCTAAATTTAACATTTCATCTTCCCCCTTAAGCTACCTTATGAGCCATCTATGTAATTTTCAAGTTTTCATTTAATCTAAGTACATCATCGTGCAGATTTCTCTGGTGCCTATAACTTATTTTTACTTTAATTATACAGGAAATGCAAAATAATTACTACCGTATTTTACTAATTAATCAGTGTCTAAACTAACTATTAACATATTTTTTTAATACAACATTTATTCGATAAAAAAGAGTGAAGAATCTGATTATATTCCAGAGATTCTTCACTCATTTTCCATTAATAAAAATGGTAAGTATTCTTTATTATAATCTAAAGGTATAAATTCTTAGGGGGTATAACCTTAGGATTATATCCTTTGTCTTTTAAGGCTTTTACAATAGTATCTTTATGTTCATGTCCGAAAGCTTCCATGGTAATGGTAAGTTCTACCGCACTGTTTCTGTTAATACTTACAAACTGATTATGATCTAATCGGATGATATTTCCTTGATTTTCTGCTACTACCTTTGTAACATTAACTAATTCACCAGGTCTGTCCGGAAGAAGTACGGATACTGTAAAGATACGTCCTCTTAGGATTAAACCATTTTGAACAACGGAGGATACGGTAATTACATCCATATTACCGCCACTTAAAATAGAGACAACTTTCTTATTCTTACACTGTAATTGTTTTAATGCACCTACTGTTAATAACCCGGAATTTTCAACAAGCATCTTATGATTTTCAATCATATCCAGAAAGCATACAATTAATTCGTGATCATCTACCGTAATGATATCATCTATATTTGTTTGAATGTAAGGGAATATTGCTGAACCGGGAGTTTTAACAGCCGTACCGTCAGCTATAGTATCTACTCCAGGTAATGTAACAATATGACCTTCTTTTAGAGATTCCTGCATACAGTTGGCACCTTTAGGTTCCACACCAATTACTTTTACATTAGGATTTAATAATTTTGCTAAAGTTGAAACACCAGCCGCCAATCCACCTCCGCCAATTGGTACAAGAATAATATCTACCGTTGGAAGTTCTTTAAATATTTCCATGGCAATGGTTCCCTGACCGGTAGCCAAGACTTCGTCATTAAAAGGATGAATGAAGGTATAACCGTTCTCTTCTGCTAATTGCATAGCATATTGATAAGCATCATCATACACATTACCATGTAAAATAACGCTGGCACCATAGCTTTTTGTTCTGTTAACCTTAATTAGTGGTGTTGTGGTAGGCATAACAACCGTAGCTTTTGCATTATACAATTGGGCCGCATATGCAACTCCTTGTGCATGATTGCCGGCAGAAGCAGTAATTAGACCTTTATCTCTCTCTTCTTGAGATAAAGTACTTATTTTGTAGTAGGCACCTCTGACTTTATATGCTCCGGTATATTGCATATTCTCAGGTTTTAAATAAACCGTATTACCTGATTGTTCTGAAAAATATTCACTGTAAACTAGTTTTGTTCTTAAGGTAACTTTTTTTACTAATTCAACAGCTTCTTCAAATTTTTCCAATGTCATCATAGTGTTTGTCTCCTTTTAGTTAAATAGCGCATTTACAAAATCTTCTGCGTTAAATTTCTGTAAGTCCTCAATATGTTCTCCTATTCCAATATATTTTACAGGGATACCTAACTCAGACTGTATGGCAATAGCAATTCCTCCCTTTGCTGTTCCATCTAGCTTTGTTAATATAATTCCGGTGATTTCAGCCACTTCATTGAACTCTTTTGCCTGGGAAAGAGCATTTTGTCCGGTTGTACCATCTAATACTACCAAAGTCTCACGGTAGGCATCAGGGTATTCACGGGTAATGACACGGTCAATTTTCTTAAGCTCTTCCATTAAGTTTTTCTTATTATGAAGTCTGCCTGCCGTATCACAAATTAATACATCTGCATTACGTGCCTTTGTAGCCATAATAGCATCATAAATAACTGCTGCAGGATCAGAACCTTCCTGCTGTGCTATAATTTCTACTCCCGCCCGGTTGGACCATTCTGTTAACTGCTCAATGGCAGCGGCACGAAAAGTGTCCGCGGCAGCAACTAAAACCTTTTTACCCTGTTCTTTTAATTGACCAGCCAATTTACCAACGGAGGTTGTTTTACCCACACCGTTTACACCAATTAACATTACAATGGATTTGCGGTTTTCGAATTCATAAGCAGTTTCTTTTATTTCCATCTGCTCTTTGATACTTTGAATTAATAGGTCTTTACATTCTTTTGGTTCTTTAATTTTTAATTCTTTTACTTTGGATTTTAAATTATCGATAATTGAGGTTGTAGTATTAATCCCCAAATCAGCCATAATTAAGATTTCTTCTAATTCCTCATAAAAATCATCATCAATATTTGAAAATCCATTAAAAATAGAATCAATACCTGCTACAATATTGTCTCTTGTTTTGGAAAGTCCAGCCACCAATCGGCTGAAAAAACCTTTCTTTTCTCCCATGAGTTCACTCCTTAATTTTACTTATCTAATTCATTTTCTATTAAATTAACAGATACCAGGGTGGATACACCTTTTTCCTGCATGGTAATACCATATAGAATATCTGCTGCGGACATAGTACCTCTTCTATGAGTAATAACAATAAATTGTGTTTGTTCTGTTAATTTATGTAAATATTCTGCAAATCGCTTTACATTGGCATCATCCAAAGCAGCTTCAATTTCATCCAACAGACAGAATGGAGAAGGCTTTAGGTTCTGTATTGCAAATAATAAAGAAATGGCTGTTAATGCCTTTTCACCACCGGATAACTGTAGCATATTCTGCAATTTCTTCCCTGGCGGCTGAGAAGTAATAATAATTCCGGCTTCCAGAATATCTTCCTCTTCTGTTAATTCCAGGGTAGCTTTACCACCGCCAAATAATTGTTTAAATACCAAATCAAATTGCATTTTAATTGCCCGGAATTTTTCATCAAACTGCTTACGCATTTCATCGTCTAATTGGCTGATAATCTCCACTAAGGTCTCTTCGGCCTTTCGTATATCATCCCTTTGTGTTCTTAAGAAGATATACCGCTCAGACAAATTCTTAAAATCTTCAATTGCATTCACATTAACGTCACCAAGATTTTTAATTTTTCCTTTTAATTCGGAGATGTTTTTCTTGGTTTGAGGCAAATTAGTAATGGAATCGTCTTTTAATAATAAAGCAGAAGTATAGGTAAGTTCGTATTCTTCCCACATATAATTAATCTTTTCATCCATTTGTTCCAATAACTTTTCTAATTGATTGGACAGACGATATGTCTCTTTGTCCAAGTTGTTCATTTCCTGTGACAACTCTTCTCTCTTCCCAATAAAAGCTTTATGATTCTTAGTTATTTCCTCTTTCGTTTCATTTAATTCTTTGATTTTCTCTTCCAAGGACAAGATCTTTTGATGTAATAATTCAATTTCCTTTTCAGTGCTTTTAATATTCTCCAGCTTCTCCCCTATCTGTACTTCTGAAGTCTCTTTGGCTTTATTTAAATCTGAAGCTTCTTCATACAATTTTTCCAGTTCCCGTTTAATACGTTTAATATGTTCCAAAGTATTCTGATTACGTTGTTCCAATGCAGAAAAATCAATACGTATAGAGGAGGCTTTCTCATTTAATTTTTGTTCTTCTTGTTTTTCCTTGTCCAGTAAGCTATTGAACTCTTCGATTTTACTTTCATTTTCTTTGCTTTTTAGTATATTATCATTTAAAGCTTCATTCAGTTTGTCGATATTAACATGTAATTCTTTAGACTGTAATTCTATCTCAAGTATTTCATTAGAGATCTCATTGAAACTTACCTTACTTTCTTCTTTTTTGGCAATTTCCTGATTTATATTCATTTTAACGGTATTTTGATTTAAATGGAGCTCTTGTAGTTTTGCTTTATTCTCTTCTATAAGCTGCCTTATTGAATTTCTTTGATTTTTCTTATCTTCCTTATCTTCTGTCAATTGAACAACCAGTTTAGAAAGCATTTCTACGGTATTCTCCAGTTCTTCTATTTCACGGCGCCTGCTCAGTAAATTACTTGAATTCTTATAAGCACCGCCGGATAAAGAACCGCCCGGATTTAATAATTCTCCCTCTAAGGTTACAATACGCAATGTCTGGTTATATTTTTTAGCCAGGCGTAATCCATTGTCTATATGATCAACTACAATATTTCTGCCAAGTAAGTATCCCATCAAGTCCCGGAATTTTGGATCTGTTTCTACTAAAGTACTGGCATATCCGATTACGCCTTCTTCCTTAAGAATCTTATCGGAATTATTTAATTCTTTATTGGCAATATTGGTTAGAGGTAAGAAGGTAGCACGGCCATACTTATTCTTTTTTAAATATTCAATAAGGCCTTTGGCAGTCTCTTCTGTTTCTGTAACAATATTTTGAATATTACCCCCTAAAGCAATTTCAATAGCTGTTTCATACTGGGGATCTACCTTAATAATATCTGCAACAACACCAATAATACCATGGGCTGTATCTTTTTTCTCCATTACCTTACGAATACTATTACCATAACCTTCATAACGCTCCGTTAGGTTTTTTAAGGACTCCAGTTTTGATTTTTCCTTGTGGTATTCCTGTTGTTTCTCACTAATTTGAGAAGATAACTGATCAATCCCGGTCTGTAGATTCTCTATGGTAGATTCCACTTGCTCATTGCGGGAATTTAAATCATGAATTTCTATATTAATTTGATTTAAATTCTCTTCCTGCTCTTTAATGGCAATATCAATGAGAGCTTCCTCACTTTTGTTTTTTAAGAGCTTTTGATTTAATTCTACTTTTTTAATATTATTTTGTTCCAGTATAGTTTCATAACGTTGCAAATTGGACTTTATAGTAGCATTTTCACTTAAGAAATCAAATATTTCACTGTTGCAGTCCTCAATCTGCTTCAAGAAACCTGCTATATTTTCACGTACTTTTTCTAATTCTGACGTAATAGCTGATTGATCATCATCTAAGGCATCGATTTTTAAATCAATTTCCTGCTTTTCTTTAATATACCCTTCTTGCTCTATTTTTCTGGAACTAATATCTTTATTAATCGTTTCAAGTCTGGACTGGTAATGAAGAGCATTCTGCCTTATGGCAAGAATTTGTTCATTTAATACCTTAATGGCACCTTCCTGCTTTTCTTTATTTAACTTACATTCGTTAAAAGCATTCTTGTTCTCTTCCAGTTCTCTGTCACAGGTTTCCATCTTCAATTCCAGCTTTTCATACTCTTCTTTGGTGTTCTCATAGCCGTTAGTAACAGAAATCAAATGCTCTTTCGCAATTTGCAGCTTTTCTTCTATTTGGGTTTTGGATTCCCCCATATTACCATGTTCCATTAGAAACAAATTAACATCTAAGGTCTTTAATTCTTCTCTTAATTTCAGATATTCTCTTGCCACCTTAGATTGTTCCTCCAATGGTCCAATCTGTTTTTCAATCTCAGATAGAATATCATTAATTCTGCACAGGTTTTGTCTTTCTTCTTCTAAATTCTTTTCAGCGGAACTTTTACGTTTCTTAAATTTAACAATGCCGGCAGCTTCATCGAATAATTCACGTCTGTCTTCCGGCTTACCGCTTAAGATTTTATCTATCTGTCCTTGACCGATGATGGAATAGCCTTCCTTACCAATACCGGTGTCTAGAAATAATTCCTGCACATCCCGTAGTCTGCAGGAACCTCCATTAATTAAATATTCACTTTCACCGGAGCGATATACTCTTCTAGCAACAGTTACTTCCTCATATTCAATAGGGAGTTTATGATCGGAATTATCCAAAGTTATGGCAACATAGGCATAACCCATTGGTTTTCTGGTTTCCGTACCGGAGAAAATAACATCCTCCATTTTTGAACCTCTAAGCTGTTTGGCACTTTGTTCGCCAAGAACCCACCGGACAGCATCACCTACATTACTTTTACCGCTTCCGTTGGGTCCAACAATTGCTGTTATGCCATCATGAAATTCAAAGTTAATTTTATTAGCAAAAGATTTAAAGCCATGCACTTCAATGCTTTTTAAATACATTCATGAATCCCCCGTTTATTTTTTTCGTCCTCGCATCTTTAGTATGGACTGATAAGCCGCTGCCTGTTCTGCGGCTTTTTTGGTTCTGCCAACTCCCACACCTAATTCTGTATTATCAATTAGCGCAACCACAGTAAAATTCTTATTATGATCAGGTCCTTCCTCTTTTATTAATTCATAAGATAATTGTCCTTTGTAGTTACTTTGCACAATTTCTTGTAAGATAGTCTTGCTATCGAAAAAGAGCTGTTTATTCTCTACATCAGACAAGATAAATTCGCTGATGAACTCTTTTGCATTAGTAAAACCACCGTCTAAATAGATTGCACCGATTACTGCTTCCAAAGCATCCGACAAAATAGAATGCCTTTCTCTACCTCCGGTTGCTGCTTCCCCCTTGCCTAAAAGGATAAAATCTCCCATCCTAATGTTAATAGCACATTGGGCAAGCATTTGCTCGCATACTAATCTGGCTCTTAATTTTGTCATATCACCTTCCGGCATCTTTGAATTATTACGGAAAATGTATTCACTAGATACTAATTCAAGAACAGCATCACCAAGAAACTCTAATCTTTCATTATTATCTAACTTATTTAACCTTTTTTCATTGGCAAAAGAACTGTGAGTCAGGGCATGCCTTAGCAACTTTCGATCATTGAAATGATAACCAATGATATCTTCAAAAGCTTTTAAACGCGTTAATCCAGATATATCTGTACCAGCCATCTTTTTCAACCTCCAATCAAAATATTCTAACAACTTTAAATGATTTATATCTCAAATAAAAAATCTTAAGAAAATGTCATTCCAATTTAAATTTCTGCTTTTAAAAGTTTATTCTCAAATAAACAGGTTTATATCATAGTATTTTAACCTATTTGAGATTAATAACAAGCAAAATTTAAATCAGAATGACACGATAGGAACTTTTTCAGTAATTCTTTTTTACGGATAACCGCTCCAAAGAGAATACGAAATAATAAAACTTAATTAATTTAAAGCTTTCTTAATTTCGTCTACTGCATCACCAACTGTAACTATATTTTCAGCATCTTCATTGGCAATTTCAATGTCAAACTCTTCTTCAATACCCATAATAATTTGGAAAATATCCAGTGAGTCTGCACCTAAATCATCAACAAAAGTTGTTTCCATTGTAATTTCATCCGCTTCTACGTTTAATACTTCACCAATAATCTTCTTTAACTTTTCAAATTCCATAATAATCACCTTTCATCTTTTACCTTTTATTCTTTTTCTTGAATATAAATGCTTATTTTTTCATTAATTTCTTGTTCTACAAATGTTAAACATTGAATAATTGAATTTTTAATCTCAATACTTTTTGAACTACCATGAGTCTTTACTACAAGTCCATTTAGTCCAAGCAGCGGTGCTCCGCCATATTCGGAGGCATCAAAAGACTTTAAGGTTTCCTTTAAAGCAGGCTTACTAAGTAATGCCCCTATCTTACTTCTTGTAGTGCTCATTAATCCGGACTTTATTTTACCGACTAAAGCACTTCCAAGTCCTTCGTAAAGCTTTAAAATTACATTTCCCACAAATGCCTCACAGACAATAACGTCTGCACCTCCATGGGGAATTTCCCTAGCCTCAATACTTCCTATAAAATTAATATCGTTACAATTCTTAAGAAGAGGAAATGTCTCTTTTACCAACATGTTTCCTTTTTCTTCTTCAGCACCTATATTCACAATTGCTACTCTTGGATTTTTAATGCCAACAACATGTTCCATATATACGGAACCCATTTTCGCAAATTGTACTAAATGTGATGCCCTTGCATCCACATTGGCACCACAGTCTACCAGTAAAGAAACTCCTTTTATGGTTGGAATGAGTGGTGCTAGCGGTGGTCTTTCTACTCCTTTTATTCTACCTATAATTAATTGTCCACCTACTAAAACAGCGCCAGTACTTCCGGCAGAAACAAATGCATCTGCTTCACCGTTTTTAACAAGATTCAGAGCAACAACAATAGAAGATTCTTTTTTACGTCTTATGGCCATTACAGGTGCTTCTTCATTGGTAATTACTTCATTAGCATTTACAATAGATAAACGCTCTTTATCATAAGTATAATTACTTAGTTCAGCATTGATTGCTTCTTCTTTACCAACCAGTATTACCTGTATATCTTCTCTTTCGTTGATTGCTTCTACTGTGCCTTTCACAATTTGACCGGGTGCGTTATCCCCACCCATTGCGTCAACGGCAACTCTTACCATTCTCTTCATAGTTGGCTCCCATCTGCACAATGCGCATATTTACATACTGTATACTCTCCTTCTAATCCCCCTGCCAGTATCTATACATCAATATACTAGATATTATTATAAAAATCAACACTAAATTGTGAAAATATATAACCGGTAATGATACATTAAATTATCCAGGAAAAATAGTAAGGAATCTTCGGAAAATTGCACTGGCTGTTGTAAACCGATAAACAAAAAATTACTGTTTATTGGTTTTCCAACAGCCACCTTAAATTGACTTTGCCTATTTGTTTGAATTATGAAACTCTTCAATAATGTTATCTGCAACTTCAGGATGTGTGCTATATACGTGATTTAAATAACGGAAATTGCTTCCTTCATAGGGTTGAATTTCCCCCATTAATCCAACTTCATAACAGTTGCGTATAATATTTATAATACAATTGTCAAAATGGTTACTGGTACAAGATTTACATTGCCTTAGAATATGTGCAATACCTCGTTCTAATTCTTCGGTATTATATAGTTTTAGATCCGATATGGGAATATTATCACTACCATTTTCCACATAGGTAATTCCGTCCTTAAAACATTTTGTTATGCATTGTTGTGCATATCCAATAATGCAGTCCTTTTTTACACAACTACCGCACTGTTCTTCTGTAAGGCAGGCATTTCCCAAATCAGAAATTACTTGATTAAAATCAAATTCTTCGTATAAAACCATACTATCTCCTTTATCTTTTGTATTATACAATTCGTATGATTGATATGTAACTAAAAATGCACCCAGAAAGATTTATTATCTTTCAAAGGTGCGTATAGAGCATAGATACAATTCACGGAACTTTTATTTTCTAAATTAAGTTCCGTTATATGCATACGTTTTGATAACAATATCTACATTTTTCGATAAAAAAATGATTTATGAGTGATAAACTGTAAGTTTTGAGGTTGAATAATTTGCTCTGTACTACCCACAAATAATATGCCATCTTTTTTCAAGGATTGATTAAACTTCTTGTAAATATTATCCTTTGCTTCTTCCGTAAAATAGATTAATACATTTCTGCAAACAATCAAATCACAATGGCTTGGATATTCATCTTTTAACAAATTATGCTGCTTAAATTCCACACATTGCTTTATACTATCAGAAATCTGATAAGTCTTATCATTAATTTCACGAAAATACTTTGATAAAAATTCATCAGGAAGGCCTTTTAAGCTCTTTATATTATAAAGACCTAGCTTGGCTTTTGACAGAACCTGTTTATCAATGTCAGTTGCAATGATTTTAATGCGGGAAAGAGGTAAGAATTTAGATAACAGCATGACTAAGGAATATGGTTCATCTCCTGTAGAACATGCCGCGCTCCATATCTTTAGCTGATTACCAAACTTACTGAAAAGGTAAGGCAAGATATCTCTTTCCAATAGGTTCCATTGTTCCGGATTACGGTAAAATTCTGATACATTAATGGTCAAATAATTAATAAACTCTTCAAACATCACCGGATTCTTCTTAATAGTTTCCACGTATACGTTGTAAGAATCAATCTTATGTTTGGCTATTAATGCATCAATTCTCCGTTTCATTTGACGTTCTTTATATGCATGTAAATCAATTTTAGTTAAACTTAAAATCTGCGCTTTAAAGGCCTCATAATTATCTATCACAGAGAACCTCCATATTCTCAATACATGTATTTACATGTAACACATCCTTATGAATGTGTTTACATAGTCTTTTGTATTAATATTCTTTATTCTTCTGTAGTTTCAACATTCTCTTCTTTTTGCTCTGCTGCTTCATCATCTGCATGTAGAGCTTTTATGCTTAAGCTGATCTTCTTTTCCTCCAGATTAAAGTCAACTACTTGTGCAGTCACTTCTTCTCCAATGGATAAAACATCAGATGGCTTTTCTACATGTTCTTTAGAAATCTGGGATACATGAAGTAAAGCATCTACACCTGGCTCTAATTCCACAAAAGCACCAAAGTCAGTCATTCTTGCAACTTTTCCTGTTACAACTGTACCAACAGCGTAATTTTCAGCAGCTTTTAACCATGGATTGGTATTCTCAAATTTAAGACTTAAAGCAATTTTTTCTCCAGAGATTTCTTTAATAAGAACTTTTACAGAATCTCCTACTTTAAATAATTTCTTAGGATTGTCTACTCTGCCCCAAGACATTTCTGAAATATGAAGAAGACCATCAGCACCGCCTAAATCGATAAACACACCGAAATCGGTAACATTCTTAACAATGCCTTCTACTGTCATTCCTACGCTGATTCTTTCAAATAACTCTTTTTGCATAGCTTTCTTCTTCTCAACGATTAGCTGCTTACGATCGCCAATAATTCTTCTTCTCTTAGGGTTAAATTCGCTGATTACGAATTCAATTTCTTGTCCTGCATATTTTGCTAAATTCTTTTCATAAGTATCGGAAACTAAGCTTGCAGGAATAAAGATTCTTGCTTCATCAATAATTACACTTAAGCCGCCTTCTAATACTGCAGCAACTTTTGCTTTTAACACTTCCTTATTGTTAAAGGCTTCTTCTAATCTCTTGTTTCCTTTTTCAGCGGCCAATCTTTTATAAGTTAAAAGAACTTGTCCTTCACCATCATTTACTTTCAATACTTTGGCTTGCATAACATCGCCTTCGTGAACAAGTGTAGTCAAATCTACGTTAGGGGTATTAGTATATTCACTTCTAGTAATAATACCATCTGCTTTGTAGCCTATATTTAAGACGATCTCGTCTTCTTTTACACGTATTACAGTGCCCTCTACTACCTCTCCATTGTGTATTGTTTTAAATGATTCCTCTAATAATTGTTCAAAACTCATTTCTGACATGCGGTATGAACCTCCTTGATAATATTGTTTGGGGTGGATGCCCCTGCTGTAATACCTACGCTACGAAAAGATTGGAGTTTCTCCAAATCCAGGTCTCTAAGTGTCTGTATATAGTAAGTATTTTCACATTCTAATTTAGATATTTCGTAAAGCTTTTGGGTATTGGAACTATGCTTGCCACCTATGATAATCATGGCATCTGACTCTTTTGCAAGCTGTCTGACTTCTGTCTGACGTTCTTCAGTAGCATTACATATCGTATTTAAAACAATTATATCATAACCCTTTTTTGAGATAATTTCAACTAAATCTTGAAATTTCTTGTAATTATATGTCGTCTGGGATACAATACATATTGTTTTCTCCTCCGGTATTTTTAAATGCTCAATTTCGTCAGCATTTTTTATTACCGAATGATTCTTATTTTCACACCATCCTTTGATTCCTTCTACCTCCGGATGGCTGTCATTACCAACGATTATGATATAATGCCCTAATTCACTGTGTTCTTTTACAACCCTATGGATTTTTAATACATAAGGGCAAGTAGCATCAACTAATTTCAGCCCTTGTTCTTTAATGATATCATAGATTTCCTTTGATACACCGTGGGAACGTATAATTATTGTACCCTCAGTAATTCCTTTTAATTCTTCTATTGTATGAATCAATCCTACACCTTTTGACGCCAGATCATCCACCACTTCTTCGTTGTGTATAATTGGTCCAAAAGTATAGACTTTACTGCCCTTTTCAGCTTCTTTATAAACCATATCTACAGCTCGTTTTACACCAAAACAAAATCCTGCTGTTTTTGCTAAAGTAACTTTCATTTTTATAACCATGCTCCTTTCAAAGCCCGGAGACTTAATGGGTAGCACAAATTACGGTTGAAGGAATTTCAACCTCCCCCACATAATGCCTCTTTACAGCACTTCACAATTAACCTCTTTCTAATCTTTCAAGGTATAAAGCAATGATCCTATCAATCACTTCCTCTATACTCATTTGCGAGGAATCAACTAGTACCGCATCCTCCGCCTGGCAAAGAGGAGATATTTCCCGATTCATGTCTTGTTTGTCTCTGGCTTTAATATCCTGTTCAATTTCATCTATGTTACAAGGGATACCTTTTAAACTTAATTCATTCCAGCGCCTTTTGGCTCTTTCTCTGGAACTGGCAGTTAAATATATTTTTAATCCTGCATCGGGAAGAACAACTGTTCCAATGTCTCTTCCATCCATAATAACCGTTCTGATTTTGGCTAAGTTTTGTTGCAACTCCACCATTTTTTTTCTTACTTCATAATGTTTTGCCACAGCAGAGGCCATATTACCCACTTCTTCTTTACGAAGAAGATTTGTTACATTTTCATTATTCAAAATAACCTGTTGCTCTCCATTCTTATAATCAATGGTTATTTCAAGAGAATCACAAGCTTTCTGTATTTCTTCCCTGCTTTCGGTATCTATGTTCTGTCTTATAAAATATAATGCTACCGCACGATACATCGCACCTGTGTCAACATATACAATCTGAAGTTTCTTTGCTATGCTTTTTGCTATGGTACTCTTTCCTGCGCCGGCAGGTCCGTCTATGGCTATATTCTTATTTTTCATTTTGCTTATCCTATCTGCCTTTATTTTGTATCAAAATTATATTTAAAATTGATCCATTGATTTAATAATGACTCAATCCCAGTTACACTGCACTTCCAGCAATATATCCCGTTGACCAGGCAATTTGAAGATTAAAGCCACCGGTTAATGCATCTAAGTCAAGTACTTCTCCCGCAAAAAACACATTGGAGACCAATTTGGATTCCATGGTGGACGGATTGACTTCTTTTACTTGAATACCGCCTTTTGTTATAACTGCTTCGTTGTATTCACGGAAGCTGGTTATATGGAAAGTAAGACCTTTTAACAAGTTGACTAGTCTGATTCTTTCCTCTTTTGTAATCAAATTTACTTTTTTTTCTGGATCAATAAAACTTAATGCTATTATAACTGGAATCAGTTTATGTGGCAATAGCTTATCTAATGCATTCTTAAATTGTCTGTTACTAAATTCTCCAAAATCTCTTAAAACTCTATCATCTAATTGTTCTAAGGTCAGCGCCGGTTTTAAATCTATAGAAAGGGCTAAGTCTTTATTCTCCATATAAGGAATACAATAACTGCTGGCACTTAATATAACAGGACCGCTGACTCCAAAATGAGTAAATAATAGTTCTCCAAAGTCTCTGTATATTTCTTTCTTTTTAGAAGTTATTTTAATCTCAATATTTTTTAATGATAAACCTTGAAGTTCTTTTATTTTTTCTATTTCTTTTATATTCATAGGAACTAAAGACGGATTACATTTAGTAATAGTGTGTCCCATAGCCTTTGCAAATTCATATCCGTCTCCGGTTGAACCGGTTGCTTTATAGGAAAGGCCTCCTGTAGCAATTATGATTTTATCACCATATAATATTTCGGAATTATTCTTTATAACTACACCTTTAAAGGTATTGCTTTCTATCAGTATCCGGTCTACTTCTTGCTCAAAGCGTACATCTACATGTAAACGGTTTAATTCTCTGGATAATGCAGAAATTACATCGGAAGATTTATCAGACTCTGGAAAAACGCGATTACCTCTTTCGATTTTAGTCTTTAATCCCAGCTCTTCAAAGAATGTAATAAGATCATAATTGCTGAAAGTATAAAAAGCACCGTAGAGAAATTTGGAATTTGTAACTACATTATGAAATAACTCTTCCATTTCACAAGCATTTGTAATATTACATCTGCCTTTTCCGGTAATGTATAATTTTTTACCTAATTTATTGTTTTTCTCTAATAAGATTACTTCATGATTATTTCGGGCAGCAATAATTGCCGCCATCATTCCGGCAGCTCCTCCACCTGCTACAATTACTTTTTTTCTTGAAAAATCCTCTGTCATATATCCTCTTTTCTCATATGGTTTTTCCATATATTTTATCTGGTAGATTGTTTATATAAATTTTATCCTTCTATTTATGATACAATAAAAATTGGATAAAGAAAATCAGAAGATACAGCACTTTTACCAAGCCTACCTGCAAAACCAAAAGGGTAATCCTAAACATGGTTTTGGTTCATGATACAAGAAAGAATTTTGACTTCAATAATAAGCTTATAAGTCAAAATTCTTATTGTTTTTATTCATAATCTAAATTACAGAAATACTATAATATATTAATGATGTTAAATCATACTATTTTGAGGTATTTCCATCCAGATATACTTCGTTTATTTCAAATTTATAATGACCAGATTCATAATTTTTCCCTTCTACCCTGTAAATTACTTTTGGATATTGAGGAAAATTTTCAATAATACTTTGGGCGATAGCATCTAAAATAGTGGTTTCTAAAGAGGATCCCACATTTACCAACGGAGCCTGATCGGAAAGAAAACTTACAATAACCGTATCCTTTTCTATGGCAATCTCATGAATTCCTACGGTAACAGAACGATCTGCAAAGGAATCCACTACCATATCCACTACTAATTCAGGTGTTAATTCGGTTTCTTCCGGTACCAATGCAATTGCAGGTTCAATTTCCAAGCTTATATCATTAAAAGTATAAATAGGAATTTCTTTATTGGCAACCGGTGCAACGATTTCCTTTTCCCCGAGAACTTCTGCTTTTTTGTCTTTATCAGGAACATCACTTAAAATTTTGTTTTCTGTATTGGCTGTGTCTTCACCTGTCTTTTTCTCTTCTGTTGTATCAATTTGTGTATTTGGTGTACCCTCATTAGATTTGTTTGTATTGGAAGTACAACCGGTTATAAATAACATACAAGATATAGATAAAATCATACCTACTTTCATAATTGAATTCTTTTTCATAAACTTCGCTCCTTACTTAAGTTCATTTAGCTTAAGAGCACTAAATATAATTCTTCTTTCAAAAAGAAGAATATATTTCAGTATCATCATTAGCATATCAATATATTGAAACATGATTATTATTAATATTTATACTTTTTAAAGGTTAAGAACAATTATTAATACAATTTATTTAACCTATACCTCTACAATAAAATATTATGCTTTAACTTTGTCATTTCTATGTTAAAACCTTGATATTTTATGGTCAAACATCATATCTTAATTATTTGATATTCTAAAAATACTTATTGAGCTTATTCGAATTCTTCAATTATGGAAGTCCTTAATAAATCCAGTCCGTTTATAACTGCATATTCTCTGACTTTTTGTCTGTTCCCTTTGAATTGATATTTTTTCACTCTAACATGTCCATTTACCATGCAGCCAATATACACAGTTCCAACCGGTTTTTCCTCCGAGCCGCCTCCCGGTCCTGCAATACCTGTAATTGCTAACGATGTTTTTCTGCTGTGGCTATTATTAATCCCAGTATCACAAGCAACGGAGTTATCGTTAATTTTATTGTCTTCTATATTTTCACAAGCACCACGTGCCATTTCAACAGCAGTCTCTCTGCTTACTGCACCATAACTTTCTAAAGTTTTGTGACTTACATTTAGATATTTTTCTTTTGCTTCATTAGAATACGTAATAAAACCTTCATCAAGAACTTCCGATGCACCTGGCACATTAACCAGTCTTCCGGTTAAAAGTCCCCCTGTACAGGATTCTGCTGTAGTTATGGTCAACTTATGTTTTGCCAATAAATTTACTACCACATCTTCTAAATTCTCTTCTTCCTTATTGGTGTAAATGTGTGTGGAAAAACGCTTTTCTAATTCTTCCACAACCGGTTTTACCAACGCTTTTCCTTCTGTCATATCAGAAGCACTTGCCGTAATTCTTAAATGCACTTCTCCGGTTTTTGCATAAGGAGCAATGGTAGGATTGGTTTGATGAGTAATTAAATCCTGTATCATAGTCTCTGCTTTGCTTTCTCCGATACCACATATTTTTATCATTTCTGAATATAGAACTCCTGGTTGAAGTTTATTTAAATATGGGAATATAGCTTCCTGAAACATTGGTTCCAATTCATTAGGCGGTCCCGGTAACAGAATAATAATTTTACCATCCTCTGTCTCTACAATAAGGCCCGGTGCTGTTCCATTGGGATTGTCTACAACAGTAGAACCCTCTATTATTAAAGCTTGCTTCCAATTGTTTTCCGTAATCTCCAGGCCTTTTTTTCTGGTAAAGTATTCTTTGATTCTATCCTTTGTATGAGAATCTTCTATTATTTTTTTGTTTAAAACTTTCGCTGTTACTTCTTTTGTTAAATCATCTTTTGTGGGCCCCAGTCCTCCTGTAAGAATCAGAAGGTCGGAACGGGTTAATGCTGCATTTATAGCAGCTGCTAATCGTTCTTCATTATCCCCGACGGATACCTGGTAATAATTTGTAATGCCTAACTCTGCACATTTTCTTGCTAAATAGTTGGCATTGGTATTAACTATATTGCCAAGTAAAATTTCGGTGCCTACACTTATTAGTTCTGCAATCATAATTAAATCACCTTCGTTTTATATTTACTTATTCTCTGAAAG
Organism: Anaerocolumna aminovalerica; assembly: GCF_900115365.1. Taxonomy (GTDB): domain Bacteria; phylum Bacillota; class Clostridia; order Lachnospirales; family Lachnospiraceae; genus Anaerocolumna; species Anaerocolumna aminovalerica. The sequence goes on from NZ_FOWD01000003.1 coordinate 180,657, forward strand.
CACTGTCCTGTTCTTATATAAATAATCCACTAATGAAATAACTGTAAGAGCCAATGCTAAATAAGTAAATACCAGCTCTAACACATTAAAGAACGGATAATCCAGATTAATGATTAAAAGAATGCACATAATCATCTGAGAGGTTGTTTTAAATTTACCCCAATAACTTGCTGCAATAACAACGCCGTTATCGGAAGCTACCAAACGGAATCCGCTAATGATAAATTCTCTGGATATAATAACAATAATAATCCATGCGGGTACTAATTGTAATTGTACAAAGCAAATCAAAGCTGCACTTACTAAAAGCTTATCTGCCAACGGATCTGCAAATTTACCAAAGTTAGTGACTAAATGATATTTCCTTGCAATATACCCATCAATAAAGTCGGTAAAACTAGCTGTAATAAATATAATTGCAGCGATCAGATTTCCATAAGGTATATTAGGTACCAGAAAAAATATTAAAAATAATGGAATCATAAAAACTCGTAATATGGTTATTTTATTTGGTAAATTCATGACAAACCTTCCTTTCAAAGATTAACTATTTTATTTTCTTTTGTGTATTCTTCATTGTCATTAATTACAGTTTTCCCTCACTGGTCAAAGGGGATATTCCACTTGCCAATAGGCAAGTTTATCCGCTTACACTACCAGCTCTACCTCATTGCCACTACGTGGCATTTCGCCAGGAGCTTGAACTCCTTCTGAAACAGGCAAATCCTCACTTCCCTGATGAGGTTAAATTAGTTCTCCTATTAAATCATAACCATTTGCATCGGTAACCAGAACTTCAACAAATTCTCCTGACATTAATTCCGCACGAGTTGGTACAAAAATATAACCGTCCACATTTGGTGCGTCTTTATACGTTCTTCCAATATAAACATTACCCATGGACATTACTTCTTCTTCGGACAGTTGTGTCTTGTCTGCGTATTCTTCAGCAGGTAATTTACCTTCAATCATAACCTTTAGTTTTTGACTTATCATATCTTTTGCTTTTGCAAAGGCGATTCCTTGTTGTAATTCCATAATTTCAGCCTGACGGCGTTTTTTAATATGTCTTCGAATCTGGTGTTTCATTTTAGCTGCCGGTGTTTCTTCTTCTTTGGAATAAGTAAATACACCTAAACGTTCAAACTTCATATCATTTACAAAGTCCATTAATTCATTATGTTCTTCATCTGTTTCTCCCGGGAAACCTGTAATCAACGTAGTTCTAAGTGCAATATCCGGTATTTCTTTTCTTAACTTACCAATAATATTAACCAGTTCTTCTTTGTTTGTTCTTCTTCCCATTCTTTTTAAGATATTATCTGAAGCATGCTGTATTGGCATATCTAAATAACTACAGACTTTGTCTTCTTCCTTTATTACCTGAATCAAATCATCAGTAATTTCTTCCGGATAGCAATACAGAATTCGAATCCACTCAATTCCTTCAATCTTACATAATTCTCTTAAAAGCTTTGGAAGTGATTTTTCTCCATACAGATCTTTGCCATATAGAGTGGTTTCTTGTGCTACCAGTATCAGTTCCTTTACTCCATTTTCAGCAAGGGTTGCAGCCTCTTCTAACAGGATTTCCATAGGTACACTTCTATAGTTTCCACGAATCTTAGGAATAATACAGTAAGTACAGTGTTTATCACAACCTTCTGCAATCTTTAGGTAGGAAAAATAGCCTCCGGTGGTATTCACTCTGTTGGTCTTTACCTGTAAAGAACTGTTGTTGTCTTTGACAGCTACGGTTTTCTTACCTTCTAACACAGAGTCAATAATAGCTCCGATTTCATCATAACTGGTAGTACCAACAATAGCATCTACTTCCGGTATTTCATTTTGTATATCTTCTTTGTATCTTTGTGCCATACATCCGGTAACAATAAGGCCTTTTAATCTTCCGGTTTTCTTATATTCTGCCATTTCAAGTATGGTATTGATACTCTCTTCCTTTGCATCATTTATAAAACAACAGGTATTAACTATAATTATATCTGCCTGATTCTCGTCATTAGTTATTGTAATGCCTTTATCACGAATAATCCCAAGCATTACTTCACTATCAACTAAATTTTTATCACAACCCAGTGATATAAATAATATATTCATATAATCCTCCAAAAATAAATAACTTAACAATTTATCAAAAATTAACATGCTTCCTCATGTCCAAAGACATTTTAACAGTTTTCTTTTTAAAATGGAACCTTAATTTCATTCTTTTATAAAATTTAAATAATTCTAATCGGTTTCTAATTGACTTTACCACTTATTTTGTTATGATATATTTTATAAACATGTAAAAATGGACATTTATACCAAATTCCATCCTTTGGTAAATAAGGCTGTCCCTTCATTACTTAATCAATAGGAGGTTACGTTTTTCTACCGGTAATTGCCGGAGAACAAAATTGCTATTAAATGGCGTTAATGCGCCGGAATCGAGGTTTCTATGAAAAAATTTATACAAAGACTTATTACAGTTTTAGTTTTATTATTTATAGCATTTATTTATTACTATATTGCACTGCCGCCAATTAACATCCACTCACCGGGCTTTTGGTTCTTTATTATCGGAGGACTGCTGATAATTTCCATTGTTATCGGCCTTGCCACTGCCAACATTGATAAAAATGGCCATCGAATTCCCGGTCCTGTTTTTAAGAATAAATTCTTTAAAATATCTTTGAGTATAACCGGTGTTATTATTGCTTTATTTGTTATTGGAAGTCTTTTATCTTCTACTATTATAAATGCAAATAAATATCAAAGTTTACTTACCATTACGGAAAGAGACTTTAATGAAGATATTAAAGAAATCTCTTATGATGAAATTCCTATTCTTGATAAAGATTCTGCTTCCTTGCTTGGTTCCAGAAAAATGGGAAGTATGGTGGAATATGTATCTCAGTTTGAAGTTGCCAGCAACTATACCCAGATTAATTATCAGGGTAAACCAGTTCGTGTAACTCCGTTAAAATACGGAGGCGCAATAAAATGGTTGACTAATCGTAATAAGGGTATTCCGGCTTATTTGAGAATAGATATGACAACCCAAGAAGTTGAACCGGTTAAATTACAGAAAGGTATCAAATATTCAGAATCCGAACATTTTGGAAGAAATATATACCGACACTTAAGATTTAATTATCCTACTTATATCTTTGATACCATTAATTTTGAAATTGATGATGAAGGAACTCCTTATTGGATTTGCCCTACAAAAGATTACACTATCGGTTTATTTGGGGGCCAAATGGTTGGCCATGTTGTAGTTGTTAATGCAATAACCGGGGAACATGTTTCTTATAGAGTTGAAGATACACCAAAATGGATTGACCGCGTGTACTCAGCAGAACTTTTAATCCAGTTATATGATTATTACGGTACATTAAGACATGGTTTCTTTAATTCGGTGTTTGGTCAAAAGGACGCATTACAGACTACCGACGGCTATAATTATCTTGCCCTTGAAGACGATGTATGGGTATATACCGGTGTAACCTCTGTTGGACGGGACGAATCCAATGTAGGTTTTGTATTAATGAACCAAAGAACAGCAGAAACCCGCTATTATTCCATAGCTGGTGCGGAAGAATATTCTGCAATGGCTTCTGCAGAAGGTCAAGTACAACATTTGGGATATAGGGCAACTTTTCCTCTGCTTCTTAATATCAGCGGAGAACCCACCTATTTTATCGCTTTAAAGGATGCAGCCGGTTTAGTTAAGAAATATGCTATGGTAAATATTGAGCAGTATAATATCGTTGCTATTGGTGATTCTGTAAGCCAGTGTGAAAAGATATATACAGAACTGCTGCAAACCAACGGGTTCACTGTAAGGGATGTGTCAAATTTACCTAAAGTTACCGGTCACATTGCCAAAATAGCCGAAGGGGTTATTGACGGAAATTCTCATTACTTTATTTTGTTGGATTCCAGCAATGAAATATTCGACGTTGAAGTAGTTGACCATATAGATATTATTAAATATAATGTAGGCGATCTTATAACTTTTACCTATTCAAAAGGCACTAAAGCAAATACTGTATTAGGAATTGAATAATACTAATCACTGTTTAAAACCTTTCCAGAAATTTGGGACGTATAAGGTATAATTTTATAAATAAGTAAATATCAAAGGAGCGAATAATCTGCAAACCGCAAGTTATTCACTCCTTTTTTTTACTTGGAACCAAATATTCTTATATGTTTTTTTATTCTGCCCAGATACCTTTTTTTACCGGACTCCATAATATGCACTTCTTTATTTTTTCCATTTCTACTCTTAGTAGTATCTTTCCAAATCCTCTTTTGCTTTTTCTCCTGATATTGATAATCACCGATAAAAGAAACTTTTATGAATTTTTTAATACACTTTATATCCTGTTTCTTATCAAGGGAGCGCAGACCTAAATCAATATTTTTTCTGATACGCCGCATTGCCTTATTGTGGTTCACTGAAGTAATAAGTTTGCCTTCCTCAAAAATCAATTCACCTACGAACTTAAAACTAAAACATAGTGGGTTGTTTAAATCCTTATGATAGGGTGACCTATAATCTTTAACTAAAGAATTGGCAAACATAATTGCCCCGGAATATTTCAATGGTTCATTCACATTTACATATTGAACCGTTTCTAAACCTTGCTCTAAATTACAAACCTCTGGTTTTACATTATTAATAATAGGATATCCTCTGTCAGAGGTTACCTGAAAACTTTTTAAATAAAGCTGATGATCCTTTAATTCAAATAGGCATTTATATTGGAAATTTAAATCGTTAGTCCAAGTAGGTGATATACCAAAATATTCAGGATGAAACACAAAGGATTGTTCGCTGGCCAGAATTTCATATCTTTCTTTGTCAATTATAATAATATCCCTGTCACAATCAGTTAAACATTCTTCTTGACCCCGAATTTCTAAGGAATCTTCCTTTTGTTCATTTATTTCTTTCATGGTTAACTCCAAATCTTCTTCAACTATTGTATCTCTTATTGTCTCAGTTATTGTTTCTGCTGTTGTATCTGGCATTATCTCTGCCATTGCTCCTGCTGTTGTATCTGGCATTATATCTGACATTGCTCCTGCCGTTGTATCTGGCATTATCTCTGTCATTGCTCCTGCTGTTGTATCAGACATTGTATTTGCTGTTATTTCGGGTATTGTCTCTAATGTTGTTTCTGACGTTGTCTCTGCTATTTTCTCTGATATTGTTTCTGGTATTATTTCTGATTTTGTTTTTATTATTGTTTCTGGTACCGTTGATATTGTCTCTGACATTGTCTCTGGTGTAATTTCTGATACATCCATATTTGTAATATCCGGAACAGAATTATTTTCTTTATTGTTCATTGTAATAGTCACTGAATCATCCAAATCAACTTCTGCTGTATTTAATGTATTCTCTTTATCTTGCTCAGCACTTGGTTTATCTTCTATATTAGAAGGAATATTTATATCGGAATTCGTAACATTTTCCATATTTTCAACAGTCCCGTTATCCTGTCTAGGATACGAACGATTATTTTGCCTATAATTTCTTCTCATAATAATTTAAAAACCCCTCAATTCATATAATGAAATGTTGTAAAAATTAATGGTTTACAAAAGTTCTATGCTGTCTACACAGTTATGCATCAGCATTGCAATAGTCATAGGGCCAACTCCGCCCGGAACCGGTGTTATTGCACTAACATGGTCTACTACGTCATCAAAGTCTACATCACCACATAATTTATTGTTTTCATCACGGTGAATTCCAACGTCAATTACCACAGCACCTTCTTTTATATATTCTTTATTAATAAACTTTGGTTTTCCAATTGCAGCAATTAGAATATCACCACGTTTTGCAACTTCTTTCAAATTTTTAGTTTTTGAATGACAGACAGTAACTGTACCATTCTCTTTTAACAGCAACATAGACATTGGTTTTCCTACGATGTTACTTCTTCCAATAACAACACATTCTTTTCCTTCAATGGATATTCCTGAACGCTTTAATAATTGAATAATACCGGCAGGTGTACAGGAGACAAAACCTTTTTGTCCAATACTAAGGCGCCCTACACTTTGAGGATGAAAACCGTCAACATCCTTTAACGGTGAAATAGTCTCTATTATTTTATCTTCATGAATATGTTTTGGTAATGGTAACTGTACTAAGATTCCATTTACTTTCTTATCCTTGTTTAACTCTTCTACTAATTTTAATAATTCTTCCTCTTTAGTTTCTTCCGGCAATTCATAAGACAATGATTTAATCCCGATATATTCACAAGCTTTCTTTTTATTACCTACATAAACGCTGGAAGCAGGATCATTACCCACTTGAATTACAGCAAGTGTAATTTCAACACCATCTTTTTTAAGAGATAAAACCTTATCTTTTAGTTCTTCTTTAATTTCATTTGATATTTTTTTACCATCAATAATTTGTGCCATATTACCACCCTCCTATATAATTTACATAATATATATATGTTATCTGTTTTATCTGCTAATGTAAGAATTTTCTGTTTTATACATATGTATTTTTACTATGTTTATTGTAATACATTTCAAAACATATCACAAGTATATTAATTCTTAATATTTCTTGACTGGTACATAACCTTGTAATGTTGGCTTTTTCTATACTATGCTAACATAATTTAAAACTGTCAACAAAAGGGTTCTGATTTAGAATACTGGAAAAATCAGTAGAAAATTAGCCATTCTGAGAGTAAACTAAATATCTTAGTATTCACTCTTAGAATGACTATATTTTAATATCTATTCAATTAAATTCTAATAATTAAAAACTTTGTATTCCTTAATTTTTATCTCTATAATAATTGATTAAACATCCACTTTGAATAATATCTCTTTCGTCTTCTGTTAATTCGCCTAAACTCAAAGTAAATTCCTTCATATCTTTGTCTACAACATAAGCTTTTATTTCAGAAGCCTTTTCAGCTACTGCCTTTTTAATATCCTTGATATAAATATAATCTCCATTGTCAAAAGGTATCTCTTCTTTTAATAAGAAGGGAAGCATACCCCAGTTAATAAGATTAGAACGGTATCTTTTCGTAGCATATTCTTTTGCTATATTAGCTAGTCCACCCAGAACCTTCTGACAGCTTGCTGCCTGTTCTCTAGCAGAACCGTCGCCTGGTTTTACAGCATAGATTACACTTCCGATTTCTGTTAGCTTAGGATCTACTGAGAATTTTTCATTTATTTTTTCAAAGATTCTTTCTACTTCCTTATTAGCAGCATAGATATCTTCTCCTGCAATTCTTGCTTTCTCTGCTTTTTGAATCTCTTTTGCACGTCCCACATAAGAAGGGTCTTTTCTTGACAGAGTAAATTCTGCTAACTTTAATGGGTTTGAACGGTAAGAGGAAGTTTCGCCGGAAGGAATTAATTCGTCTGTTGTAGTTACCGGATCATGGATAACAGAAACTACTTTAAGCACCAAATCCTCTGTTAAAGGTGACATGGCAGGCCAGTCCACAATACCCGGGCCAAACTTTATTTCCACGGAAGGATCCGCTTTTCCTACTCCGTTATATACACGGTTGTCATATATTTTACTGTCAAAGAAATATTTTGGTTTGCTAAAGTTTGCATCTATATTCTCAGCAGATGTTAAATATCCTTTGTTTGCTGCAGTAGCTGCAATAGAACGTGCATCCATTAAGGCTACGGAAGCAATTTGTCCATTGGTAATCTTAGAACCTTCTCTATTAGGGAAGTTTCTTGTTGTATGACGGATACTAAAGCTGTTATTTGAGGGAACATCCCCTGCACCAAAGCATGGACCACAGAAAGCAGTTCTTATGGTAGCACCTGTCTCCATTAATTTTGCAACGCTGCCATTCTTAACTAATTCCATAAAAATCGGCTGACTTGCAGGATATACACTAAGTGAGAATTCGTCTGCACCGATATAAGCTCCATTTAAAATATCTGTGGCATCACAAATATTTTCAAAACCGCCTCCGGCACATCCGGCAATAACACCCTGTTCTACATAAAGTTTTCCATTTCTGATTTTATCTTTCAATGTATATTTAATATCATTATTATCCAGGCTAATACCGGCTTTCTTTTCAACTTCATCAAGAATATCATATAGGTTGGCATTCACATCATCGATAGTATATACATTGCTTGGATGAAAAGGCATAGCTATCATAGGCTTAATTTCTGATAAATCAACATAAATGAAACCGTCATAATAAGCAACTTTCTTTGGTTTTAATTCTTTATAATCTTCTGCCCTATTATGTATCTCATAAAATTCTTTTACTTTATCATCGGTAGTCCAAATAGAAGACAGACAAGTTGTTTCCGTTGTCATAACATCAATACCGATACGGTAATCTACACTTAGATTCTCAACACCATCCCCTATAAACTCCATAACTTTATTATTAACATAGCCATTGGAAAATACTGCTCCGATAATTGCTAAAGCAATATCTTGAGGTCCCACACCTTTTCTTGGGGTTCCTGTTAAATATACACCTACAACACCCGGCATATTTATATCATAAGTTCTGGAAAGCAGCTGTTTAACAAGTTCAGGACCGCCTTCTCCTATAGCCATAGTCCCCAATGCTCCATAGCGGGTATGACTGTCAGAACCCAAAATCATCCGGCCCCCTCCGGCTAACATTTCTCTGGCAAACTGATGAATAACTGCCTGATGAGGTGGTACATAGATTCCACCATATTTTTTCCCGCAGGATAAACCAAACATGTGATCATCTTCATTAATAGTTCCGCCTACAGCACACAAACTATTATGACAATTGGTAAGTACATAAGGAACCGGAAATTTTTCTAGTCCACTTGCTCTTGCTGTCTGAATGATTCCTACAAATGTAATATCATGTGATGTTAATTTATCAAATTTAATTTTTAATTTTTCCATGTTACCGGAAGTGTTATGAGCTTCCAATATTTCATAAGCTAATGTATTCTTAGCCGCTGATTCTTTGGTACACTCTTCGCCAAGCTTTTGGAATAAAAGTTCTGAAGTTACATTTTGTTCATCCACAATTTCAGCACCATTTAATACATAGGCACCTTTTTCATAAAGTTTAATCATATGCTTCTCCTTCTATATCTATGTAAATGTGTAACTGGGCTATCTTTATTTCATTTTACATGAACAGAAAACCATACATGATCCTTGTTCTTTATACAGAATCATTTTTTCTATTCCGTTTTTATATATAATAATGGTTCATTGGTAAATAATCAAGATATTTTTATATTTATATAAGATATTTTTAATAAATTTACATTTTTATAAATTGTAGATAAAATAGATATGCAGATAAAAGAAAAAAAGAACTGTTTCTAAATTCTTCCATTCTCAGAACCAATTCAGCAGAGATGAATATAACGCTGGAAGAATCTACATTTTTAATAAGATTCTTTACCTAAATTCAAAAAAGCTGAATTGATTCTTAAAATAACAGATTAGAAACAGTTCTTTCATGATAGCTTAAGATACAGTAAAAAAATTAATTTTTATTCATAATTATAAACAAACTATCTTTGTACACGTCCGGAAGCATCTCCCCCAACTAACGTTTCAACATCAGCACGGGTAACTAAGTTATAATCTCCAGGAATGGTATGTTTTAATGCAGAAGCTGCAACTCCGAATTCTAATGCATCTTTCATATTCTTTCCATCGATTAGACCACAGATCAATCCGGCAGCAAAGGAGTCACCGCCACCTACACGGTCTACGATTCTTACATTGTATTTTCTTGAATGATAGAATTCTTTACCGTCATAGATGCATGCTGACCAGCCATTGTCAGATGCAGAATAACTTTCTCTTAAGGAGCTTACTACATATTTGAAACCAAATTTATCAATCATCTGTTTGAAGATGTCCTGGTATCCTGCTAATTCAAGTTCACCGCTAGTTACATCTGTACCGCTTGGTTTAAAACCTAACACTTTTTCAGCATCTTCTTCATTACCAATACATACATCAACATATTGCATTAAATTAGTCATAACTTTTTGAGCTTTTTCAGAAGTCCATAATTTTTTACGGAAGTTTAAGTCAACGGAAACTGTGATTCCCTTTGCTTTAGCTGCTTTTAAAGCTGCTTCTGTTAATTCCGCTGCTCCATCGCTTAATGCAGGAGTAATACCTGTAAAATGGAACCAATCAGCACCATCAAAAATAGCATCAAAATCAAAGTCAGATGCAGTAGCTTCTGCAATTGAAGAATGAGCACGGTCATAAACTACGTTAGAGGCTCTCATGGAAGCACCTGTCTCTAAGAAATAGATACCTAATCTTTCTCCGCCTTTTGCGATAAATTCAGTATTTACATTATATTTTCTTAATGATGCAACAGCACAATCTCCAATAGGATTCTTTGGAACTTTTGTTACAAAATAAGCATTATGTCCATAATTAGCTAGTGATACCGCTACATTAGCTTCACCACCACCATAATTCACATCAAAACTGTCAGCCTGAATAAATTTTTCATATCCTGGAGTAGATAATCTTAACATAATCTCTCCCATTGTTACTATCTTTGCCATAATAATATCTCCTTTATTTATTATTTGGACGTCTATTTTTGACGTTATTCCCATTAAGTATAATTTTATACAACATAAATTAACCTGGCTATTCATAATAACTAGGTTAACCAAAAGATAAAAATATCATTCTTTTCCTGTTGCTTTCCTATTAATCCTTAATTCCTATGTAATACACTAGTATACTTGATTATTCTACATATAAATCTATCTTATGTCAATTACTATTTTATTTTTAAGCAAAACTCTCTATTCTTTTTAACAATATTTGTTTCTTCTTTGCATAATTTACAAGTGTTTTAGCAATAATAGGATTGATAATTAGGAAGGAGGCATTTATATGAAATCAAAAGTGGATCCAGATTTGTGTATCGGATGCGGGTTATGTCCAAGTATATGTCCGGAGGTTTATAGTATGGGTGATGACGGTTTAGCACATGCAATCGAAGAAGAAATTCCGGAAGATCAACTGCAGGATGCGGAAGATGCCCGTGACGGCTGTCCTGTTAGTGCAATTGATTTATTTGAATAATATTTACATTTATATGATTATTAAATACCTATACCCTTGTTAACAATATGAGATGTTGCATACAATTAGTAATATATTGGCAGCATCTCTTTTTTACTTTACTAAATACATATTTTAGTTACCTTTTATTAAAATTTACTATGAAAGTTATAAATAATATTAATAATTAAAGCAGAAATAACTATTGTAATCAAAAAAATGCTATAGTATAATATGCAGTTGAATACAAACAAAATTATTATGGAGGTGCTTATGAAACATTTAATTAGTCCCCTTGATTTATCTGTTTCAGAATTGGATGAAATCTTAGATTTAGCGGAAAGCATAATTCAAGATCCCAAAAAATATGCTAATGTTTGTCATCATAAAAAATTAGCTACCCTATTCTATGAACCAAGTACAAGAACTCGATTAAGTTTTGAAGCTGCTATGTTGAATTTAGGTGGCAGTGTATTAGGTTTTTCTTCAGCAGATTCCAGCTCCGCTGCAAAAGGCGAAAGCGTTGCTGATACCATTCGTGTTATATCCGGTTATGCCGATATATGTGCTATGCGACATCCAAAAGAAGGTGCACCTTTAGTCGCTTCTAAATATTCTTCTATTCCTGTTATCAATGCTGGTGACGGTGGTCACAATCATCCTACTCAAACCCTTACCGATTTATTAACAATGAAACAATTAAAAGGCAGATTAAACAATTTAACGGTAGGATTATGCGGTGATTTAAAATTTGGACGAACCGTTCATTCTTTAATTAATGCATTAGTTCGTTACGAAAACATATCATTTGTACTTATTTCCCCAGAAGAATTAAGAATACCAACTTATTTAAGAGAAGAAGTTTTAGAAGCAAATAACATTTCTTATAAAGAAGTAAATGTATTGGAAGAGGTTATGCCTGAATTAGATTTACTCTACATGACAAGAGTACAAAAAGAACGTTTCTTCAATGAAGAGGATTATATTCGTTTAAAAGATTCTTTCATCTTAGACCGAAAAAAGATGGAATATGCAAAACCGGATATGCTTGTACTACACCCTCTTCCACGTGTAAATGAAATCTCAACAGATATAGACGATGATCCCAGAGCCGTATATTTTAAACAGGCCCAGTTTGGTGTATATGTAAGAATGGCTCTGATTATGAAACTATTGGAGGTGGAAGTATGTTAAATATTGGCGGATTAACAAAAGGTATCGTAATTGACCATATTGCAGTTGGTGGTGCTATGAAAATATATGAATATCTGAATTTAAAAGATATGGATTGCAGCGTTGCCATTATTAAAAATGCAAGAAGCAATAAAATGGGCAAAAAAGATATAATTAAAATTGAAACATTTGATATTAACATCGACAACCTTGGTGTATGGGACAGCAATATTACTATTAATATCATAGAAAATGGAGTTATTAAAGAGAAACGTAATCCCAGACTTCCCGAACAGGTAACAAATATAATTAAATGTAAAAACCCAAGATGTATCACTTCCATTGAACAGGAATTAAAACATGTTTTTAAATTAACAGATCGTGAAAAAGGCATTTATCGCTGTATTTATTGTGAGCAAGCCTTTAAAAAATATTAAAGAATTATAGCATTTTATAAATAGTATTATTTAACACCCCACAAAACAAAAGAATGGTGCAGACATATCTTAGATGCCAAGCACCATTCTTCAATATACAGTATTATCTTTTTCGCCATTATCACATGCGGCAATAATTCCACCTGGTCTATCAGGCCTGTATTATTGGTATTATTACATCCAGTGTCATTATACATCAGGTTTTTCCATACCGTATTATCTTTTCGTCTTTATACCAAGAATTACATACTTCTACAAGCAGCTTTCAAAACGTGCTTTTATTACTTCCCAATCAATATTATTCATGAATTTATTAATATACTCTGCTTTGTTATCTGCATATTGCAGAAAATATGCATGTTCATACATATCAAGTACAATAAGCGGTATGGATATTTGTACATTACCAACGTCATGAGCATCTAAACTGATATTCCTATAACGATTGGAACGGGGATCAAAGCAAAGGATAGCCCATCCCCTACTGGCTTTAGCCGTAGCCACAAAATTCTTTTTCCATTTATCATAGCTGCCAAAGTCCCTGTCTAATGCTCTTTTTATCATGTCATCCGGCTGAGTTTCATAACCACCTATATTTTCAAAATAAAATTCGTGAAGTATAACTCCATCTAATGCATAGGTTTCTCCTCTTTTTAATCCTCTAAATTTACTGTACGTGGAATTGGCACCTTCTAAGTCAGGTTCCTTCATTAAAAGTTTATCAATTTCATTTATTTTATTAATATATCCTTCGTATAATCGCATATGAACATCAAATTGCTCTCTGTTAATAACAGTTACATCATCCGTATATTGGAATTCTAATTTTACTAATTCCAATTTACACCTCCAAAAAATTGTTTTTCTATATTATACGCAAGATATTTATTTTATCCACTAAAAAACAGATAAATACAAGCCTGTCCTATTTCCAATATTTTTTAATCATAAAGAAGCTATTACAAATCTTTCATCCGAACTGTAAAGTAAAGAATTAATTAAATTTGATTCTTTGAGTACGTTCTAAATGAATTTTTTATTTGCAACAGCCTCTTTATGATTCATATTAGAATAATCCTGTTATAATTCCCTCATTATTTACATCAATTCCTTCTGCCGCTGGAATCTTTGGTAAGCCCGGCATAGTCATAACAGTACCGGTAATGGCTACTACAAATCCTGCCCCCGCTGATACATATACTTCTCGAATATTTATATTAAAGCCTGTAGGACGGCCTAATTTCGTAGCATCATCCGATAAAGAGTACTGATTCTTTGCCATACAGACAGGGACTTCTTTAAAACCAAGACCCTCTATTTTTTTAATTGCTGTTTCAGCAGCCGGATCATAAGTTACAGAGGCTGCCCCATAAATTTCTTTCGCTATGGTTTCTATTTTATCTTTTAGAGATAATTCTTTCTTATATAAAGGTGTAAATCTGCTTTCTTTCGTTTCCAAAGTATTTATTACTTTACCTGCTAATTCAATACCACCGTCGCCGCCCTTTTCCCATACTTCAGATAAAGCAAATTCACAGCCTTTCTTTTCACAGAAATCTTTTACATAAGTTAACTCAGCTTCTGTATCAGTTAAAAAACGATTTAAAGTAACTATAATTGGAACACCGTATTTTTGTAAGTTCTCAATATGTTTTTCCAGATTTGCAATGCCGATCTTTAATGCCTCTAAATTTTCACCGCCAAGTTCTGTCTTTGGCACACCGCCATTGTATTTTAAGGCCCGAACTGTTGCTACCAATACTACTGCATCCGGTGTTAAACCTGCACTGGTACATTTTATATCAAAGAATTTCTCAGCACCTAAATCGGCACCAAAACCTGCTTCTGTAACCACAATATCCGCCAGTTTCAGTGCAGTTTTCGTCGCCCTTACACTATTGCATCCATGGGCAATATTTGCAAAAGGTCCTCCATGAATAATTGCCGGAGTATTTTCTATGGTTTGAATCAGGTTTGGTTTTAAAGCATCCTTAAGTAAAGCTGCCATAGCCCCTACCCCATTCAATTCTTTCGCTGTGACCGGTTTACCGTCATAGGTATAGGCAACAATGATTCTGCCGAGTCTGACTTTTAAATCTTTCATATCATCTGCAAGGCAAAGAATAGCCATAATTTCTGATGCTACCGTAATAATAAAATGGTCTTCTCTTACAACTCCATCTGTTTTACGGCCAAGGCCAACTACAATATTACGAAGAACACGATCATTCATGTCTACACAGCGTTTCCAGACTATTTGATTGGGATCTATATTTAGAGCATTTCCCTGATGGATGTGATTATCCAGCATTGCAGCCAGCAGATTATTAGCTGATGTAATGGCATGAAAATCACCGGTAAAATGCAAATTTAAATCTTCCATAGGAACAACTTGTGCATATCCGCCGCCGGCAGCACCTCCTTTGATACCAAAGCAGGGTCCTAAAGATGGTTCACGCAATGCAATTACTGCCTTTTTATTCAGTTTGCCTAACGCCTCACCTAAACCTACCGTAGTGGTGGTTTTTCCTTCTCCTGCAGGAGTTGGATTAATTGCAGTGACTAAGACAAGTTTTCCGTCTTTATTATCCTTAACTTTATCCCACAATTCGTCCGATAACTTAGCCTTGTACTTACCGTAATATTCCAGGTCATCTTCTTTAATATCAAGTTTTGAAGCTACTTCCTTAATATGTACTAATTTTACATCCTGAGCAATCTGAATATCAGTTTTCATTTATACACCCATATCACATCCGTTCGCAGGTTTAATGCTCTGTTTTAAGATTGTGATACCGCCACAAGAAATCAAGTTGAAAGAATCATTTTGTGGCATCCTTTCTACAATTATTTTCTTTCAACCCTGTAAACATGATGCCATTTTTCGGCTTCTTAAAATTTATGATTTGTTATAATCTATTATAACAAATCAGTGTAATAATAAAAGACTAAAATATATTATATTTTATCTGAATACTAATTAATATTTATACTTTGACCTTATTCTGTTCCCGGGTTATAATGAAACTAATACTATTTTAAGGAAGGCAGGATAATTATGACTTATACTACAGTAATCTTTGACATGGATGGTACCCTCTTAAATACTCTGGAAGATTTAAAAGACAGCTTAAATTTTGCTTTAAATCAAATGGGTTTTCCTCCTAGAACTATAGACGAAGTAAGACAGTTTGTGGGAAATGGTGCAAGACGCTTAATAGAAAGAGCGGTTCCTGCAGGAACTGCCAAAGAAGATGGGGATAGATGCTTAGACATATACGGAAAACACTATGCAACAAATATGCAAAATAAAACCAGACCCTATGAGGGGATTATAGATATGCTAAAAGAATTAAAAGATAGGAAATATAGACTGGCCATCGTTTCTAATAAATTTGATGCTTCCGTAAAAGCCCTTTGTAAAGAACACTATAATGACTATATTAAGGTTGCTATTGGAGAATCCAGGCATGTTGCCAGAAAACCTGCCCCGGACAGCGTGTTTACTGCAATAAATGAATTAGGTTCTAAAGCTGAAGAAACTATTTATGTAGGTGATTCTGACGTGGATGTACATACCGCTCATAATGCCGGTTTAAAATGTGTCGGCGTTACCTGGGGATTCCGAAGCAGAGAAGTACTTCTTAATGCAGGAGCCGATTATATTATAGATAAACCTATGGAATTAATTAATATTCTAGTGAATGCTTAAACTTTATATTAAAAACTGTCTTTCTGAGCCGTAAGATACTTTTCATATGCCATTCCAGCCGTAGGTGAAGAAAATATTTTTTATATAGTTTTAACCGATAGGCAAAGAATCCATTTCGCGACTGTGATTTAATTTGTGTCTTTTCTGATTTTCATGGCTTAGATTTTACAAAATCCCAGATATGCCGTAAAGGATGTACCCTTGCCTTGACTGCATTTCCGGGATTTTTATATTGAGAATTAAGCCCAAAATCATAGTCTGTGTAAACGTAGTTTACACAAAATGAATTACAGAACATCCATTTTTTCCATAAATGGTTCTCTAACCATTAGGCGAAAATCCATTTTCATATATGATTCTCTAACTATTAAGCGAAAATCCATTTTAAGTTCTTCTTCTATCGCCTAAGAATGAATAGCATATTTTCGTAATACCAACTTAGCTATTTTTCTTTAGGCAAATGCAGGGTAAATTTACTCCCCTTATTTAATTCCGAGGATACTGATAGTTTACCATTGATGCTTTTCATGTTCTCCATGGCTACATATAGTCCAATACCTTCTCCATCTGAATTTAGTACATAATCACTTCTATAATAAGCTTCGAATATTTTATTCTGATCTTCTTTACTGATTCCAATGCCATTATCCTCAATGGTTATTAAAACCTCATCTTTTACTAATTGATAGTTAATTTGTACCCTGCCCCCTGGATTCGTATATTTATATGCATTTGTAAGAATATTATAAATGGCTTGGCTTAGTTTGTATGGATCGGTAAATATATTTATTTTTTCATTGCCTATTAAATCAAGTTCAATTTCTTTTTTTTCATATTGTGCTCTTAATCCACTTACTATCTGCCTTAATAAATGACTGATATTAATCTTTTCCTTTTTGTTTGTGTCAAATTCCTTTTCAGCATCAATCATACTACTCATATTAGTAATAATGTTAGTTATATTCTCTATTTGATTCTCACATATTTTGATTTCCTCCGGAGTCAATTCAATGACTCCATCTTCTATTCCTTCTAAATGGGTTTTCATAATGGTGAGAGGCGTTCTGGTTTGATGAATCATTTCATCAATTAGTGCTTTCCTGCTTTTTTGTTTTATTTTAAGTCTTGTTTGTAAGGATTCCAGACTTTGTTGTATTACTCTGATTTCCTTCACATTAGACCGAAGTTTTATGGTTTTGTTTCCAATATCAATGTTTTGAGCCATATCAGCAGTCATAATCAAATCTTTACTGGTATTTTTACTTATGAGAATTCCGATTATGATTACAAATATTAAAACAATACCGATGGAATATAAGCTATTTTCTATAAGTGATGATTGAAAAAGCCAGGCATCTATGGAATTTTCAGCAGAACTGTATTTTGTGATATTAACCTGGCCAATGACCTTATTCTCATATCGGATTTCCGCATGATCAATTTCTTCCAGTCCAGGATTATAATTTCCCATCATCATACCGTGCATGCCGTGTCCATTCATCATACCTTTTCCCATTGAATTATTACTGCTGACATCTGCCAAAAGAAGGCCTTCCCCATTATATACTTTTATTCTGTTAATTGGATCAACCAGATGGGTTTCTAGTTGAACTGCCATCTGGTTTTTTGAATAATTTTCTGCAGATAATGTTTCTGTTATATATGCAACAATTTGATTAAAATGTTTTTCATAATTATCTTGAACATAATCTTTAAAATATTTATCAGTTAAGGAACTTAAAACAAATGAATTAACAACAACAGATAAAACTGCTACTAGAACAAGAATAATTAACCATTGTTTTCTTATAGTCATTGTTCCTCACCTCCAAATATATAGCCGGCCCCATATTTTGTTTTAAGCAATTTCGGATTTTTCGGATTGTCTTCTATTTTTTGGCGAATTCGTTTTATATAACTGTCAATATTACGATCATATCCTTCATAATCTTCTCCATAGGATAATGTTATCAATTGTTCTCTTGTAAGTATCTGACCTTTATTCATAAATAAGGTTTCTAAAAGTTTATATTCAGCAGTTGTGATAGAAATTTCCTGTTCCTCTTTAAATAGCTTCATACTGCTTGTATATAAACTTAAATCCTTATATTTATAAATGATTTCATCCGAATCATGATAAATTCTTTTTAAGAATACTTTAATGCGTTTCATCAATTCTCTTGGACTAAAAGGTTTTACTACATAATCATCTGCACCTATTTCAAATCCTTTTAAACGGTCCATTTCTTCTTCTTTTGCCGTTACTAAAATAACCGGTATATCAGAAATTTTACGTATTTCTTTTAGAACTTCAAACCCACTGATACCGGGCATCATAATATCCAACAGAACAAGGTGGAATTTATTTCGATTAAAGAAATCCAAAGCTTCAAATCCGTCTTTTGCAATTACATAATCGTAACCTTCTTTAATAAGATATTTGGCTACCACATTACTGATCTGATCTTGATCTTCAACTAATAAAATATTGTACTTCATAATTCCACCTCGTTCTAAATATATACTATTTATTTTCCAGAATATCTTTACGTCTTAAATATTCTTCTTCACTAATATCACCATTGGCAAATTTGACTTTTAAATTGTCCAGTGCAATGTTTGAAATTGTCTTAGACTTATTATTTTGAATCAATTTAACAATAAATATAACGGCTGCTATAATTAATAAAGTTGTAAAAATAATAGTTAACCAGTTATTGTTCATAAATCCAAGACCTGGGCAACTGTAGCTGCTGTTTCTAAAGGAATCAAAATAGTATCCTCTTCCATGCATCATAAAAATCACTCCTTTAATTTATTTATCTTCTGAAGATAAACTTATTATATAAGCAGATTATGACTAAAATATGATTTTACTTTAACACTGAAAAAAATAGTAGTCAATAACGCAGAAAAAATAAAGGGAAAGCATCTGAATAAATCATTTAATGCTTTCCTTTATTATTCAATAGAATTAATAAATTATAAATCTTTATATTTTTAAAGTTCTTACTTTATTTATACATCTGAGTATTATTTATCTTTTAATATTAGGAATCACTATAAATTACTTTAAGAAATGTGAGTTTTAGAACATTCCACCACAGCTTATACCATTTCCATTTCTAAATTCATTATTATTTCTATATCCATTGCCATATTTATATCCATTTTCATTTCTCATTCCATTGTTGTATCTATTGCTGTATCCATTGTCATCTCTCATTCTATTTTCATATCCATATCCATTTGAAGATTCAAAATCTGGTTGACCATTACCATTATATCCACTTCCTGGTTCACAAATTATATTTCCTTCAAGGGCATTTTCATATGAATATAAGCGACCTTTTGATGCTACTTCTAGCGGCGGGTAATTGGTGTTGTCTAAAGCACCTTTTGAGCTATTTGATGTAGTTGCCAAAGCAACACTTCCCATAAACATAATTCCGATAACCGCTAATCCAGCAGTAATTCCTTTTATTAATTTTTTCATAATACAACTCCTTTACTATTTTTATAGATTGTTTCATCATGCTTTGTGACGGTTCTATATTAACAGTCAATTATGGTTGAATTATGATTAATAAACATTATTATATCTTTGTTATAAGGACCTCTACTTTAGCACCCATTTAACAATACGCTCCATAATTATATTTAGGAGCACTTTAAAAAGAAACCCTCATTCATTTATAATACGGTTCTCCGTAACATTTATAACATAGACTTTTTTACTTAGGATTTTTCAAATATGACTTTTAAGTAATTCATAATTTATGTAACTGTCACCTTAAGTCTTGTCTATATGGAATGTAAAAGCATATGTTCTTTTAAATGCTTTGCTTCAATTAAAATATTTGATTTTGTTATATCTTTCCCTGCATCATAAAAATGCATAATTTCTGTAAATAGCTCATAAAAACTATTTTTCAAGTTAAAATTTTCGCTAAGCTGTCTTTTTTTCTTATATCGTTCAATTAAAGAAAAATATGCACCATTAGCATTGTTTAGCTGATATAAGTCAATTTCAGGGTCAGCCCAACAACAGTTAAACGGGTCAATTACAGCAACAACATCCGTTAACTCCTGATTCAACATAATATTCCATGTATTATAATCTCCATGAACTAAACAAGCTTTAGTTATAGGTAAATAAAATATATCATCATATGATTTGTATGCTTTATCAATTATTTCAAAAATAGTTAAGTCTAGATTTCCACTTTGAAGCATCTTCGTTGCTTTTTCGTATATATCATCTACTTTGACTCTGTAATATTCACGCCAATCTTTTACAAAAACATCTGCATCAATTTCTCCAAATCCTTCTTTGTGCTCTATAGAATGATATGCAATCAAATTATCTACCATCTTATCAGCAATATAATCTAAACACTCTTCATCTACCTTTTCTTGTATCCCTGCATTTACTCCTTCTAAATATTCCATAACTAATACATCATGTGATATTGAAATATCATGACTATGAGTAATATATACTTTTGGCATTTTTATGATTGCATATTTAGATAAAATCTCTAACTGTTTTTTTTCCCTATCGGCTAATCCATTAAAAAGATATTCTTTAATCACAACCTTATATGGTGATTTTTCAAGTTCTGCTAAGAAAACTCGTCCATAAAATCCACCACCAAGTGCAGTAATAGCCTTTGGCTCTGTACAATAGTATTTCTTAATGATATCTCTTGCAATTTGTTCCATAAAGCTTTCCTCCTACATATAAATATGATTAACTTTATTATATCTTTGCAACAGGGACCTCTACTTTAGCACCCATTTTACAATAGGCTCCATAATTATATTTAGGAGCTGAATCAAGAACAAATTCATATCCATATTGTATGGGATTATAATTCTCAACTGCTTTAAAAACTGTTGATATTGCTATTCCATAATCATCTTCATTCTCAAAAGGTTCCGATTGAAATATCATAGCATAATTCTCTTCTAGTTCAATGCAATCACAACTATCTGGAATGATTCCAGAATAATCGAAAGGTATCTCAACTCCGGCTCCACATTTGGTTGTACCAGAGGTTACTAATTTATCCGGTAAATCTACAATTGCAGCATTATCTAGTCTACACTCAATACTATTAAATAATCCTTCCCAATCACAACCTTTTTCTTCACAAAAGCTAAAATAGTCCAATGCTTTTTTACTTCTCATAATAATTAGTTTTCTCTTGGGCTTTTTAACAATGGTTACCGTACATAAAATAGCAGATTTAGCTTCATCCATACATCCATTCTCCTTATTTATAAGATAGGTATAATAATGTTTGATGGGATATGCAACAAAATATTTTACTGGCGGTTTCTCAGCCTTATATCTTTTCGGAGTTATTCCAAATTCATGTGAAAATGCTCTGGTAAACCCTTCATGAGTTTCAAATTGGGAGTCAAAAGCTATTTCAATAATTTGTTTCTGACCAAATAATAAATTCTTAGCACTGTCTGTTAATCGAAGTGCTCGAATATATTCAGCAGGCGATTTACCAAGTATGTTTTTAAATAAGCGTATTGCATGACGCTTTGAATACCCGGAATTTCTCGCTAATTCCTCCATATTAATGCTATCATCAATATGTTCTTTAATATAATCTTGCATTTTTTGAACTGCATCAATTACTTCCCATCGTTCCATTTCTATCCCTCCAAAGAGAATATATCAAATTTGAAGCAAAATTTCTTGACTAAAATAGACAATTAGTTAGGGCAAGGTTGAAAGGTAATTCTATAAGTTCCCTTAATATCCGGTTTTTTAAGAGTTGAAGTAAATGTCTGCAATTTTTCCTCCTTACAAAACTGGTATTTGAATGTTTAACTATTGAGTATATGAATCAATTCTTTCCAGTTTTCTATATGAATATGATGTGATTTTGGCGTTGCACTTTTATGTCTGACAGCACCTGTATACCACACACCTGTCATACCGGCATTTACAGAACCATCTACATCGCAAATAGGATTATCACCACAATACCATACTTCTTCCGGTTTTAATCCGGCTTTCTTTAGGGCAAATTGAAAGATGTATTTAGATGGTTTACGGAAAACATAATCACTGGTAGCCATTATGAATTCAAAATGATTCGTTGGAATCAATTCATTAATACGTTCTTTTAATGAATGTTCCCCAAAGGAAATGTTACTGATTACACCGGTTCGAATATTATTTATAGCTAGATATTCCAGTAATTCTTCAATTCCTTCTGTAGCAATTGCAGGAGAAGCATTGTCCCAGAATATTTTCTCAATCTCCCAAGGTTCCATATCAAATTCTAATTCAAAGTATTCGTTAATATATCTTTGAAAATTGAAATTATGAATTTCATATTTGTAAGACTCTACCGTATTCGGATTATATCTACCAATTTCTTGTTCCAGCTCTTCTACAAAATTATGTATATCCTCTGCTGTTGCACCGGAACCATTTTTGACAGCTCTATTTAGAAGAGCCCTCTGACCTGCTAATCCATTAAATATACTTTCGTTTATTAATGTTTGTCCATAATCAAATAATATCATCTTTGGCTTATTCATATTTACCCCCATTACATTTATTCTTCCAGGCTGTGCATAGTCAGAAATTATAAGTTCATTTTAATATAATCTAAGTATATTCCCACTAAATTAATATCTGTACATTGATAAAGCATTCTGGCACCTACCACATCCTCGATTTCATTAAAAATAAGTTCTCCCTTGTCTCCAATAATAAAATCGATTCCAACTAATCCAAAATCAAAGAGGCTGATTATCTTTTCTACAATAGTAGTATCCTCTTTTGATAGCTGATATTCTCTTACATCACCGCCTAAAGAAAAATTTGATTTAAATCCGTCTTTGGCTGTTCTTAGAATTGCCGCAATTATCTTTTTCCCAATTACATAAACACGCAGATCCTGATGTCTGGAACCTGTTAGGGGCTGTAACACAACATCCGATTGATTTAGCCCGTTAAGTATCTTACTTTTATCACATTCTACACTTGTAGTATTCTTGATTGATTCGCTGGCACCTTCTTTTTTAACATACCCCGGTGTTGGTTCCAGTAAAAACACCTGGCCTCCACCATGTCCGGCAACCGATTTTATAACAGACGGTTTATTTATGTTATTCATTGCCTCTTCCACCATATAACTTTTAACAAAAGCAGAATCTACCATATCAATACCTAACTGAGCAACGTATTGATAAGTTCTTGCCTTATCATTACATATTTCTGCAACTTTTGAATTATTGAATACTTTGATTCCCATATATTCTAAATGTTTATTCAGTAAAGGATAAATAGTACGGCAGATTGCAAAATCAGGACGGCTTATTTCACTATTTTCATAAGTAAAGTACCATGTATTGTTACCAACTCCAAACTCTAATTTCTCAACTAGTATAAGTTCGATCTGTATCTCTTGGAGTTTACCTTCTTCTATATAAAATTCAATATATCTTTTATTTTTTTCAACATCACGTTCACTGTATATTAACCAACCAACCATAACTTCTCCTTTTGTTACTTAGAATACTAGATAATTATATTACACTCTTATTTTTTCTTTATCTTGTTTTAATGTATTTAATTTAATTACTTAAAGAAAAAAATGAACGTAAATTTTAGTAAATCTTTTATATTAAATTTTCAATTTTAGAATCTTTTATAAATTTTTTTAATCTATTTATCTAAATTTTAAAATAAAAGGCTATTGTAAAATGAATGCTATTACCTGATATTATCATGAAACCAGTTTAATCTTATATATCTGGTATAACCATTCTAGTTACAACAACCTCTTATAATGTTCCGATAAATTTCTAAATACAAGCAATGATGAATAAATATGATATTATCCTTTTGTAAAGGGGGAATACAATTATAATACTACTTAACTTTTTCTATCTGTTAATGTTAAGGTGCTATCCAATTTTTTCAGTATATGCTCCATAATATAATCAGCCACATTTACCCCGGTACAATCATAAATATTCTTAAAATGGGCATTAGAGTTAACTTCACAAACTATTGGTTCATTCTTATCACCAAATAAAATATCTACACCAGCAAAATCAAGGCCAAGTATTTTACAACATCTAACTGCCAGATCTATTTGCTCTTTTGTGGGTTCATAAGGTCTCATTTTACCGCCATTAGTGATATTGGCTCTAAAATCATCGGTATCGGAATACCGATACATAGACGCCACAACCTGCTCACCTACCACCTGAAGCCGAATATCCTTGCCCTTGCTGGTTTCAATAAATTCTTGAAATAACATAGACTTAGGCTGAACCTCTTTCACCTTTTCTTCCAGCTCATTTTTATTATGAACCATATAAACCTGCTGGCCAAAAGATCCAAAGCATTCTTTCACTACCATTGGAAATGAAAGTTCTTCTATAACTTGTTCCAGAAATTCCATATTGGTATATCCGATATTAGAAAATGTCATAGGAGCGAGTATTGTTTTTGGCATCTTAATGCCTGATTGTTGAAGGTATAAGTGAGTTAAAGATTTATCATCGCAGACTGCAATTGATCTGGAGGAATTAAATACCGGAAGTCCTTTTAACTCCAGATATTCAGCCAATCTTACATCTTTATCCCAAAATAGTACAAAGTCTGGCTTTTCGGTGTCCACCTCTTTATATTCCATTGTATTGTCAGAATCCAAATGTACTAACACTTCTCCGTTAGTTTTAATAATTAGTTCAATTCCTGCTTTTTTTGCAGCTTCTACTAGCCAGACATTGATTTCTGAAAATTTGTGGGTATGTAAAAACCCATTAGTAATAAGCCATGCCGTCATCTTTATACCTATTGTATTGAAGGTTATTGCAAAATGAATGTTTATAACTGATATGATTTTAATATCACCCTTTATATCCGTTATACCTATTCTGATTTTTCAACAGCTTCTTTCTCTGTCTGCTTCCACTAAATAATCTTGATTACAGATACATTACGCTGAATGCAGATATGATACTGCCTAACAAATAGATTGAAAGAAGTGGCAGATACAATTTATCCTTTCTTCTTTATCTCTTTCAATCTTATTTTTTATCTATCTATACATATTCGTCAATAAACTGCTCAAATTCTTCTAAAGACATTAATACCTTTCTTGGCTTAGTTCCTTCTTCCGGGCCTACAACACCTGCATCAGCCAGTTGATCCATAATTCTTGCAGCACGGTTAAAGCCTATTTTATAGACTCTTTGTAACATACCAATGGAAGCTTTGTCTTTTTCTATAATAAATTTACCGGCTTCCACAAAATATTCATCACGGTCACTGACCGGTGATGAACCGGAGGAATCATTTGCTTGAACACTGGTTATTTTTTGCGCCACTTCTTCATTATATTCCGCCGAAGAATTCTGAGCAGTTAAGAAATCTACAACTGCACTGACTTCCTTATCAGATACAAAGGCGCCCTGCACACGAATCGGCTTTGGATAACCGGATGGGAAAAATAACATATCACCTTTTCCAAGTAACTTTTCAGCTCCGGAACCATCAAGTATAGTTCTGGAATCAATTGCTGAAGAAACAGAAAATGCAATTCTGGATGGAACATTTGCTTTAATCAGTCCGGTAATTACGTTAACGGATGGTCTTTGGGTAGCAATAATTAAATGTAATCCGGCTGCACGTGCCATTTGTGCCAAACGGCATATTGCATCTTCTACCTCTCCCGGTGCAACCATCATAAGGTCAGCAAGCTCATCTACTATAATTACAATTTGAGGCATTTTCTTATATTTCTCATCATTAAATTCTTCTACTTTTGAAATCTTTTCATTATAGCCTTTAATATCCCGGACACCTAATTCCGCAAACTTCTGATAACGTTCGGTCATCTCCATAACCGCCCAATTAAGTGCAGCAGAAGCCTTTTTAGGATCTGTAACAACAGGTATTAACAAATGCGGTATTCCATTATAAACACTAAGCTCTACCACCTTTGGGTCAACCATAATCAAACGGACGTCCGATGGCTTTGATTTATATAAAATACTCATAATCAAAGTGTTAATACAAACGGATTTACCGGAACCGGTAGCACCTGCAATAAGCAGATGGGGCATCTTAGCTATATCTGTAACGATAGGTTGTCCTCCAATATCCTTTCCTACAGCAAATGCAATGTCTGATGGATGTTTCTTAAACTCATTGGATTCAATTAACTCACGAAACATTACCATAGTATTTTCTTTATTGGGTACTTCAATACCAACAGCGGCTTTTCCCGGTATTGGTGCTTCAATCCTGATATCTGCGGCTGCTAAATTTAATTTAATATCATCTGCCAAACTAGTAATTTTACTGACCTTTACACCTTGTTCCGGCTGTAATTCATAACGGGTTACAGCAGGACCGCAGCTAACATTGGTAATGGTTACCTGAACCCCGAAACTCTCCAATGTTTTCTGGAGTTTTAATGCCGTATCTTTCAGGTCTTTATCTGACATACCTTTCGCATTTGCCTTAGGTCTTGACAACAAATCAACGGTTGGGAAAATATATTCTTTCTTCTCCTCCAGATTTTGATTGATATTCATGGATTCCACATCTCCGCCACTTGCTGCATTGGATTTAGCTGAAGAACTGCGGGATGAGATTCTATTTGCTTCTTCATAAACTGTTTCCTGTATCTCTCCTTCAGAAAGCGAATCCATATGGGAGACTGGTGACGGTTGCTCTGTATCATATAATTCTGTACTTTTATCAACCGCATCTTCACCTGCCGCATGGAGAAGTCTCTTTATATCTTCATCAATACCAGGGCGATGCTGCGCTTCATGATTAGATTCCGTACTATCTTCTCTTGTACCAAACTTTGCTTTTAACTCATCCGATACTTTCTCATTTACCGAGTTTTCGTCATAATAAGGATTACTTCTATGAATAGGAATATCATCAGTATCCAATGGTTTGATTTCTTCCATATCAAAAGAACTGTCTATATTTGGTGTGAAAATGCTATTATCTGCAACAGTCTTTTTCTTTTTCTTTAAGCCAAAAAGACCATCCCCTTTTTCAACGGATGTTTTATTTCCGGTATTCTCATCTTGGGAATATTCCTGCCCTACAGTTGCTGCCTTCTTGGAACCCTCCTCTTTCTTCAGTGTAAATGTTTTTGCAGGTCTGCGCTCTGCTTCCGCAGCCATCTCTTCTTCTCTTTGTATTCTGCGCTCTTTCATTTGCTTTAAAGAAGCTTCACTCTTTAATCCCAGAATGGTTAAGAGTGCTTTTCCTGTAATAAACATAATAGAAATAATAATAAGAGCTATTAATATTATATAAGTTCCCACATTACCAAATAAAGGATATAAGATATTACATAGGATTCCTCCTACAATACCACCACCATTTTTAGATTCTGATGACATTTTATAAATGTCACCAATCTTACTTTTTTGTGTATATCCATATGTTATAAGATGAATTAAAGAGCTGACAGCAATACTTAAAACAATTGCACCTATTAATTTTATCCGGGCAACATAATTGCCGCGATTTGCTATGTAAAATGCCATTCCAAAGAATAATAAAAAAGGTAAAAGGTAAGCCAAAAAGCCAAACAGTCCAAAAGTAACACCGTTAATGAATCCCCCAACTTTACCGCTTAAATTAAAATTACTTAAAATAAGTAATAACGCTATAACTAAAGATACCACCAATAATATTTCGTCATGGAATAAGGCTTTCTTTTCTGGATCCATGTTATAACCGGTATCTCGTTTTCCGGATGATGCTCCTTTGTTTTTAGGCGGTCTTCCTCTTCTACCGGAATTGGATCCACTACTTTTTCTCTTTGTAGTTGATTTTTGTGAAGTTTTTTGTTTCGTAGCCATTTATAATCCTCCTTAAGCTACTGAATCTATTTCAAAAATATATAAAATATAAAATTGTCATAAACGACAAATTGATTCTAAGCCATTGAAAATATTTATTCAATGAAACATTAGAACCAATTTCATTATACCTTTTATTCCATTTCCATGCAAGGGAATTTCCTTTCAAGTTAAAAAATACGCGAAAGAATGACTAGTTATACATCTATAGAAGAACCAGGAAAATAGGATGGATTCAGATAATCATTCATATCCGTTGAATGAATTCCATCTACTACATATTTATCTCCTTCTTTTCTGGCATAAACACTGCCATGGTTTAATGAAATAGTTTGATACTCTGCCGCTCCACCAGCTTTTACATCCTCTTTCCCGGTACCATTACCTAATATACTTTGGGTTCTATTACTATAAATTCGTTCTAATGGCATAATAGTGTATAACATATAATTCTCCTTTCTCTATTTGATTATAATTGATATAGCCTTACCATAATTTAAGACCTTCCCGCCAGTTCATATAATTTATTTAAGGCCTCTTTAATACCGCCCACTTCATCAATAATACCTTTTTCCACTGCTTCTTTACCTACTAAAATTGAACCTACATCTTTAGCCAGCTGGCTAGTATTTAGCATAAGTCCTTTTAAAGTTTCCTTATCTATTTTTGAATGATTAACAATAAAGCTTAGTATACGATCCTGGATTCTTTCAAAATATTCAAAGGTTTGTGATACACCAATTATAGTCCCATTCATACGAACCGGATGTATTATCATGGTTGCTGTAGGCACAATATAGCTGTAATCAGAAGATACCGCAAGGGGAACACCGATGGAATGACTTCCGCCTAATACCAAAGAAACGGTGGGCTTGCTTAATGAAGCAATCATTTCCGCAATAGCAAGTCCGGCTTCCACATCTCCTCCTACTGTATTAATAAGAATCAGCAAACCATCAATATCCGCGCTGTCCTCAATGGCTGCCAGTTGTGGTAAAACATGTTCATATTTTGTTGTTTTATTATGTTGAGGAAGACATTCATGACCTTCAATTTCTCCTATAATGGAAAGCAAATGTATTTTAGACTTCCGTTGCTCATTTACAAGGGTTGTCTGACCAAATTGTCTGATTTTGTCATCGTCCAGTTCTTCTTTCTCTTTCTGTTCCCTTTCTTGTTGTATTTTTTTATCATTATTATCCACAGAATCAGAGCCAGGGTCTTTATCATTATTTCCTTTACCTTCATCATCTGGCCTTTTATGGTTATTTTCGAAATCATCCTGAACATTTGAATCAGTATCGCGATTATTACTGTTATTACTTTGTACATCAATTTCATTATAATTATAAAAATTTCTATCAAAGTCAGAATTCGTACTGCTATTATACTCTTTGCTTTTAACATATCCCATACTTTTACCAAGCCTTTCTTGTATTCTTTATCAATATACTTGCTTATTATATGGAAAATTTGCAATATTATTTATTAATGGGTTAAAAAAGGCTTGTAAATAAGTATAAAGGTTTTTGTTTAAAAATAATATTCTGAATGCCTTAATTTCTGCAATGATACAATTTTGATATTTTCACTCCCAGATGCTGTAAAGTATTGAACAATAAACTCTTAAAAACATTAAAAATCCTGAATTCCTGTGAATTCAGGATTTTCTTTCCATTATTTCTAAACTGATCTCTAATGTTATCTTTTTAAGATTTTTTAATTATTGGCCATCTGAATTTTGGAACATGCTTTACCATTGTTTCAAATATAACTCCCCAATGTTGTTCCGATAGAGCTGCCACCGGAATTTCATTCTTTATTTGAAGATTTCTTTTTATATGTTTAATTTGTGATGGTGTAAATACACCTCTTAAAGCCAGATCAACAGATGACTGCGGAGCATTAAGCACATATTCGGCAAGGCCCCAAAAGATTGAATAGTCCCTAATAGGTACAATTGGTTTGGCCTTTCTATTTATTGTAATTATAGCAGAATCTACTTTTGGTGATGGTGAAAAATTTTTTCTTGAAATATCTTTGAGATAACGAATATCAAACCACATTCTCCATAAAATCACATAGGCATCCTTCACAATATTTGAGGTAAACCTTTTAGCAGCACCTTTTTCCATTACAATTACTCCTCTTTGAAAGCCACTTGAAGGATTATTAAGAAGCATCTTCATAATCGGTGTTGTAATAGCATATGGAATATTTGAAATAACCATGAAAGGCTCTCTAGGCAGATTAATTCTTAAAATATCCTGATGAATAATTTTAGTATTCTGGTTAAGTCTGAACTTTTCTTTTAAAACTTCAACGAACTTACTATCATACTCCACAGCCAGTACTTTTCCCGCTTTTTGGCAGAGAACCGATGTTAATGC
Source organism: Anaerocolumna aminovalerica (assembly GCF_900115365.1). Lineage (GTDB taxonomy): Bacteria > Bacillota > Clostridia > Lachnospirales > Lachnospiraceae > Anaerocolumna > Anaerocolumna aminovalerica. The sequence goes on from NZ_FOWD01000003.1 coordinate 211,356, forward strand.
CCCTTTTCCGGCCCCTAAGTCTAAAACCATATCATGTGTACTGACTTTTGACAGATCTACAATCTCATTTATTAATTTCTTATTATGCATTAAATGTTGTCCCGAAAAATTGGGAGGTTCACCACGGCTTAATTTTCTCCCATTATACTTATGAATTTTTTTAGTCATATCTTCTATTCCTCTCTAAAATAAAAAATCACAGGTAATCTGCCTGTGATTCAAAGTAAAAGGAAAAGGACCCAGCCTTATTAAGTTATAGCTATTAGAAGCCCTCATAAAGAAGCCCACCTATTGTTTTATAGGAAGGTAAATTGGACATAAATAAAGAAAGGCAAAACAATCCGCCTTTCTAAACATGCATATTATTACTATCGTTGTTCACTGCTCAGATAGTATAAAGAATACACTAGTAATTTTGCAATAAAGGATAAAAATTACACGTGTTTTATAATATGAATTAAAGATTACTAAAAAAGGACAGACTAATCCCTTTACTCTGTATCACACAACAGAGCCTTTGAACGTATTCAGTTACTGGTTCAAAGTAGGAAAACGTAGTCTTATCGAATGTGTCATTTTTTAATAACCCTCCTTATAACAAATAGTGTATGTTATTCATTATATACTTTTCTTAAAATATGTCAATGCATACCCAGTCGGTAAACTTTGTCGTACATTACTTATAAATAGTTAATTCAATTAATATCTATTCTATCTCTTCAACCTTGGCCGATGATATATTCCCATAAATCTTCATCCCGCATTTAGAATCCCATCATAGCTTTCCTTATATACCAATTAAAAAACACGTTCGATTTTTGTACTGCATACCAAACATTGAACGTGTTTTTTAGATGAAGCCGTTGTAAAATAACTTATCTTATTCCGATGCTTTAAAGTTTCTGGCTTTCTGGTTTACTTTAATTTTATCAATTGCGGTTTTAATCCATATACTGCTGCTCTAGGAATTGCTGTTTTTCTTTTATACTGCCACCAATTAAAATACTTGATTTTATACAAGGGCTCCGCCGCCATCTACGATTATGAACTGACCTTGAACATAACTGGAACTATCGCTGGAAAGATAGAGAATCGTACCATTTAGTTCCCCTTTTCTTCCCGGGCGTCCTGCTGGGTTCAGCGTATTATATTTGTTCAGAAATTCTTCTGATTTAAATAAGGTTTCACTGGTCATTTCACTTTCAAAAAGAGCCGGCCCAACGGCATTCACTGTAATACCATATCTTGCATAGGAAGCTGCCATACCTCTTGTTAAACCAACCACTGCAGCTTTGGAGGAATTATAGGAATGTCTGATAAATACATCAAACTTATCTGCAACTACTGCATTTACGGATGCGATATTAATAATTTTACCATAACCTCTTTCCTTCATTTGGGGAAGAACATATTTGCTTGCTAAAAAGATTCCCTTCACATTCGTATCAAAAGATTTATCCCAATCCTCCACTGACATACTGTCTACTCCGCCACGAACAGCAACTCCTGCATTATTTAATAGGATATCAATATGACCGAAGGTATCAAGCACGGTTTGCATCGCTGTTTTTACACTTTCTTCATTTGTAACATCGCATCCAACAGCAACTACTTTTCTGCCTGTTTTCTCAATTTCTGCTTTTACCTTCTTTAGCTTTTCTATACGTCTTGCCAGTAATGCAACATCTGCTCCGGCTTTTGCATAGGCAAGTGCAGCATCTGCTCCAAGCCCTGAGCTTGCTCCTGTTACTACAGCTACTTTTCCAGTTAAATCAAATAAATTTTCCATTTATTATATCCTTTCTTTTTATTAATAAGAAACTACAAATAATATCTCCAATTATTGAATTAAATACGGCCTGTTTCCATAAATGCTGTACGGTCATATCGTCCGGTTAACAAATATGGAATTACATCATTGGCTTCTATTTTTTCTACCAAACTAAGTTTATGTACTAACAAACTGTTCTTTGAATATGCACCCCCTATTATAGTATTAACCGGCAGTTCTGCCCATGGGTCATCAATACTTGATTTTAAATTGAGGGTCACAGTTCCCGGCTCCCATGATTGATAATTATATTCGCATTGATTCATCAGCAATGCTCCGTTCAGGAAATGAGACACACCGTTCTCGTCCGGCATACGGTCAAAATGGAAATAGAAACCGCCTCCAAATGTCTGTTTACCTGCTGCCGGGAATTGATAGAGAGCCGCAGTCAGGGGATTATTATATTCACCTAATTTCATAGTTGCTTCTACAAGCTGTGTTCCTCTTCTGGTTACTCCTGCTATTACCGTATCACCATTTCTTCTAATAACAAATTCTCCACCCAGTTTCTTTGGAATACTTCCATTATCACGGCCGCATTGTACTGCCATTTCGGCTCCGGGTCCGCCAAGTACCAGGCCCATGGTATATAGTCCCAGTGACTTACCGTAGGTTGCATAGACTCCCAGAATTGCTTCATAGTAGTCATCTGCAAATGTTGGATTGTTAACATGACAGATGGATAAGGTAACCACCGGCATAGAAAATGGTTTCAATGGCGGCGGAAGTATCCTTGCAATTGCTGCCGGATCAGTAAGATAACTGATATAGAGTCCCTCCTGATTATCCATAAGGGATATCTTTCCGAAGTTTGATATTTCATCTTTGGAAACTCGAAAGCTTGGAGTTTTTTGTTTTTCCGCAAATAATTCTCTTCCTGCTTCAAAGCCTGTACGTACTGCAGGTGCGATTATTCCATCTTTTATGGCACTTCCTATAACTTTCACCTCTTGACCCTTTGCTTCTAATTCAGATACCAGAGATTGATCCGGCCTGAACCCAAGAGAAAGTACGATTGCATCTGCAGATACGCTAACTTCTCCATGGTCTTTCAATCTCTCCAGTACAACACTATCCGCTTTTATCTCTTTTAAGGAATGTCCCAGCAAATAATCTGCACCGGATTTAGCCAAGCGTCCACAGACATCAGCTACATTGGTATGGTTTGCATTTGGGGCAGGCTTGTCAAGCATATCAATAATGGTAACCTGATTTCCCTCTTGGCAAAGAAATTCTGCCGTCTCAAGACCTGTTAGACCTGCACCGATAACAGCTACTTTTTTACCTTTTAATGCTGAATTACCTGACAGTACCGATTCCACCGTAAATACATTGTTACCCGTTATTCCGGGAATTTTTCCGGGAACAATGGATGTTGATCCTGTAGCAAGAATTACTGCATCCGGTTTATATTCCATAATCATATCTGCAGTTGCTTCTGTATTTAACTTGACTTCTACTCCAAGCCGCTTCAATTCACCGTTATAGTAATCAGCAATCCACTGCATTCGATCCTTTAACGGCGGCTTCTTAGCTAGATTAACGGTTCCTCCAAGTTCACTTTGACGGTCAAGCAAAGTTACTTTTACTCCACGAAGAGCAAGGGTTTGTGCTGCACACATTCCAGCCGGTCCGCCGCCAACAACAATTGCAGTATGTCCTTTGGTGTCACGAACAAGATTCCCATATTTTAGTTCTCTTGCATATCTGGGGTTTAGTGCACATTCCGGTGGTAGGCCGGCAGCATTATATTCATTCAGACTTTCAAAGCAACGCAGGCAGGAGATGCATTTGCGTAATTCTTTTTCTCTTCCTTCCAGTACTTTTTTACCCCACTCTTCATCGGCATTCCAGGAACGTCCCATGGAAATAAAATCTACTACCCCTTCTTCCAGGAATGTTTCTGCTACTGCAGGTTCTCTAAATACTGATACACCGATTACAGGAATTTTCACATGACTTTTTACTGCTAAAAGCATGTCATGTCTCCAACCCTGGGGGAAAGAAATAGGTTCTATACAGGTCATGCCGGTTTCATATAATCCGCAGCTGATATCAATAAAATCAATACCTGCCTGCTCTAAAGCCATGGCAATCTTTACACCATCCTGAATATGGATATACTCTTCTGTTACACCTGTCTTATCCAAAAATTCTTCTACACTTAATCGAATACCTATTGGGAAATCCGGGCCACATTCTTTCCGAATTCCATTTATAATTTCAACAATTATTCTTTGGCGATTCTCAAAATTTCCGCCGTATTCGTCATCTCGTTTATTTGTATAGGGAGACAGAAACTGATGCAGCAGATATCCATGTGCTGCGTGTAATTCCACTCCGTCACAACCTGCTTTTTGTACTCTAACTGCACCTTCAATAAACTGAAGGATCAATTGTTTTATTTCATCTATGGTAAGTGCACGTGTCTCCTGTTTTACTAGTTTACAAGGAATAGGGGACGGTGCAACTACCGGCTGTCCGCCAAGAAGTGCAGACACCGTTTCACGTCCAGGATGATGCAACTGTATAAAGATCTTGCTGCCATGCTTATGTACCGCTTCTGCAAGTTCGGCCAGTGGACCGATATGCCTGTCCTTTGTAACGGACAACTGTCTCATAAGCCCTGCTCCATGCACATCATTGATACGGGTAATCTCTGGTATGATGATTCCTGCACCGCCAGCCGCTCTCGCTTCATAAAAAGCAATCATATCTTCAGACGGTGTTCCATCAAGATTGGCAAGTCCACACCCCATGGGAGACATGACCAGACGATTCTTAATAGTTACCTTTCCAATGCTTCCAACTTCAAATAATTTTTTATACATCTTTTTCCTCCTTTTATGTTCATATAAAAAATAATTAGCAATAACCTTCATAATGTCATAAGAATAAGTTAAAATCAGTAATTCCACAACGTGTATTATGAATGATAAAAATTTGACAATTTGTTTATAGTGCACTATAGTAAAATTATATTTTAAACAGATTATTGCAGAAATGGGGAAAATTATGACATTTACAAAGTTAATAGAAAGAATCTCGGAAGAATATTCACTTGAAATCCTATCCCAAGGAGAAGATTTAGAAATAAAAGACGTTGCTTTGATTGATAATAAGCATGATAATACCAAAAGGACCACTCTTTACTTTGGCTATGATAAACAATTAACAAACTCCGCATCCGTACCATATCAATGCATAATTGCATGTACGGATCCTTCAGCATCTCCCCTTTCCACTGTGGGTAATATTGCTTTGGTATCAGAAGACTCTTTATTTACCATATTCAATGACGCAAAAACTTTGATTGAAACCACTGGTAAAGGAATTGGAATTTTTGAGGAACTTACTGCTATCGCAGATAAAACCCATAACATTGAGGCTGTTATTGATGCTGCCTCTGTAAGGCTTGGTAATTCTTTGCTATTTTGTGATATGAATTTTAAAATCATTGCCAGTTCTACATCTGTCCCTATCCTCGATCCTCTATGGAAAGAGAATAGGAAACAGGGATATTGCTCCTATGAATTTATCAGTGAGGTAAAGGAATTGAAATCCATACGTAATGCCTCACAAACTACAGCCGCCTTGGAAGTTACCTGCACCAAATCCCCTTACCGTAAGCTAAGCAGTAAAGTTTTTCATAATCAGACTCAGATTGGATTTTTATTGATGATTGAAGGAGAGAACAATTTTCTTCCTTCTCATTTTGAAATGCTGAGCATAATAAGCCATGTTATCAGCTATACAATAGCGTACTATACACCGGACTTATTTGAAAAAAACAGCCTTTATCATGAATTATTATATGATATGCTGATTGGAGCACCTTCCAAGGATATTATGCCAAGACTGGCAGAACTTAAATTTCCTTCCAAAATGCTGGTTCTATTTATTCATTCTATAAGATATCTTGGACAACAGTACTTAAAAACTTTTATATGCAAGAATTTAAAAACACGGATTCCCGGTACCCATGTTACCTATCATAAAGAGGGTATTGTTGCGGTTATTCCGTTAAAGAATGATAGTGAAATGGATTCTGAGTTACTGAAAATGTTGGTATGCTTTTCCAAAGAGGAACACATACGAATTGGAATCAGTAATTCTTTCACCTCCATTAAAAACTTTGTAAGTCACTATGAACAAGCCCATACCGCATTAGAGTTGGGGTATAAATTAAACCCGGAGGAATTAGTATACTGCTATCAAAATTATCAGATTTTTGATTTGTTTTCAGAAGTAAAAAATCCCGAAAAATTAGGACGGTTCTGCCATCCTGCTCTGGCAATTCTCCATCAGTATGACCATGAAAACAGTTCGCAGCTGTATAAGACCTTATGTGTCTATATAGACAATGGATGTAACATTAAATTAACTGCAGAAAGTCTATATATCCACCGAAATTCCCTTGTCTACCGTTTAAATCGTATCACTGAAATATGCCTGATTGACCTTTCAGAGATTAATACGCTTTTCCTGCTTCGGCTTTCTTTCCTCATAGATCGGTATAATGAGCTAAATAAAAATTTGGCATAGTAGGACGCTCAATGTCGTCAACTTTAGATGATAGCAAATCTCTACATGAAAAATATTATATTATTTATATTTTATATTTTCATTTTTAAAGAAAAAGAGTATACTAAATACACCTAACAGAATAGGCTTTTTTTGCAAATATTCACTTAATATACTTATAAAGTTGGTTTTGAATTTTTGTGATATTTTCTTCTGTTACGTGTCATTTGTCGTTCATATTTCCGGTTGCGGCGGATTTGTGAACGACATTTTTGAATTTCGTAAATTAAATCGTTATATATGTAAATCCAGTCTTTTGATGATTCTATTAAAGTTATGATTTTACGTGCAACCCTATATATCAACA
>NZ_FOWD01000078.1 GCF_900115365.1 Anaerocolumna aminovalerica
AAGACTATTATGAAGCAAAGTAACAAAAAAGAAAACCCCTTCCCCTCATGAATGAGGGGTCAGGGGAGTTGAGAGTGTCGAAGACACTTTGTTCTCAACTAAATCCTTATGAAGCAAATTTTTCTTTTAGTAGATACCCTGGGGGTTTTGTAAATGTAAAAGGAATATGACAAATCGCCGATTTGAAATGTGGAAACAGAGCTTCTAAAGGAGAATGTAAGGGGGAAATTTTAAGTTCATATTGGTCTTGTAATAAAATAGAGGTTAGTATAAAATAAGTGCAAACATTATTTATAAAGCAATAAAAGTATGTATTAAATTATGAGTAATGTTAAAAAGGGACAAATATAAGGGTGTAAAGATTGAGGATTGGTTAAAAATAGGTAATAATATATAAGGCTGGTTTTAGGATATAACATTGTCATCGAGATAACCAGGTAGAAATATTGAGAAAAATGATAAAAGTGAAGATAAAATGCACAAATAAATATTAAGAAATATGTAGAAGAAATTTCAAATTGATTTGTATTTGTATAGTATGAAAGTATATTAAAGAAATTGGTATCATATACAAATCAGGAATAGAAAAGGAGGATACTATGGTTAAATTAGGTTCCCACGTGGGAATGAGCGGAAAAGAAATGTTATTAGGGTCTGCGAAAGAAGCAGCAGAATATGGTGCCGATACATTTATGATATATACCGGAGCACCCCAGAATACAAGACGTAAATCCATTGAGGAATTAAGGATAGAAGAAGGGCTAAGATATATGGAGGAACATAATTTATCGGATTTGGTTGTTCATGCTCCCTATATTATAAATTTAGGAAACTCGGTTAAAGAAGAAACATTTTCACTTGCAGTGGAATTCTTAGCAAAGGAACTGGAAAGAACAGCAGCACTACAGAGTAAATATTTAGTTTTACACCCGGGGTCCCATGTGGGTGCCGGTGAAGAGATTGGTATAAAACAAATCGTAAAGGGAATTAATGAAGTACTGGATAAAGATTCTAAAGTATATATAGCATTGGAGACTATGGCTGGTAAGGGAAGTGAAATTGGTAAAACATTCGAAGAATTAGCACAGATTTATGATGGAGTAAAACACAGTGATAAATTAAGAGTATGCTTTGATACCTGCCATACCAATGATGCGGGATATGATATTGTAAATGATTTTGATGGTGTAATCCACAGATTTGATAAACTTATTGGAAAAGACCAAATTGCAGTATTCCATATTAATGACAGTAAGAATGAAAGAGGAGCGGCAAAAGACCGTCACGAGAATATTGGATATGGTAAGATTGGCTTTGATGCTATACATTATATAGTTCATCATAAAGAATTTGAAAATGTGCCTAAAATATTAGAAACCCCATATATTCCAATACCGGGAGACAGTAAAAAATCCCTTCCGCCATACAAATATGAAATAGATATGCTGAGAAAAGGTGACATTAATGTTAATTTACTTGAAGATGTGACAAAAGCAGTCTAAGAATTATAATGAACAAATTATGAGGGAAGGTATTCCTGAGCAGGATGAAATAGAAGATATCAAATAAGACATTCTATATGGCTTTAAGAGCGTGGACTGTACAACTTTAAGTTGTATGGGACATGCTCTTTTTGTATTAGTGTAAAGATACATTATGTTCTTATTCCTATCCAACTGCTAGTAAAAGGCCCAAGGTATAAATTTTAAGACATACACTATACTATATAATATGATTAAATGGGGAAAAGGGGTATTCTTGTTTGGTTTTTATGTAGAAAAAAGCAGTAATTACAAGTAAAAAACAGAAATTAAAAATTTATTATAAAAAGTTTAAAAAAAATGTTGACATTTGTTTTGCTGGGTGCTATACTAGTCAACGTTGCTGCTGAAACAACAGAAAATATTTAGAAAATAAATTAAATATTTTGTTGTTGACAAACAATTTCCTCTGTGCTATATTAGATAGGCACTTGCGAAATAGACAGAAATGCAAGTAGCAACAAATAAGAACATTGATAACTGAACAGTGAAACAACCCTGAAAATTCTAATAAAATTTTCATATTATAGATGAGAGCATTGAACTTATTCAATGACTGATTTATAACGAACCGTATCTATTTATTATAGATACAACCTTAAAAACAGTAATGAATTAATAATTCATTGGATTTAACGTTTG
>NZ_FOWD01000017.1 GCF_900115365.1 Anaerocolumna aminovalerica
AGAGCGGTCGTTGGAGTACTTGTTGCCACAGGTAGGGCAAAACTTGGAGTGACAGCGAAACGGAACGAATTTAAGTTCACCACAATGGGAACAGCCGTACATGGCACCGCCAAAGGAAGGATCGCCGCAGTTAATCATCTTTTCAATGTTTTCCATAACAACATGGCGAGGATGAAGAGAATATTTAATTATTTCATAATTGTCATTGAAAATCTTCTGTAATATATTCATATGACTATTATGAAACAGAATGACAAAAAAAGAAACCCCCAGATTCCCCTCATGAATGAGGGGCTAGGGGAGCTGATGTGCCGAAGACACTTTTTTATCTAAACTCAAAATTGCTTAAATATTAAATCTCACGTGTATATTCCTTCAACCAAGCCTGCTCCTCACCAGTCAGATATGGTGACAATTTTTCATACACTTTCTTATGGTATTCATTTAATCTCTTCTTATCAATAGGAGATAAATAGTCTATATCAATAGCATCTAAGTCAATTGGCGCAAAAGTAATAGGTTCAAAATACATGAATTGACCGTATTCATTCTTCTCACCTTTTAAACAAACCAGCTCATTTTCTATACGGATACCGTGGCTTCCTTCGATATATACACCTGGTTCGTTGGTAGTGACCATGCCTTCTTCTAAGACACATCCGTCATCACGTTCCGGTACTTTCTTCCAACGGAAACCATTTGGAGATTCATGAACATTTAACAGATAGCCTACGCCGTGGCCGGTACCGCATTTATAATCCAAGTCCATATCCCAGATTGGGCCTCTTGCCAGAATATCAAGGTTTTGACCAATACAACCATGTAAGAATCTGGCGTTGGACAGATTTAGCATACTCCTTAACACGGCAGTAAAATGAACTTTCTGTTCCTGTGGCACTTCACCAAGAGCCATGGTTCTTGTAATATCGGTAGTTCCTTCATAATATTGTCCGCCGGAATCCACTAATAATAAGCCTTCCGTTTTTAATAGGGCATTGCTGTCCTCATTGGCAGAGTAGTGCATCATGGCTGCGTTTGCCTTATAAGCACAGATAGTATCAAAACTTAATTCAATAAAGCCTTCCTGCTCTTTGCGGCGGGCTTCCAGGTAATCGCTGGCACTGATTTCATTAATTTCTGTTTTGCCGATATTAGTTTTTAACCAATACAAGAATTTAGTGAAGGCAACTCCATCTTTAATATGGGCTTTTTTTAAGTTCTCGATTTCAACCGGATTCTTAACAGCTTTCATAAGAATGGTAGGATTTTTAGTATCAATAACCTTAATATCAGCATTCAGGCTATGATAGATGGCATAATTTACTTTATTGGTATCCAGTAAAATAGTTTCTTTTACTGTAAATGTTTTAACAAATTCATAAATGTCGTTATAATCTTTTACTTCCACATTGTCAGCAGTGAATTGCATCTGAATTTCAGAAGTCAACTTATCTCTATCAACAAATAAGTAAGCCTTATCTAAAGTAACAATGGCATAGGATAACACAACAGGATTGTATTCAATGTCATTTCCTCTGATATTAAAAAGCCATGCAATATCATCCAAAGAAGTGATAATATGCACCGTTGCACCTTGCTTATCCATTTCTTTTCTTAATTCAGAAAGCTTTTCTTTAGAAGATTTGCCGGCATATTTAACATCCAGTAAGAAAGCCGGTTCTTTAGGCAGACTTGGCCTGTCGGTCCAGATGGAATCCACCAAATCCTTCTGGTAAGCGACGGTAACATTTTTATGCACTAATTTCTCTTTTAATTTAATACCAAATCTGGTATTAATAACCCTGCCGTCAAATCCCAGGACACCATTTTCAGGCATTTTGTCTGTCAGAAACTCCTCAATGGATGGAACTCCTTCTTCACCCATTTTGTATAAAGTGATACCGCTGCTCTCAAGCTGTCTTGCAGCCTGTATAAAATATCTTCCGTCAGTCCATAAGCCTGCTTCCTTCAATGTCACCACTAAAGTACCGGCAGACCCTGTAAAACCTGACATATATTTTCTGGCTTTAAAATAATCTCCTACATATTCGGATTCATGAAAATCTGCTGTAGGTATGATATAGGCATCTATGTGATTTTCTGCCATTAAAGCTCTTAAATGATGCACTCTTTCATTTATCATAATTGGTCTCCTTTCGTTGTTGCTGTTAAAAAATGCGGCATATGGCATTTTGTGGCGCATATGTCGCAAAAATCCTTTTATTTATGAAACCTTAAAATGCATAAGTTATATAACAATCAGTCTGTTAATTTCTATTACATCTTTTCTGGCTCGTCGTAAACCTCTCCAAATAATTCAACAGTAACTTTCTTCATTACCTGCGGTTCTAATGGACGATCGGAATAATCTGTTTTAACATCTGCAATCTGATTTACCACTTCCATACCTTCAGTAACTTTACCAAATGCAGCGTAGGAACCATCTAGGTGTGGTGCATCCTTGTGCATAATAAAGAATTGAGAACCTGCTGAATTAGGCATCTGTGATCTGGCCATGGAAATCACACCAGCAGTATGTTTTAGATTATTTTCGAAATGATTGTAGGAAAATTCACCTTTTATACTATATCCAGGGCCGCCCATTCCGCTTCCTTCCGGGTCTCCTCCCTGAACCATAAAGCCGCGAATCACTCTATGGAAGATAAGACCGTCATAGAAATTTTTTTGTACCAAAGAAATAAAGTTCTTTACTGTGTTTGGAGCAATGTCAGGGTATAATTCCATTTTAATAATACTTCCATTCTCCATTTCAATTGTTACAATAGGATTTGTCGTTGCCATTTTTTTGTATCCTTTCTTTATGAAATGTCTGTTGGACAATTATAACATATATTCTCAAATGTGTCTAATAAATTAATTTTGTAACTTTCTTAATTAAATGTACATATTGCTAATAAATGAAAATTAACCCTTGCATTTTGTATATCCGAGTAATATAATAGGAATTGAATTAGTAGGAAATGAATTAGTGGGATATAATATAAGTAAAATATCTATATTCCGACTTAATAACAGATATATTGAATTAATAAAATACAGAATAAAAAATAAAGAAAGTTTGAGGTGTTGATATGTCTGGTAATTTATTGGATATTAACAATCTGCAAGTTCGTGTAGAAGATAAAGTAATATTAAAGGATTTAAATCTTACCATTAAAGAAGGAGAAGTTCACGTTATAATGGGACCCAATGGTGCCGGTAAATCCACGTTAGGATATACCATAATGGGACATCCAGGATATGGGGTGGACAAGGGAAATCTCATATTTGAAGGTGAAGACATTACGGATTACAAAACTGATGCCAGAGCTAAGAAAGGAATCTTTTTATCTTTTCAGAATCCGGAAGAGCTATCCGGGGTTACTCTTGAGAATTTTACAAGAACTTCAAAGAATACGGTAACCGGAGAACAAGCCCGCTTTATGACATTTCGTAAAGAACTTTATGGTGTAATGGAAGCTTTGGACATGGATAAGGATTATGCAAACAGGTATTTGAATGTAGGATTCTCAGGGGGGGAAAAGAAGAAATCAGAGATTTTACAGATGCTTATGTTACAGCCTAAACTGGCAATTCTTGACGAAACCGATTCCGGACTGGATGTGGATGCTGTTCGGCTGGTTTCTAAAGGGGTAGAAGCATTTAAGAATGACAGCAATTCCCTATTGATCATCACCCATAATACAAAGATACTGGAATATTTATCTGTTGACTATGTTCATATTCTGGTGGAGGGTAAGATCGTAAAATCCGGTGATCGTTCCTTAATCAAAAAAATCAATGAAAACGGATATAAAGATTTTATAACCTCGGATTTAAGTGCGTAAGGAGGTTACCTATGGATAATTTAGAAAAGAATACAACTAGTAAAAAGACCTTTGTAGAAGATGTAGATCGAAGTATATATGATGTGAAGGATAAAGTAAATGCTTCTTATCAAAGCCACAAAGGACTTACCCCTGAAATTGTTGATGAAATATCACGTGAAAAAAATGACCCGGAATGGATGCGGGAATTCAGGCAGAATGCATTAAATTTATATAACAGTATACAACTGCCGAAATGGGGACCAAACTTAGATGAACTGAATATGAATGATATTGTAACTTATGTTCGTCCAAATACAGCCATGCAGGCTAAGTGGGAAGAGGTACCTTCTGATATAAAGAATACGTTTGAGAGACTGGGTATTCCTCAGGCAGAACGAATGTCACTTGCCGGGGTTGGTGCCCAATACGACTCCGAAGTAGTTTATCATAATGTAAGGGAAGAAGTTAAAAGTCAGGGAGTTATTTATACGGACATGGAAAGTGCTCTAAGGGAGCATGAAGATATGGTTCGTTCTCACTTTATGAAATTGGTTCCCCCAAATGATCATAAATTTGCAGCGTTACATGGAGCGGTTTGGTCCGGTGGGTCTTTCGTATATGTACCCCCAGGGGTTAAAGTTGAGATCCCGCTGCAATCTTACTTTAGACTGAATGCTCCCGGTGCAGGCCAGTTTGAACATACTTTAATCATAGTGGATAAAGGTGCGGATTTGCATTTTATTGAAGGATGTTCTGCACCAAAATATAATGTAGCCAATTTACATGCAGGCTGTGTGGAACTATACGTGGAAGAAGGAGCAAGACTTCGCTATTCCACCATTGAGAACTGGTCCAAGAATATGTTTAATCTAAATACCAAGAGAGCGGTGGTAGAAAAAGAGGGAAAGATTGAATGGGTATCCGGTTCCTTCGGTTCTCATATCTCTTACCTTTACCCAATGAGTATTCTAAAAGGAGAAAATTCTAAGATGGAATACACGGGTATTACCTTTGCAGGTAAGGGGCAGAACCTGGATACGGGAGTAAAAGTAGTTCATGGGGCACCAAATACATCTTCCATTATGAATTCCAAATCCATCTCTAAAGATGGTGGTGCCAGTACCTTCCGCAGTGCAATCCGTATAGCATCCAATGCGGTTGGCTCTAAATCGGCAGTATCCTGCGAATCATTGATGTTAGACGACAATTCTCGTTCCGATACCATACCGGTTATGGATATTCGTAATGATGAAGTAGATGTAGGCCATGAAGCAAAAATCGGAAGAATCAGTGATGATACCATATTCTATTTAATGAGCCGTGGAATTAGTGAAGCTGATGCCAGAGCTATGATTGTAAGCGGATTTGCAGAGCCTATTGCAAAAGAACTTCCATTGGAATATGCGGTTGAAATGAATAACTTAATTCGACTTGAGATGGAAGGCACCATTGGTTAAGAGAAAGGAGAGAACCATGAATTTAAATATAGAGCAAGTGAATGCGTTGCCGGTTCGAACCTGGAGCTGGCTTGGTATAAATGATAGAACCATAGAGGAAGAAATACCGGAAATTCTTCCTTATAAAAAAGATCCTTTGATTACAAAGGATATAAATAATGAGAAAGATATTTTATTTGCCATAAATAATGGATCAGGATATAAAGTAGAATTAGACAATGTTGCTACTGATACAGACAAGAATAGCAATGTAAATTACAAAGACATGAATAACAGTATATATTACACAGATGTGAGTAATAATATGAAAAGTAAATACTTAGAAAGTACAAAAGAAAAAGTATCATCCATTCCAACGGGTATGGGAGAAAATACAGCTAATTATATTAAAAACAATAATAATACTGGATTATTTATAAGAATACCTTCCGGTAAAAAATACAAAGAACCTATATTCTTAGAATATGATTTAGATGAAGAAAACAAAACAGTAGTTGACTTGAATACCATATATGCGGAAGAAGACAGTGAAGTAACAGTAGTGATGCATTACAAATCAAAAAAAGGCATTCCCGCTTTTCACAGTGGTTTAACTTATCTTTTTGCAGAGAAAAATGCAATCATTAATTTACTACAAATACAATTATTAAGTGAAGATGCACTTCATTTAAATGATATAGGAGCAGTTATCGAAAACGGGGGAGTCATTAACCTGGTTCATACAGAGTTAGGCGGTAGTAAAGCTTACAACGGTTGTAAAGCTGATTTGAAGGGAAGTAACAGTAAGATTAATATAGAAACAATATATTTTGGAGATAAAAATAGATCCATTGATATGAATTATGTAATGAATCACTATGGCAAGAACTCTAACAGCCAGATTCATGTAAATGGTGCATTATTAGACCAAAGCAGTAAAACATTTCGAGGAACCATTGATTTTAAAAAGGGAGCAGCTGGTTCTATAGGCCAAGAAGAGGAATATAACCTGTTATTTAGCCCCCAAATAAGAAACTTGACAGCACCTCTAATCCTTTGTGAGGAAGAGAATGTAGAAGGAAAACATGGAGCTAACAGCGGTAAGATTGATGAAAATAAATTATTTTATATGATGTCAAGAGGCCTGGATGAATTATCTGCCAAAAAACTAATGATTGAAGCAGCCTTTCGTCCTGCAATGGAGCAAATTCCTTTTACTAACTTACAAGACCAAATATCTGAATATGTGAAAGAGAGGTTGAATAACATTGAATCCATATAGAAGTGATTTTCCAATATTAAATACCAAAATAAATGATAAAGATTTAGTTTACTTTGATAATGCAGCAACCACACAAAAGCCGGTAGCTGTAATCGAAGCTATAAGCAAATATTATCAGGAACAGAATGCTAATCCTTATCGAGGTTTATACGGATTAAGCGTAGAATCAACGAATGCTTATGAAGGAGCTCGCCAAACTGTTGCTGATTTTATAGGGGCTAAAAGTTCCAAAGAAATTATATTTACAAGAAATGCAACAGAATCATTAAACCTCATAGCAAATACTTATGGCAGAATGGTACTAAAAGAGGGAGATCAAGTAGTTGCCTCAATCTCTGAGCATCATAGTAATATACTACCTTGGCAGCAGATTACGAAAGAAAAAGGTGCAGTATTATCCTATCTATATTTAAATGAAACAGGACATATAACAGAAGATGAAATAGAACAAAAGATTACAGGAAACACCAAAATCGTTACCGTAGCACATGTATCCAATGTGTTAGGAACCATTCATCCGGTTGAATCCATTATTAAGAGAGCTCATGAAGTAGGAGCAGTTGTTGTATTAGACTGTGCCCAAAGTATTCCTCATTACCAAGTAAATGTGCAGGAATTGGATGCTGATTTTATCGTATTTTGCGGACATAAAATGTTAGGCCCAATGGGAGTTGGAGTTCTTTATGGAAAAGAAAATCTGTTAAATGAAATGCCCCCTTTCTTAACCGGTGGCGAAATGATTGAATATGTTTATGAACAGACAGCAACCTTTGCTCCCCTTCCTAATAAATTCGAAGCAGGAACACCTAACGTTGGCGCAGCAGTTGGCTTAAAAGCAGCCATCAATTATATTCAAAAAGTTGGATATGATAATATTAAGAAAATAGAAGATGAATTAACTGATTATGCATTAACGAAAATGAAAGAGATACCCCATATTACCATATACGGTGAAACTGACATCACCAAAGAAAGATGTGGTGTGATATCCTTTAATGTAGATGATGTACATCCACATGATGTGGCGTCCATCTTAGATGCCGATGGAATAGCCATTCGTGCAGGTCATCATTGTGCGCAGCCTCTTATGAAGTATATGAAAGTGGCAGCAACCTGTAGAGCAAGTTTATACTTTTATAATACAAAAGAAGAAATAGACATATTTATCAATAGTTTAAATAAAGTCAGGAGGTGGCTGGGATATGGGGATTGAACAAATATATAACGAAGTATTAACGGAGCACACCACATCCAGTCGAAACAAACACCATATTAATAATCCAACCCACGTATGTAAAGGGGTAAACCCCAGCTGTGGTGATGAGATTGAATTAGAAATACGTGAAAAAGACGGAATTATAGAAGATGCTGCCTTTACAGGTGTAGGTTGTGCCATCTCCCAGGCCTCTGCTTCTATTATGATTGACTTAATTAAAGGTAAACCTGTAGAGGAATCCTTGGAATTAGCTAAGACTTTCTTTGGAATGATCAAACGGGAAATTACGGATGAAAAACAATTAGAAATATTAGAAGACGCCATTGTATTAAAAGATATTGGTCATATGCCTGCCAGGGTAAAATGTGCGGTACTGGGCTGGCATACCTTAGAGGATGTTGTTGGTAAAGAAAAATAGGTGCAAGGCACCTATTTTTTTATTAAAAACAATATGTATTTATTAAAGTCTTTTTAAGAGCCCTCTGCTCTACAAATATAAGGATAAATTTGAAAAGATTTTATTGGATATTTCAATTAATTACTTTAGAAATGTATTTTACAATGATATCTTTTATTTTGTCCCAATCATACTCTTGTTAAGGAAAAATATCATCAATATTATTTACAACATTTGCTACTGGGAAACCTTTATTCATAATATTTGATGCAGAAATACACAGAACTTTCATCATACACCTCCAATGCATATATATTTTTCCTTAAATGATTCAACAAAGAAAGTTAGATACTACTTAATGCAGATATATTAGATTCAAATACTTATTAAGATGGCATAATAGAACCTACTTTTCCTAAATTCTATTATATCACAACAAAGAACATATGTTCAATGCCGATAATATTACCCCCATTAGGCGGTCTCACCAGCGGCCTGTAATATAATAAGGCTGCCTTATTAAGACAGCCTTAAAATAATACTATGGGCACACTCCCTATAGCAACACCAGATAAATTAATCTTCCAAAGAGATTACAGATACAGGGCAGCTGTCTCTGGCTTCCTCTGCTGCGGATACATCACCTTCCGGAACCTCATCCACATATACTTCTGCAACTCCTGCATCACCCATTTGGAATACTGATGGGCAGGTGTCTGCACAAAGACCGCATCCAATACAGCCATCTTGATCTATAAAAGCTTTCATATATAATTCCTCCATTCTATGTAAGTATACTGGTTAAAATATGGTTACCAGATATCAACATTTTATCAGATGGTACTATAATTTTCAATAATAAAAGTATTTGTGGCATTGAAATATTAATATGGGAATAGTACTAATTCTTCATAAGACCTAACATATCAAAACCTGTAAGCAAGACTTTCCTTTTCTGCTCTGATTTGGATCTTTATAATCGGGATTAGTTTAAAGTACATATTTTTTATTATAATCAGCATAATAAATAAGATAAAAATAGTAGTGTCAGATTCTCATGGTAAGGCTATATTATAAATAATTTCTATTCATTATTCGAAACCTGTGATAAAATAGAATAATGTAACAAAAGATGAAGATAATGACAAATTAAATAAAGTTATAGCAGTACAAAAGCTTATAAGGAGGTATTATATGGCTGCATTTGAAGAATTATATCGTAAATTAGTAAAAGAATCCCTGGAAACCAATGGATCACCCCAATTATCAACGGAATATGATCCCCATCATTTAGATTGCTTATTATATCCTGAAAAATATGGATCTGTAATTCATATAGGTAATTGTGAATGTCCGATCGATGGGCCTGCCAAATGCTCAGAAAGCTGTATATTTGACGCGATTACAAAGGATGAAGACGGGGTTATTCGTATAGATAAAGAAAAATGTGTAGGCTGTTATGCCTGTATTGACAACTGTGATTCCAAGAAATTAACGGCAAGCCGTGACATATTACCTGCCTTAGATGCCATGCGCAAGGCGAAAGGCCCGGTATATGCTTTGATTGCACCTGCATTTTTAGGACAATTCAGTAATGATGTTACACCGGGGAAGTTACGTACAGCTTTTAAGAAACTTGGATTTGACGGTATGATTGAAGTTGCTTTATTTGCAGATATATTAACCCTGAAAGAAGCCTTGGAATTTGATAAAAATATTCTTACTGAAGCAGATTATCAATTAACCAGTTGTTGCTGCCCCATCTGGATTGGTATGATTCGTAAAATTTATCATGAATTAATGCCTCATGTACCGGGCGCTGTTTCACCAATGGTGGCAGCAGGGCGTACCATAAAGACACTGCACCCGGATGCACTTACCATGTTTATTGGACCTTGTATTGCGAAAAAAGCGGAAGCAAAGGAAAAAGACATAGCAGATGCAGTGGATTTCGTACTTACTTTCCAGGAAGTGCAGGATATATTTGAATTTGCCAATATTGATCCGGCCAAGATGGAAGAAAGTGAAAAAGATCATTCCTCCAGAGCCGGAAGAATCTATGCCAGAACGGGAGGAGTCAGTGAAGCAGTATCCAGTACAGTGAAGCGCCTGAACCCTGATCGTAAAATTACGGTACGTACCAGACAGGCAGACGGGGTACCGGCCTGCCGTGAAATGATTGCACAAATACAAAAGGGTGAGATTCAGGCTAACTTCTATGAAGGCATGGGATGTGTAGGGGGGTGTGTTGGCGGACCAAAAGTAATGATTGACCGTAACCTTGGACGTGAAAATGTAATTCAATATGGAGAAGATGCCAGTTATCCTACACCAATAGATAATCCTTACGTTATCGAACTCCTCCATAGATTGGGATTAGATACCGTGGAAAGTCTGCTGGAAAAAAGTGATATATTTACCCGGTATTTTTAACAAATATCTTGGGAGTTGTAAACTTTCCTCCAAGACAGATTGCAGATTTTATTCAGAGGCACTTGTACTTGGTGTTTATTTCAAAAATGGAGTTATTTTATATCTCCTCAACAAAAGGTCGAAAAAGGTGACAAACTGGGATAACCTTTGCTTCCAATAAAGACTCTTTTAATACCAACTCTTTCATGGTAACTGTGACTTTGTCACAGTTACCATGTTGATTATGTGATATTATAAACATATATTAAAAACCAATATAATTAATTGAAATAAGCAGACATTTTATTTCTGACCGGTTGATTTTTTATAAGAAAGAGAGGGTTAATATGAGCAAAGTAATTATTGTTGGCGGGGTTGCTGGAGGAGCTTCTGCCGCTGCACGTCTTAGGAGATTAGACGAAAAAGCAGAAATAATTATGTTCGAGAAAGGAGAATACATCTCCTTTGCAAACTGTGGATTACCTTATTATATAGGTGGAGAAATTACGGAAAAAGAAGCATTGACATTACAAACACCGGAAAGTTTTCATGGCAGATTTAATGTGGATGTTAGAGTGTTACAGGAAGTAATATCCATTGATGTAAATAAAAAACTGGTTAGGGTTAAGAACCTTAAAACCAATGAAACTTATGAAGAAACTTATGATAAGCTATTACTATCCCCCGGTGCAGCACCTGCAAAACCGAATATAAAAGGCGGGGATAATGAAAAAGTATTTACCCTTCGTAATATACCGGATACCTATAGAATTAAGGATTATGCAGATAAAAGACATGTAAAAAGCGCAGTGATAGTAGGCGGCGGTTATATTGGAGTTGAGATGGCAGATAATCTTCATGCCGCCGGCCTTAAAGTTACCATAGTAGAATTTGCAGATCATGTAATAGCACCCATTGACTATGATATGGCCTGTGAAGTTCATAATCATATCCGTAGTAAAGGTGTGAATCTAATTCTAAAAGATGGTGTGAAGGAGATCAGAGACCAGGGAGAACAGTTAAAAGTAATCCTTGGGAATGGTGAAATCATAACCGATATGGTAATTATGTCTGTTGGTGTCAGACCGGAAAGTACATTAGCCAAAGATGCAGGTCTGGAAGTAAGTCCTAAGGGTGCAATTATAGTGAATGCCAATATGCAGACCTCTAATAGGGATATTTATGCAGTTGGTGATGCAATCCAGATTAAAGATTTTGTTACAGGTGATGATGGATATATTCCTTTGGCAGGACCCGCCAATAAACAAGGAAGAATTGCAGCAGAGAATATAGTTGGAATTTCAAGCACTTATAAGGGAACTCAGGGAACAGGAATTCTGAAATGTTTTGATTTAACAATAGCCAATACAGGAATAACCGAGGCAAGAGCAAAGGAATTGAATTTAAATTATGAAAAATCCTTTACTTATTCTGCTTCACATGCCTCCTATTATCCCGGTGCAGTAAATATGTCAATTAAACTTATCTTTGATAAAGACAGTGGCAAGATTTTAGGTGCTCAGATAGTTGGCTATGAAGGAACAGATAAGAGACTGGATGTTATTGCAACTGCTATAAGAGCAGGAATGACCATATATGATTTGACAGAATTAGAGCTGGCATATGCACCACCATTCTCATCAGCAAAAGATCCGGTTAACATGGCAGGTTTTGTGGCAGAGAATATAATGACCGGAAAGGTAAAAAACTTCCACTGGAATGAGGTAAAAGACTTGCCAAGAGACGGCAGCGTTAGTTTACTGGATGTTCGTACTAATATGGAGTATGAAAATGGTTCTATAGATGGATTTATGAATATCCCCTTAGATGACTTACGTGAGAAACTGCACATATTAGATAAGTCAAAACCGGTGTACGTAACCTGTCAGATTGGCCTTCGGGGATATCTTGCCTGCCGTATATTAGAACAGAACGGATATGAATGCTACAATTTATCAGGCGGATATCGTTTATATAACACTATTTACTATAATAAACCAATGATTGTACGTGACGAAGAAAGAATGGTACCGGATAAACTGGAAGCTGCCTCTGTATCTGATAAACCGGTAAATAAACTTGAGATTAATGCTTGTGGCCTTCAATGCCCCGGGCCGATTATGAAGTTATCAGAGGCAATAAAAAAGGCAGAGAATGATGACGTAATAGAAATAACTACTACGGATCAGGCATTTGCAGCAGATGTTGAGGCTTGGTGCAGAAGAACTGGGAATACCTTCCTGGGTATTGCATCTGAAAAGGGAATAACTAAAGCTTCTGTCAAAAAAGGATGTGTAAATACCAAATCAGGAGGAGATTGCAGTACTCCCCCTTCAGAAGGAAATAACAAAAATATTATTGTGTTTTCAGGAGATTTAGATAAAGCAATTGCCTCTTTTGTAATAGCCAATGCAGCTGCAGCTATGGGACGAAAAGTAAGCATGTTCTTTACTTTCTGGGGATTGAATATTTTAAGAAAACCAACAAAAGTTTCTGTAAAAAAAGATTTTATGAGCAAAATGTTTGGATTTATGATGCCTAGAGGAAGTAAAAAATTATCTTTATCAAAGATGAATATGGCAGGTATGGGCCCAAAAATGATTCGAAATGTAATGAAAAATAAAAATGTGGAGAGTTTGGAGAGCTTGATTCAAGCTGCAATGGACAACGGAATCGAATTGATTGCCTGTACCATGAGTATGGATGTAATGGGAATTAAAATGGAAGAATTAATAGACGGTGTAAAACCTGGCGGCGCGGCAGCAATGCTTGCTAATGCAGAAGAATCGGATATGTCCTTATTCATATCCTGATTGTTGGATAGGTTTGAAACAGATGAAATCATTTGTACAAAGCATAAGATGAAAGAATTAGAAGGAATTATAAAATAAACCATGAAGGCAGTCATTTTTAAGCGTGAATTCAGCTATACTGAATTTTAAATGAAGAACTCTCATTATAAAGGTGAAGTTGTAAAAAATTCAGTTGTGCTGAATTTATGCTTAAGAATAAAAGTTTTTGGAAGTAGCCATATTAGAATAGGTATGAATAAAAGTTTAGCATAATTAAAATAGCTTGATAAATACATTATTATGGTATAGAATGGTAAACAGTAAACATCTATTACAAAATTGAATATAATTCAATAAAATTGATGCGTTATGATATATCCTGTATTTGGGCACTTGGGGTATAGATAGCAAGTAGTGCAACCGGCGATTTTATGTTACTTTATTAAGGGACATTTATTTTACGTTTTGTAAAATAAATATCTCTTTCCTTTGCATTCCTTTCTTGCATAAGCCCCATGATTTTAGAAAATAATATATGTATTATTTTATTCCGAGTAAACAGACAGGATAGTCGGATTTTTTATTGTTCTTATTTAGTCAACATTAGAGTGTTAGATAGGAGAATACAATGGGACAAAATTATGCAAGTTTTCATATTATTGCAGAAAATACAAAGGAAACGCTAAAACAGGTGGAGCAATATTTCAGCAATGATACCACCTCCAATAATAAGGGTAATATCCGGGAAAGTTTATCAGAATCTATTTATGATGAATCTATAAATAATAAGTTCAGTCTATTACATTATCTTCAAGATTTATTTGAGAATACCCCTAAATTGATGCTGATAAATAATAAATTCATTTCTGTATATGATGAATCTTACTCTTTAGAGAATATAGAAACAGAAGGAATTAACTTATCAAAATATTTAGAAACCCCGGTTATTGGAACCGGTAATTTCGATGATGATATTTTTAGTATCTTATTATTTCAAAAGGGAAAGATCATTACCCGATATACCATTGGAGAAGGTTTGGAAGAAAACAAATTTAGACAGTGTAACATGGATTTGGATGTATTTAAAAAGGTTACCAATCTAAGTGTAGAAAAACTGGATACTTTATTAAAGGAAGAGGATATTTACGATATAGAAGATGGATTCTCTGAACTTTATAATATTGCGTTAGATTTAACCTATGATGATCTAGCATCTTTTGAAAATAAATTTAAAAAGCTTAAAGAAACCAATTCATATTCTATTTTTGAACTTCTTGTTACATCATGAGAAGATAAGGAATGGCAGTCAAAAGACTGCCATTTCTTTGGTTTTATAACTATATTTTCATGTATTATATAAAAAGAAACTTACATAAAATTTATATATTGTGAAAACAATAATATCACATAGAAAAAGGAGTGCAGAAAAATGGAGATTACTGGTTTAGATAGTAGGAAGGTTTTAAATGACGCAGGAGATAATTACTCCAAAGAAAAAGTTAATTTATTTAACGAAATCCATCAACATTTAATGGAAGATGAAAAACCATCAGACTTTTTAAATAGTTTATCTAATAATCATATATTTCAAGACGTTCCTTTTTCTATGTTATTAAAATTAAAGGAAACAGAACAATCTCCCGTACATCATCCGGAGGGAAATGTATGGAATCATACCATGCTTGTTGTAGAGGAAGCTGCCAAAGTAAGAGGAAACAGTAAGAATCCGGAAGCCTTTATGTGGGCAGCATTATTACATGACTTAGGGAAACCGGATACAACAAGAAAGAGAAAAGGAAGAATTACTGCATATGATCATGATAGAGTAGGAGCAGAATTAACTAAAAGATTTTTGTCTTATTTTCCTTGTAAAGAAGAGTTTGTTAATGATGTAGTAAGCCTTGTAAGATATCATATGCATATATTGTATGTCACCAAAGATTTACCTTTTGCGAAACCAAAAGAGATGATCCAGCATGTTGATATGAATGAAATAGCTTTATTAGGCTTGTGTGACAGATTGGGAAGAGAAAATGCAGATAAGAATAAAGAGGAAGAAACCATTCAGTTTTTTCTCACTAAACTTAAAGGATTGAAAGGAATGGCAAAATAATGCGGGAAAGAAAAGATAATAAAGGCAGAAATAATATCAATAAGAAAGATCATCAATTAAAAATTGAGCCTTCAACAGATTGTAGTACCGATAAAACTGAAGATAAAGCAGAAAATAAAATTCAAAATAGAAGTAATAAATAAATTATTATAGATAGCAAAAGACAGTAAAGATTATGAAAAACTGCCATTTGGTATGCACTATATGCACTCCAAATGGCAGTTTTTAAATTAATGCCCTGAAAATGAAAACTGCCTGAATTTATACTCCCATGGCAATTTATTGTTCGATAGCAGTCACAATTAGGATTCTGCTGATAGAAAAAACTATTGAGTTTTGGTGATTTTTAAACCTGAATCCACCAGTTCGTTTACTTTAGTTCCTTCCTTGTCCATATCAGATCCTTCACCGGCACCAGTGGTGTTATCCCTGTTCGTCATGTCTACACCATCTTTTACAGCAGTTCTTTTGGTTGGTGTTCCTTTGTTATCTTTTAACGGCTCCATAGTATTTTCCTCCTTTTTTGATATAGTATTTGTATAAAAGAGATCCGTATACATAAAAATCAAACAAGTATACATAAAAAATAACTTGATTATGTAGTGAATTCGTGATAATACTATAGCTAGGACTAATGAGTAAGTAAAATTATGTAAGCTTATTTCCTGCTGGATTTCAGAATCTTTCATAAAACATTTCACATATTTGCCACAATTTTGTGATATTGTGTAGGATGTACATAAATTAAAATGAGGAAAATAGGCTTTTATAATATAATGGAGGAAGTTATGAGAAAGCGATTTATTACCTTTATAGTCATGTTATTTATGATGATGATTTTTACAGGATGTTCAAAGGATAAACCTAATAATATTATTGTTACACCCCCTTTATTAAATAAGGATAATAAAGAAAAAGAGAAAGAAAAAGTTCCGGAGAAAAAGACAGTAGAAGCAGCTGGCTGGAAGATGGATGTTTTAAATTATAAGATTGCAACTTCATTACATGATATAAAAAAAGATTTAGGAATTAAGAAGATAGACAAGGATATGGCACAAGCAGAAGCAAAAGAAGGATACGAGCTGGTACTTGTGCAGCTTAGTATGGAAAAGATAGACAGTATGGAACAGATTCAATGGGACAAGTTCTATCTGACAGATGATTCGGGCAATACTTATACTAGAATAGAGGATTCTTTTTTATCGGATCTAGGTGTTGCACGTATGACCGGAATGGACCTAAACTTCGGTATTAAAAAAGGCTGGATTATGTTTGAGATAAAAGAGGGGTATAATCAGCTGAGATTAAACTATAAATTTAAAAAAGCTCGTATGGACTGTATTATCTTTGGCGAAGGAACGGTTGAAGAAACAAGTAATACATTACTTCCTACCGAATCTGATTATTTAAAAGACCAGAATTATATTGACGATGCTCTGTTAGATGAAGCCAAGAAAAGCTATAGTCTTGATAATCCACTGATTGTTGTTAATCCTTACGGTAATTCACCTCTTACAGCCATAGCCATATTTAAAACAGAGGAAGAAACTTCTGTAAAACTAACCGTGAAAGGTAAAAAGCCCCAGGATGATATTACTACAGTCTTCGATAAGGAAACTACACATATATTACCTGTTTATGGCTTATATCCTGGTGATACAACAACACTAGTTTTCCTGTTGGATGATGGCAGTGAAAAAACAGTAAGCGTAAAAACGGATAGTATCAAGGCTGATTTGGATACTGGGGTAGTAAAGATTTTGGATAGCAAATATTATAATTATTCCAAATTAACATTCGTATCTTCCGAATCCAGGGAGGACGGGTATGGTATTGCAGCTTATGACAGTGCAGGAGATATAAGATATATTTTAAAAGGATATTCAGACATATTTAAGAGATTAAAAAATGGTAATATTATGGTAGCTTCCTCCAGATTATTAAAAGCACCAAACCATTACACCGGTTTGATTGAAATAGATCTGTGCGGGAAGGTTTACAATGACTATATTATTCCAGGCGGTTATGTAAATGATTTTATGGAACTAAAAAACGGGAATCTTTTAGCCATTGGTAATTCTATAGATCTTAAGACATTGTCCGATCATATTTACGAAATAGACAGAACTACAGGAGAAATTATTTATGATCTTGATATAAAGAATCTTCTGGAACCAATTATGGGAAAAAATATGGATGTTACCCAAGAGGATTGGTTCCAATGTAACGGATTGTGGTATGATAGAAAAAACGATACAATCCTTTTATCCGGCGGCAATGTGAATTCAATTATAGCGGTAAATAAAACGGATAAAACATTAAAGTGGATTATGGGTGATCCGGGAATATGGGAAAATGCAGATCCAAGTCTTTTCTTCACCCCATCGGAAGAAGAATTTCAATGGATATATGCACCTCATCAGATTTCTATGTTATATAATGGAGATATATTGGTATTTGATAATGGTGTGGGCCGTCCTGCATTTGATGAAGAAGGCAAAGACATTGGAGTTTTAACGGGAGAACAGGTTTATTCAAGAGCAGTTATCTACCGTATCAATTTAGCGGATATGACAATCCGTCAGATATGGGATTATGGAAAAGAAAGAGGACAGGAATGGTATTCCTCCTTCCATGGTGGTGCAGAGTTCCAAGACAGAAGAAATTATTTGTTAACATCAGGAGGAAATCTCTTTGATCCAAAGAAAGAGACCTATGATCTAACTAAAGAAGATATTACAGGCAGTGAGAAAACTGCTTATATAACACAGATTAAGAATGACGAAATAATATTTGAATTGAAACTGAATCATTTGATTAACAGAAGTAGTAGAATGGCTATTTACTCCAGAAAGAAAAACTTTGATCCCTCCATAGAGGGTAAATACTTAGGTGATTTAGGTATAACAACAACGGTTCCTTTCGAGAATCTGGATACCAATGCGGGTATAAGTACTAATTATAAGATTAATGTGGTACAGAATCCCGATAGAATTGTTATCGTAGGAACCTGGCCTTTTGTAGCCGAAGACGCTACACTGATTTTAAGAAGAAGTGACGGTAATATTCAAGCATATTCCATCCCGGAATTAATGATTGAGAAAAAAGAAAGTGATACAGTAAACTTTAAAATGTGGTTTTCACCAAAAGGGCTGGAAGAGGCTTCTTATGATATTTATATTCGAAATAATGGAGTTATTTATAATTCCGGTTATAAGATAGAACTATAAGATATTATTATAAAAACAAAAGCAGTGCTGGGTGCTTAAGGCTCCGGCACTGTTTTTGCTTAAAAAAGGGATGTCAGGTACTTAAGAGCCTAACCCTAAGTATTTGCACCCGGTTGCAGGTACTTAGGTGTCTTGCATCCTATAATATTTAATTTAATCCCATCTGTTCGTCAACGGGAAGAGAGAAAGTAATCCCTTTTCCGGGGGAATTTAAACCGGTTGTTTTACATATATTCTCCATTATGGATTTTTTATTTTCTTTTTTGGCAAGTATCAGTACCAGTTCTTTATCTTCCTGAATGGATATTCCTAAGAATTTAGTTGCTTCTTGACTGCCAAGACCTCTTGCATGAACTACGGTTCCTCCTGTTGCACCAACTTCTTTGGCTGCATCCATTACCTGGTCAGAATAACCTTGATTTACGATTGTAACGACTAATTCATATAATTGTTCCTGCTTCATAGGGTTCACCTCATATTTATTTTTTATATCCATACGGTTTTCTTGTTCTGCAATGATTTTACATATAATACTGCTAATACCGGTTACTGCAATTGTAAATGCAATTCCCCTTCCGGGCTTATTGAAATGCATTTTATTTTCTAATAAATCAAATATCTTTGATGTTTTATAATCCGGTATTATACCTATAATAACAAATTTTTTAGTTTCCCCAAGACCTAAGTAATCCAGTATATAAGAACTGGCAGTACCTTGGCCATGGGTAATTAAATTAAAAGGAATATGATTCTCATTAAATAATTTAAGCAATTCCTGCTCATATTCATAATCAATAATAGTTATAAGAGTTTTTAAGACTTTATATTCAGGTGCTTTGTTTTCCATAATTATGACCTTTCTTCCATATCAAAATATATAATTTCATCGGATAAGAGCTGTTCCGGTTTATAAGTATCATTCTCCAGTTTTAAATTACGTCTGGTGCGGAATTTATACAAAAGTCCCAAACCTTGAATGGTTATTAAGGGCGTCATAGCTACCATGGCAACTGTTCCAAATGCATCGGATAATATATTTCCACCTACAGCTTCGCAAGCCCCCATGGCCAGCGGGAGAAGAAAGGTTGCAGTCATTGGCCCGGAAGCAACTCCGCCGGAGTCAAAGGCAATTGCCGTAAATATGTTTGGGACAAAGAAAGTCAAAGTAAGAGCAATTAAATAACCGGGAATAATTAAGTACCAAATGGATATCCCTGTAGATACACGAAGCATAGACAGCCCCACAGATACAGCAACACCAATAGAGAGACTTAATTGCATTGATCTTCCGGATATATTGCCTTCTGAGATGTCTTCCACCTGTTCTTTTAATACGTGAACAGCAGGTTCAGCAGCTACAATAAAAAATCCGATTACCATTCCAAGAGGAATAATTAGCCACCGATAAGGACCGCTAAGCAATTCACTGCCTAAATAGGAGCCGGCAGGCATAAATCCAATGTTTGCCCCTGATAAGAAAAGGACAAGGCCAAGATACGTATAAATTAAACCAATCACAATTTTTAAAACTTGTTTTCGAGGCAGTTTCATTTTAAATATTTGAAAGATAATAAAAAAAGCGATAATTGGCAGCAGCGCTAGTGCTACTTCTTTTATATAAATAGGCATATCAGATAAAAAAGCTTTCAGTACTGCTGAAAAGCTATTGATTTCCGTAATAACATTTTCACCATATTCAGTTGCACCAGGTTTAAAAAAGATACCCAGTAATAATACAGCAAGAATTGGACCAACAGAACATAAGGCTACTAGTCCGAAACTATCTTCCTGAGAAGTTTTATCACTTCTTAGGGAAGCCATACCGATACCAAGAGCCATAATAAATGGTACTGTCATAGGCCCGGTAGTTACTCCTCCAGAGTCAAATGCAACCGGAATAAAATCAGACGGTACAAAAGCTGCTAACAAAAATACAAGTCCATACATAACAATAAATATAACGGAAAGTTTTATCTGAAATAAAGTACGAAGCAGGGCGATTACTAAAAATAAACCTACCCCAAGAGCAACGGACAGGATAATAACCAGATCGGGTACACCGGGAGTTTGTTTTGCTAATACTTGTAAATCAGGTTCGGCTATGGTTATTATTAAACCCATAAAAAAACCTAGAATTACTATAAGTTTAATTTTTCCTGATTTCGCTAGATAAGAACCGATTCTTTCACCGATGAACATCATGGATACATCCGTTCCTAATGTGAATAGTCCCATTCCGATAATTAATAATAAGGAACCTATTATGAACATCATAACAGTACCGAAAGGCATCGGTACAATAGTAAAATTCAATAGTAAAACTATTAAAGTAATTGGTAAGACAGAAGTTAAAGATTCTTTTAACTTCATTAGAAAATTCTTATTCATGTGACACCACCTTTGGAGCTTGGTTAACGAGTTACATTGATGGTATTATATGGATAATACATTAAAATAATCATTTAAACATTGTAAATAGTTAAACATGGAAATATGAAAAAATATCTATCGTTTTCAATACAAAGTTACCTCCTATTACATGTTTTAGAAAAAATGAGCCCCTTCTAGTTAATTGATAGTTATTAGCTGCCCTAATATATATTATTTTATAGGAATATATGAGAATACACAAGATTTATTTGCAAAAATTTTCATTGTTGGAAAATAATCTTAAAACAATTTTCCAGTAAGATAATATAGAATAAAGGTTAGTTTAATACATCACAAAATTCAGGATAAAACATGGTGGAATTTTATGAAACTTTATGAAATTTTGACTTCTCCTATGAATAAATATTGACATCTTATAAGTATTCACCTATACTTGTCGTTATAAATAAATTATGACAATGAGTTTCCAAAAAGAAGCTGTTGCAAAATACTAATTTTGCAGCAGCCTCTTATTTTACGTTATAGGAAACTTGTGAAAAATATGAATGCAAAGGAAGAAATTAATGGAAGTATTAATATATATGTTAATTGGAATAGTAATAGGATTTAAATGGTTTCCGTTGAAACTGAAAAAATGGAATGAGAGAATTCAGGTAATAAGTATTTCTATTCTTATCTTTCTAATGGGAGTTACTTTAGGAAGCAGGCCAAATTTTTTGACTGATTTTTTACATTTGGGACTTGAAAGCCTTTTGCTGGCAATTATCCCAATAATATTTTCAGTACTATTTGTCTATTTTATAACAAAATATTTTTTTAAATAAAATAGGAACAGTTTTTTTGGAGGCTTAATATGGTTTATATAGCAATTATTTCTTTAATATCAGGAATCGTATGTGGACAGTGGATTTTTAATGAACGATGGATTCATTTTTTTACGAATCAATCTCAGTATGTATTATATATATTGTTAATTTCTGTTGGAATCAGTGTTGGTCTTAATAAACAGGTATTTCAAAAGGTAAAGGAATACCACCTTAAGATACTCCTGATGCCTATGGGAACTATTATAGGTTCTTTGATTGGAGGTTTGACAGCCAGCTTATTGACTAATGTATCCTGGTATGACAGCATGGCCATTGCCTCAGGTCTTGGCTGGTACAGTCTTAGCGGTGTTATGATTACGGATTTGGCAGGAATACAATTAGGAACGGTAGCTTTTATGAGTAATCTTATGCGGGAAATTATTGCATTTATTATTATTCCCTATGTTGCAAGAACCTTTAATAAATATACCGCTATAGCACCGGCGGGAGCTACCAGTGAAGATACCTCCCTTCCCATGCTTATAAAATTTACTAACGAGGAAGTGGTAGTAATGGCGATTTTTCACGGTGTATTATGTAGTGTTGCGGTTCCTGTATTAATAAAATACATATACATTTTCTTCCGTTAAGGGATAAGCCATAGAAACAGTAATCCGAATTAAATGGTGCTAAAGTGCCGGAATTGAGGTTATTATGCATTTAGAAAAACTCCACCAATTAGATAAACAACAGAAGATTGAAGTGAAGAAATTAGTAAGTAAATGTTTGACAGCGGATGGATTAAGTAGAGAACTTTACTTAGATAATGATATGAATCTTTATGAAAATTTAGATAGCTTTTTTCTGTTATATGACCAGAAACAATTAGTCAGTGTATTGACTATATTTCAAATGAATGAAAGAGAAGCGGAAATATCTGGTTATACGTTGCCTGACAAAAGAAAGAAAGGTTATTTTACAGCTTTGCTTAATGCCGCAGAAGAGGAACTGCTGGATTTTGATATCTATGATATGGTATTTGTAGCAGAACCAAACAGTACCAGTGGTAAAATGGCAGCCTTATCGTTAGGAGCGTCCTTTATAAAATCGGAATACTTATTAAGATTAAAGCTTGAGGATTATACAAAAAAGTACAGTGAATTTTTATCGAACTTAAATTTCATAGTGAAGCCCTTAACATCAAAAGATATTATGCAGGCAGCATATATTCATTCCGAGATTTTTAAGACGGAATTTCAAGAATCGGAAGAACTGATACAAAATATCTTAGAGTCCGATTGTATGGTATGTTACGGTGCCAAATTAGAAGAAGAACTTATAGGTATTTGTAATGTGAACTATGGAAAGAATAAGGCTTCTATATTCGGATATGGAGTTATACCAAGGTTCCAGGGTAAAGGTTATGGAAAAGGACTCATTAATTATGTGCTAAGGCAATTAATTAAGGATAAGGTCAGTGAAGTCACGCTGCAAGTAAGCAGCAATAGTAAAAATGCAATGAAAATATATAATTATTTAGGATTTCAGATAGTAACCCAGTATGATTATTATGGTTGTCAGATTGAATTAGAGGAGTAACTAAGTCTGCCCTTTGGCATAAAATAATGTAAAACAAGGTATTTGAGGATGTTATGGCAGACAGAGTAGTTTTAGACCCGGGTCACGGAGGGGTTGACAGTGGTGCGGTATATGGTGATAGATTGGAAAAAAATGATAATTTAAACTTAGCCCTGGCAGTTGGCAAAATTTTGACCAATTATGGTGTTGATGTTTTATATACCAGAACGGAAGATGTCTATTCTTCGCCCATTAGCAGGGCCCAAGTGGCAAATGCTGAAAATGCCGATTTATATATAGCACTTCATAGAAATTCAAGTCCATTGCCCAATACTTATAGTGGTGTGGAAACTTTTATATATGATGAAGAAGGCATAAAGCCTATAGCAGCAGAGCTTATAAACGGAGAATTGGAGAAGATAGGATTTTACAATTTAGGTATAGATATACGAAAAGATATACCTGTATTAAAAAGAACGAATATGCCAGCCTTATATGTTAATGTTGGATTTATTAATACAGACTCAGATAATGCTTTATTTGATGAACAATTTGAAAATATTGCCTATGGAATTGCAACAGCTATTTTAGAAACTTTGAACAGGATGAATGAAACTGTAAATAATACGCATACTTATCGCGTACAGGTAGGATTATTCCGAGTATTAGAAAACGCAGTAAATCTTCAATATGAATTGTTTCTTCTTGGATATGAACCACTTATTGTATCTCAAGGAGAGTTATATGCAGTGCAGATCGGGGAACTTCCAAGTTTGGATCAAGCAGTGATTTTAGAACAGGAACTAAAACGGATTGGATATAATACATTAATTGTGCGGGATGAATAGGGTTGGTTGTATAACAATTCACATTTTGTGTAAAAAAATTTAAAAAAATATATTTACTTTTCTGCGTTAAAGTGATATAATTCATTAAGAGCAAAAACAAAGGCGTATTTGCCTAAACTAAATCGCCTGTTTTTTGCTCTTTTTTTGTGCAAAATTAATTTTGTGTGCTTGTAAATCTGTATGAAAGATAAAGGAGAAATTATATGGGATACGTTGATGAAGTTATTGAATTGGTAATGAGGAAAAACCCGGGTGAACCTGAATTCCATCAGGCAGTAAAAGAGGTACTGGAATCTTTGAGACCGGTTATAGATATGAATGAAGAAAAATATAGAAAAGAAGCGTTACTAGAGAGATTAGTAGAACCAGACAGACAAATTAAGTTTCGGGTTCCTTGGGTTGACGATAAAGGTCAGGTTCAAGTTAATACTGGTTACCGTGTTCAGTTTAATAATGCAATTGGACCTTATAAGGGGGGACTGCGTTTACATCCTTCTGTGAACATTGGTATTATTAAATTTCTCGGATTTGAACAAATCTTTAAAAATTCTTTAACCAGTTTACCCATCGGCGGTGGTAAAGGTGGTTCGGATTTTAATCCCAAAGGCAAATCGGACCGGGAAGTACTGGCTTTCTGCACAAGTTTTATAACGGAACTTTATAAATATATTGGAGCAGATGAAGATGTTCCTGCAGGTGATATTGGAACAGGGGCCAGAGAAATCGGTTATATGTATGGTCAATATAAGAAAATTACCGGCAGATATGAAGGAGTACTAACCGGAAAAGGTTTAACTTACGGCGGTTCTTTGGCTAGAACGGAAGCAACCGGATATGGTCTTCTATATTTAACCGAAGAAATGTTAAAATGTAACGGTCATAATATTGCAGGTAAAACAGTGGTTGTATCCGGATCCGGCAATGTGGCAATTTATGCGGTGGAAAAGGCTGGACAGCTGGGTGCAAAAGTCCTTACTGTCAGTGATTCCGATGGATGGATCTACGATCCGGAGGGCATAGATGTGACTGCATTAAAGGAAATTAAAGAAGTAAAAAGAGACAGACTTACGGAATATAAGAAATACAGGCCAAATTCCGAATATCATGAAGGCAGAGGAGTATGGAGTGTGAAATGTGATATTGCTCTTCCTTGTGCAACACAGAATGAATTACTTTTAGAGGATGCAAAAGTTTTGGTTGCCAATGGATGTATTGCAGTTGCAGAAGGCGCCAATATGCCTACTACCTTAGAAGCAACAGAATTTCTTCAGACAAATGGTGTTTTATTTGCACCGGGTAAAGCAGCTAATGCAGGAGGTGTTGCCACTTCCGCACTTGAGATGACACAAAACAGCGAAAGATTAAGCTGGACTTTTGAAGAGGTAGATTCTAAGTTAAAACAGATTATGGTTCATATTTTTCATAATTTATCTGATGCTGCAGAACGTTACGATCAAAAGGGTAATTACGTTGCAGGCGCTAATATTGCAGGTTTTGAAAAGGTTGCTAACGCTATGTTGGCTCAGGGTATTTGGTAAAATGTGAATATTTAATTTTATAAGAAAAATAGAAGGGATCAGGAATGATTATTATCATTTCTGGTCCTTAATTTTTTTGTTTCTACAAGTAAAGCAATTTTCACTAAATTAAAATAATGTCATATTATAAGATAAAGAATCATGAGATAGCAGTATCAATATCAGAAAAAAATAGCAGTGCTCAAGGGGGAATTTCATATATGGAGTTTACACTAAAAGAAATATTTGAAATATTTATGAAGCGAATTGTTTTTATTACAGTTTGTACCATAGGAGGTTTATGTGTTTCTTTTCTATATAGTAAATATATTATAAAACCAACCTATATCGCATCGGTACAAATGTATGTTAATTCCAATGATTCCACTTCTTCCGCTGATCTAAATGAATTAAATTACGCTCAGAAAGTAGTAACAACTTATATAAGTTTTTTGCAGACAAAGAAATTTTATGAACAGGTAATAGAAGAAAGTAATTTAAGATTATCGAGAGAACAGCTAAAAAACATGACCAACATTGAATCTATCAACAATACAGAAATTTTTGAAATAAGTGTAAGTTCTATGAACCCCAACCATTCATTTTTATTAGTTAAATCAATGGAGAAAATTGCACCTGAATTAATAAAAAGTATTAAAGACACAGCACAGATCAGTATAGTTGATCCTCCGGCTTTACCAACTTCTCCATCCAGTCCTAATATATTTAAGAATACTTTAATTGGAGGAATGATTACATTTATTATTACTATACTTATTTCATTATTAGGGGAAGTTATGGATGTAAATGTGAAGAATCAGGATGATTTATTAAGAAAGTATCAAGTTCCTATTTTAGGTGTAATACCAAATTATAAAAACAATAAAAAGAAAAAAGTATTATTAATAAAGCTAACTTCTATTGCAAAAAGGCTAAATAAGAAAATAGATTCGAAAGAAAATAAAAAGGCAGGTAAAAGTGAAAATATAAAAGAAAATGCGGAGAAGGATACACAATTCATTATAACAGAAGCTTATAATTCTCTAAGAACCAATTTGAAGTTTACCTTACGTCATCAGGGATGTAAGAAGATTGTAATAAGCAGCTCACTCCCAGAGGATGGAAAGAGTACGATTACTACCAATTTAGGTATTGTAATTGGCCAGACCGGTTCGAAAGTATTATTGGTGGACTGTGATTTGAGAAAAGGAAGATTGCACAATTTTTTCAATATAAAAAGCAGTCCTGGGGTCACCAATGTATTGTCCAATATGATTGATATAGAGAATGCAATTCAAAAGACCACATATGATAACTTATATGTACTGCCATTAGGAACCATTCCGCCTAATCCCTCCGAACTGATGGCCAGCAGCCAAATGGAAGAATTATTAAAGAAGCTGGAAAGAGAATACGATTATATTATCATTGATACACCTCCGGTCAGGGTTGTATCCGATGCTCTTATCCTGATGAAGGCAGCGGATGGTGTACTAATAGTTGTAAGAGAGGAAGTTACCTCTCATTCGGATATAACAAACTTCTTATCGAAGTGTAAGTATATGGAGATCAAAGTATTAGGATTTATACTTAATGGGATTTCTCTTAATCAGGAAAAGAAATCAAAATATCATTACTACTATTACAATAATTATAATGATTGATCTCCATACCCACATTTTGCCAGGTATT
This sequence comes from Anaerocolumna aminovalerica, assembly GCF_900115365.1. Lineage (GTDB taxonomy): Bacteria > Bacillota > Clostridia > Lachnospirales > Lachnospiraceae > Anaerocolumna > Anaerocolumna aminovalerica. The sequence goes on from NZ_FOWD01000017.1 coordinate 27,541, forward strand.
GATGACGGAGCCAGAAGCATCACTGAAGCAGTTGAAATGACGAAATCTCTTTTGGATCAGAACATTAATAAGGCAGTGTGCACTCCTCATTTTAATCCTATGCAGGTCTCCCTTCAAGAATTTATAAATAAGAGAACAGCTGCAATGAGCCTGATGAATGAAGCAAAGGTTGCGCTAATTTCCGGGAGCGAAACAATGCTTCACACTTATTTATTTCATTATCCTGATCTTAGTGAGTTATGTATAGGAAATACAAAATATCTGTTAATTGAATTGCCATACAGTAAAAAAAAGGATGGAATATATGAAACAATTGAAAAACTGATTTCATTCTATAACACCATTCCAGTTATTGCCCATATAGAAAGATATGATTTAACTTACAGGATCATAAAAAAATTACGGGAAATGGGATGTGTAATTCAATTAAATACAACTTCATTAATAGAGAAAAAAAGAAGAAACCAGGCAGTCCGTTATTTAAAGGATGGATTGATTGATGTACTGGGAAGTGATTGCCATAATATGAGCAATAGGCCCCCTGTGATTACACAGGCATTAGATATCATAACACAGGAAATTGGAAATAATTGTTGCAGCAATCTAAAATATAAGGGAGAGTGTATTGTGAATGGGATTGAAATTAATAAAAAACCCATGTTCCTTATAAAATAAAGAAAAAACCAAAGATTGATTTATTTAAGATTTTAAAAGGAGTGACAAATATGAAGTGGAATTACTTTTTTTTGTCGCCTTTTGTATTAACTAAGAGCGACTTTTCTATAGAATTATTGAAACATGACGAAAACAACAAAATGAATAGGTCTGTTCAGAGGTACTCCTATGATAAGAATTAATAATTATCGAAATAAGATTATTTTTATAACAGATCTATTTTTTATTATACTATCATGTTTTATTTGTTATATTTTAATACCAGTTGTAATAGGTATGAAAGGCATTCAACTATTTATTCCGCACATTATTACCTTACTCTTATGTGTATCATTATGCCAGTACTTATTAAAAACCTATGTCAATATATGGAGATATGCCGGATACAATGGGTATGTAAAGATAATGACAGGTGTATTATCAGGCTTTTTATTATACTTTGTAATAAACTTAATATTTTTTAGCCAGAAAACGTCTTTGATCTTTTCTGTAATAACCTGCTCTTTATCTATTCTTTTTATGTTGCTCATCCGCTTTTCTTATGGAATATACCGAATGAAATTCACAAGAATAAATAAGGAGTTTAAAGTTGATGATCTTTTAGAACGGGATTGTGTTTCTTTTGATAAGAAAGAAATTGATAAGTTCCTTCATCAAAAAGTGATTATGGTAACTGGAGGAGGGGGATCCATTGGATCCGAGCTATGCAGACAGATTGCCAGTTCCAACCCTGCTCAATTAATCATTATCGATTATTATGAAAACAATGCCTATGACATACAACAGGAATTGTTATATGAATATAAAGATGGCCTTAATTTGGCAGTTGAAATAGCCTCCGTGCAGGATAGAGACAAGATGAATCAGTTATTTCAGCGTTATAAGCCGCAAATAGTCTTTCATGCTGCAGCTCATAAGCATGTACCTTTTATGGAACAATGTCCGGAAGAAGCAATTAAGAATAATATTTTTGGAACTTATAATGTAGTTCAGGCAGCAAATCAGTGGAATGTTGAAAAATTTGTTCTTATATCTACAGATAAAGCGGTAAATCCAACAAGTATGATGGGCGCTAGTAAAAGAATGTGTGAAATGATTATTCAGAGTATGAAGAATATTAGTAATTCAAAATACGCAGCAGTCCGTTTTGGTAATGTATTAGGTTCTAGTGGGTCGGTAATACCTCTGTTTAAACGTCAAATTGAACATGGAGGGCCCATTACCATTACAGATAAAAGAGTTGAACGATATTTTATGACAGTTTCGGAAGCAGTTCAGCTTGTATTGACGGCAGGTACTATGGCCTCCCATTCTGAAATTTATGTTTTAGATATGGGGAAACCGGTAAATATCCTGAAGCTGGCAGAAAATTTAATCCGTTTACTAGGTTATGTTCCATATTCTGAGATTCCAATAATAGAAGTAGGTATGCGCCCTGGAGAAAAAATCAATGAAGAACTTTTTATGCAGGAAGAACTTGTAATGACTGAAAATAAAAAGATTTTTATTGAAAAACAGAAATCAATGTCGCCGGAAGAAATCGAAGAAAAAATGGAAATATTAAGGAAGGCATTGGAAACAAAGGATGGGAGTATTATTCGTCAATCCCTTATAAAGATTGTACCTAGCTTTATGATAAATAATAATGTAACGGATTAGGCTATTCCATAGGATTATCCTATGCATGGAATAAGCTGAATGAAAGTAACAGAATAAATACGTGGGAATATATTATTTAAAGGGTATGAGGACTTTGAAAGGAGCATGGTTGCAAATATGAGCGGGGAAAAGATATATCTTTCATCACCACATATGAGTGATGAAGGCTATGAAATGAATTTTATCAAGGAAGCCTTTGAGTCTAACTGGATTGCTCCCCTTGGCAGGAATGTTAATGAATTTGAGAGAGAGCTGGCCAATATGGTTGGAATTAAATCAGCCGCTGCCCTTTCCACTGGAACAGCTGCTATTCATATGGCCTTAAAAGCAGCAGGAGTCAGTGAAGGAGACATTGTGTTTTGTCAGTCCCTAACCTTTTCTGCCACTGCTAATCCTATTATTTATGAAAAAGCAGTGCCTGTATTTATTGACAGCGATTATGAAACATGGAACATGAGTCCGTCAGCACTTCAGAAAGCCTTTGAGAAATATGGAAAGCTTGGAAAAAAGCCGAAAGCAGTTATCGTTGTCCATTTATATGGTTTGTCGGCAAATATGGATAAAATATCAGAGATATGTAATAAGTATGACGTAACTTTAATCGAAGACGCGGCAGAAAGTTTAGGTACCCTATATAAAGGCAGATATACTGGCACCATTGGTGATTACGGTGTTTTCTCCTTTAATGGGAATAAAATCATTACTACCTCAGGCGGCGGTATGCTCATTTCGGATAATGAAGAAAGTATTAATAAAGTAAAGTTCTGGGCAACCCAGTCAAGAGATCCAGCCAGGCATTATCAGCATAGTGAACTGGGGTTTAACTATAGAATGAGCAATGTTTTAGCCGGTATCGGAAGAGGTCAGCTTATGATATTAAACCAGAGAATTGAGAAGAAAAGGTATATCTTTGAGTATTATAAGAAGATGCTTAAAGATATGGAGGGTATCCACATGATGCCAGTGAATAATTGGAGTAAATCAAATTGTTGGTTAAGCTGTATCCTGTTAAGAGGTAAAGTAAAGCCTCTTGATATTATACTGGCATTAGAAAAAAACAATATTGAATCCAGACCTATCTGGAAACCTATGCATATGCAGCCATTTTATTCAGGATATGATTTTGTTGGGGCAGGGGTTTCAGAAATTATATTTGAAGATGGAGTCTGCTTACCAAGTGATACAAAGATGACAGATGAAGACTTGAACCGTACAGTTTCCATCATAAAAGGGCTGTGGATCTAACGGTAACTAAAAAATAGTAATATGGAGGAAATCAATTGTTTCTATCAGGTGAGAAGGTAATATTAAGAGCCATTGAACTTTCTGATAAGGATATATTAAGAAACATGATAAATGATGGTGAAATGGAATATCTCCTTGGGGGATGGTCATTTCCTGTATCTGAAATGAAGCAAGAAGAATGGATTAAGTCCATTGATTCCGAACCTTATGTTTTACGTTGTATGATTGATGACAAACAAGAACATTCGACTGCCGGTACAGTAATCCTGTCAGATATAGATTATATCAATGGTACCGCCGAGATTCATATAAAATTATTGAAAAGTTTCCGTGGAAAGGGCTTTGGTACGGATACCATTAAAACAATGGTCCGATATGCTTTTTCTGAGCTTCGTCTTCAATGTATTTATGCACACATTAATGATTATAATATTGGCTCCCATAAGCTATTTGAAAAATCAGGTTTTATTAAAGAAGGGGTACTGCGAAGCAGAATATATAAGAATGGTACTTATCATAACCTGTTTGTATATTCCATTTTGAAAGAGGATTCCTATGGAAATAGGGAGTGAATTTTGGTTAGATGACCCTTCGGCAGAACAAAAGATGGAAGCACAGTGGATAAGAAAATTCGGTAATACGGTACTTACTACTTCTGGAAGAGGTGCTATATCCCTATTATTACAAGAAGTAAATCCTAGATTTAAATCCGTTTTATTGCCGGCTTATATCTGCGATTCCTTGATTTTACCATTTCGAAAGAATGGCTATCAATGCAGCTTTTATGATATTAACAAAGATTTGTCTCCCATTACCGAAACCATAAGGGAGAACAGAGAAGTAGGAATTTTCCTTCATATGGGTTATTTTGGGTTCTCTACAAATAGCAATCTAATGGAAGTGATCAGGGAATTCAAAAGAAACTCTGCCATTATTATTGAAGATGTGACCCAAACATTATTTTCTGATTTTAAGAGATACGAAGAGAATGACTACTATGTTGCCAGTGTACGAAAATGGATGGGCTTACCCAGCGGTGGTCTGCTGGCTTCACCAGTATGGGAAATAAAAGGTACATTACCGGAAGATAAATCCTTTGCTTCAATCCGAAAAGAGGCACTCTTACTTAAGGCAGAATATATACATAAGAAAGATGAACTATTAAAAAAACAGTATTTAAATTTGTTTTCACATGGGGAGAGGATACTTTCAGAAGAACCTTATCCCTATAGGATAGATTCTTTATCAAATAATATTATGAATGGAACGGATGTAAATAAATTAGTTGAAATAAGAAAAAACAATTATCAGATATTAAAGAAAGGTTTGAATGGGATTGAATTCATAGAACCTGTTTTTCAAAATGTTCCGGGAAATACGTGCCCTATGTTTTATCCGGTTTATCTTAATAATAATCGTGACCAAATCAGAGAAAAGCTTAGCAGCCGGAAAATTTACTGTCCCATACATTGGAGCAGGCCAAAACAGATTTCTGTAAATAGCTTTAAGAATATTGGGAATGTCTATAACAGGATTCTATCCATACCATGTGACCAGCGATACGATTGGAGGGATATGGACAGAGTAATATCTGTACTTGGTGAATTAGAAAATGACAGATCTTTAATCAAGGGAAGTGAATAAATGGGAAAGGAAATATTGATAAATAAACCGGAAGAATGGAACCGAATTGTTACCGGTTTTCATAAATATGATGTTTACTATCTGTCTGAATACGTAAAGGCTTTTCAGATTCATGGTGATGGAGAACCTGTTTTGTACTATTATGAAGATGATGAAATAAAAGCAGTAAATGTATTTATTTTAAGAGATATAGAGGCAGACAAGAGGTTTAAAAATCAAATTCTTCAAGGTACTTATTTTGATATCACCACGCCATATGGCTATGGAGGTTTTTTAATTGAAGGAAATGTTACCCGGGAAAGTATGAAACGGTTGGAACAGGAATACACAAATTACTGTATTAATAAAGGCATCATAAGCGAGTTCGTACGCTTTCATCCCCTCCTAAGCGATTACAAAACACTTGGTAAGTTCTATCATATTTCAAAACTTGGTAAAACCATTGTCATTCCATTGGCCTCCAAGGAAAAGATATGGAATAATCTTACCAGTAAAAACAGGAATATGGTAAGAAAAGCAGTAAAATCAGGGGTTGAAATCTATTGGGGACGAAGCAAAGAATTAATTGAATCATTTATTCCTTTATATAAGGCAACTATGGATAAAGATAAGGCAAAACCATATTATTATTTCGGAAAAGATTTCTTTAACAGCATATTATATGATTTAAAAAATCAAGCAGTTTTATTTTATGCTGTATATCAGACTCGTATTATTTCAATGGCGGTCCTATTGCTTACCAATGGTCATATGAACTATCACCTTTCTGCATCTCAGAAAGAATACCAGCATCTTGCACCAACCAATTTATTATTATACGAAGCCGCATGCTGGGGCTTTGATAATGGCTTTAAGACCTTTCATTTAGGGGGAGGATTAGGCAGTAAGGAAGATAGTTTATATAGATTTAAGAGCAGTTTTAACAGAGATTCAGATTATACGTTTACTATTGGAACTAAGATTTTTAACCAGGAAAAATATGACCAGCTGATAGAAATTAGAAAAAGGGAAATGCAAAATTCCGATTACTTAGATACTGATTTTTTTCCGGTATATAGAGGTGAGTATCTGTAATAATACATACCAATCCCATAACATAATATTGCTATGTGAAAAGTATGAATTATATTATAAATATTTACCCCGGGCCTGTCTTGCAAAATTGTAAGCATCCCAATACAGACTGGAGGAGATCATGAATATATTAGTAATAGCTCCCCATGCAGATGATGAAATTCTTGGTGTAGGAGGTACAATAGCAAAATATATCCATGAAGGCCATAATGTTTTTGTATGCATTGCATCAAGGGGATATATGCCTTTGTTTTCTGAAGAACTGGTAGAAACTGTTCTGAAGGAGGCAAAAGAATGCCATAAATTATTAGGAATTAAGGAGACGTTCTATCTTGATTTTCCTGCTTCCATGTTAGAAAAAGTAAATCGAAGTGAAATAAATGATAAACTATATGAAGTAATAGACAAAGTTCAGCCGGATATTGTTTTTATTCCCCATTACGGTGATATGCAAAAAGATCATGAAATAATAGCAAAGGCGTCTATGGTAGTTTTAAGGCCTAAATATAATCATAAGGTAAAGTTAATATATTCTTATGAAACCCTCTCGGAAACAGAGTGTAATATACCCCATGCGGCAAATGCATTTATACCAAATGTTTATATTGATATTACTCCTTATCTTCAAAAGAAGATGGAAGCAATGAAAAAATATCAGTCCCAATTATCCGATTTTCCAAATGCCCGTTCCATTGAAGCCTTAGATGCCCTGGCTAAACACAGAGGTGCAGCCATAAATGTAAGAGCTGCGGAAGCCTTTGCTTTAATCAGACAGGTGTTGTAAGTTACCCCCATCAGGGAAGAGGACTTATCTGTTTCAGCAGGAGTCGGTCTCCTGCTGAAATACCACCTAGTGGCAATGAGGCAGATGGTAGCGCAAGGGATAAACTTGCCTGTGGGCAAAACCTGCTTGCAGCAAGTGGAATATCCCCTTTGAAGAATAATGAGGTATTGATTTGTACAGTAAATATATTAAGCGCATTTTTGATATAGGCAGTTCTATCTTGGCAATTATAATGTGCATACCCTTTTTTATGATTATTTCACTATTTGTCTGGATTAACCTTGGCAGGCCAATTATATTTAAACAGCTTAGAGTTAGTAAGGATAATAAAATTTTTACTATGTATAAATTTAGAACCATGAGGGATATCAGAGATGCCAATGGGAATTTGCTGCCTAATGAATTAAGACAGACAAAGTTTGGAAGTTTTCTTCGCTCCACATCTATTGATGAGCTTCCTGAGTTATGGAATATATTAAAAGGCGATATTTCTTTTGTTGGTCCAAGACCCCTTATTCCAGAGTATTTACCTTATTATACGGAATATGAGCTGCAGCGGCATAAGGTAAGAGGCGGTTTGATTCCACCGGAAGTTTTGTATGGTGACATTACACCTACATGGCAGCAGCAGTTTGAATATGAAATTTATTATGCCAGCCATGTTTCTTTTCTCCTGGATTTTAAAATTATTATAGCATCCCTAAAAAGTGTTTTTAAAAGAAACTCAATTCATTATGGTAATTATAATAGAGAATCCTTTTTTCAGGAGAGAAGGAGTAAAAAGGAAAAGAAAGACTAGGTCATAGAAGGATGCTCTTACTTATAAGGAGAATTAGATTTATGATAATAGCTATTCACCAGCCAGATTATATACCTTATCCGGGATATTTTTATAAGATTGCTCAATGCGATTGTTTTGTTTTTCTTGACGATGCCCAGTATTCCAATGAAGGTTTTAGCAATTGGAACCGGATCAAGTCACCTCAGGGAGAACTCCGGCTCAAGGCTCCTGTACAGCAGACATTAGGAAACCTTATACAGGAAGTAAAGACCAGAGATTATCTGGGATGGAAACAAAAGCAACTGAAAACTTTATGGATGAATTATAAAAGAGCTAAATATTTTGAACCGGTTTATTCGGATTTTGAAAGTATTTTACTTCCTGAGTATGAGAATATTGCAGATATGAATATTGCAATTATTCAACTTTTTTGCCGTAAACTTGGTATAACCAAAAGGTTTGAGCGTTCTTCTTCCTTAGGTATTACAACTCTGAAAGAGGAGCGGATACTAGACATATGTACTTTGCTAAAAGGCAGTGTTTATCTATCCGGAAAGGGAGCCAGGGTATACCAGGACAGCGGACATTTTCTTGAATCTGGTATAGAGCTTAGATATACCGATTACCATTCCATTATCTATGAACAGCTATGGGGAGAATTCCTGCCTGATTTATCGATAATAGACTACCTGTTTAATCATGGTTACGACTGGGATTCTATTAAAGTGCAAATAAGGGGGAGGAACCATGGAAGTTAAAAAAGAAATAGGAAGTTTCCTTGAGTTGGATTTCTTCAAGGGACTTGAATATTATAAAGGCAATGCTGCACGTTTAAATTCTGCCAGGGCCGGTATTTATCATGCTGCACGTGTACTTAATTGTCATACTGTTTTACTCCCCTATTACCAATGTGAAACGGTAAGGGATTTTCTTTTAAAAAAGGGGATAAAGGTTCTTTACTATTTAATAGATAGGAAATTTAGCCCAAAGATACAAGCCTGTCCAGAGAATACGGCAATTGTACTTGTTAATTACTTTGGAATTATGGGGCATGATAGAATGAGCCATTTATCATCCAATTACCAGAATGTGATTATTGATAATTCCCAGGCCTTTTTTTCACCAGCTATAGAAGGCTGCATGAATGTATATTCTGCAAGAAAATTTATTGGGGTACCGGATGGTGCCTATGTTATTGGGAATCATGCGGAGGATTATTTACAGAAATATGAACTGGATTATTCTTCCGATACAAGTCTGTTTTTATTACAGCGTATCGAATATGGATGTGAGGGGAAGGCATATCAAGCCAGGGAAGCCAATGAAGCCAGGATAAATCAATCCGATATAAAGAGAATGTCTAAATTAACACATGCTATATTAGATGGAACGGATTATGAGCATATAAAGAGCAAACGGCGGAAAAACTTCAAAACTGCCTGTAACTTATTTGACAACATCAACAAAATCAATCCGGGTGTATTCTATTCCGATGATTGTATTCCCATGGTGTATCCATTGGTAGTGGAAGATGAGAAGTTATTGCCCGGATTAATTAAACATAAAGTATTCCAGGGACATTGGTGGAATTATCTTTTAGCGGAAACGGATCCTGATTCTTTTGAATACTATATGTCAAAATATATGATTCCGATAACCATAGACCAAAGATATGGTGAAAATGAAATGAAATATATTTTTAATATTATAAGTAAGGAATTATGATTCAATGAAAGTATTATTGATAACAATGTCATGGCCTGACAGAGGGGAATATAATCTGTATACAGATCTTATGCAGGAATTTATTGAACAAGGGCATCAGGTTACTGTGGTATCTGTAAATGATAGGAAAAATAATCAGGAATCAAATCTGTCCTACGTAGATAAGATACAGATTCTGCATATAAGAACTGGAAATATACAAAAAACCAATAAATATTCTAAGGTCATATTTTCATTTCTTGCAAATCCACAGATTATATATGCTGCACATAAGTATCTAAGAAAACAGACCTTTCATTTAATTCTTTTTACAACACCGCCTATTACTTTATCGCCAAGTGTGGTTCTGTTAAAAAGAATATATAATGCTAAACTATATCTTTTGTTAAAAGATATATGGCCTCAGGACACGGTTGATTTGGGCGCTATGAAAAAAGGTGGTATTGTCTGGTTAGTTTTTCGATATTTAGAAAAGTTCACTTATAAAAATTCGGATTATATTGGGTGCATGTCAAAGGCAAATGTAGAATATGTAAAAAGAAACAATAAATATCTAAAAGATAAAATTATTCAGGTGTGTCCAAATAGTCAGAAAGTACGAGACTTACCAATTGTAGACAGAGATTTTATCAGAGAAAGATATGATTTGCCAAAAGACAAAATTATTCTTGTATATGGCGGAAATCTGGGAAAATCTCAGGGAATAGAGTTTTTAATTGATATCATACATTCCTATAAAGAAGACTCCGATTATTTCTTTTTAATCGTAGGGTCTGGTACCGAATATGATTTTTTATACAAGATAATAAACAGTATGCCCTTCCAAAATGCAAAAATATTACCATGGATTCATAAAAAAGATTTTATCCAGTTAATTCAGGCCTGTGATATAGGTCTCATCTTGCTGGATAAAAAAAATACAGTACCTAATTTTCCATCCAGGCTGCTGACTTATCTGAACACTAAAATCCCAATTATTGCTGCTGTTGATAAAGCTACGGATATTGGTGATATTATTGAAAGCGCCGGCTGCGGGGTGAAAACCTACCATGGGGATATAGATGGTTTCAGGCAGGCGGCAGAAAAAATGAAACAAGAAGAGACCAGAAAGTTAATGGGGGAAAATGGGTACCAACTGTTTTTGGATAAATATTCCTCGAATAAGAGTTATAAGATAATCATGGAGCATTTTCAGGAAGAAGAGCAAATAAAAGAGCAAGTAGAAAAACAGATAGAAGAGCAAATAGAAAAGCAGGATAAGATTATGAATGGGCATATTAGAGCAAAAAATCATGAAGGGAGGATGAGTTCAATAAAAACAATAAAGAGTTTTATTTTGTCTTCAATCTTTAAGCTTGTTAATTTTATCTGCTATGGAGATTTACCAACCACTTATTATTTGAAAAAGGGCATGAAGATAGGCTGCAATTTTCACAGACAGACAGCAACGAAATTTGATCCTGCCCATTGCTATCTTATAGAGATCGGAGATAACGTAACAGTGGCTAATAATGTTCAGATTCTTGCCCATGACCAGTCTGCCAGAGTTCACCTGGGGTATGGTAAAGTTGGAAGAGTAGTTATCGGAAATAAGGTATTCATAGGTGCAAGGACTTTAATATTACCTGGAGTAATAATTGGAGACAATGTAATTATTGGTGCCGGGAGTGTGGTAACAAAAAGTATTCCTAACAATTCAGTTGCAGTTGGTGTACCTGCCAGAGTAATTGGGACTACTGGGGATTATCTTATAAAATACAAAAAAGAATTATTAACAAAGCCGGTGTTTAACAAATCTTATAGCAATAGCCGGAAATTATCAAAAGGTCAAAAAGCGAAAATAATAAAAACCTGTAAAGAGGGTTATGCATATATTGAATTAGGTAAAGTAATTGAATATGGAAGAAGGAAACAAGATCTGCATGATCAATACTATTAAACAAATATTATTAAAGAATCATAAACTATCCTTAGTCTTTGCCTATTTTTATACTCATCTGTTTGGATTGAACAGAATGAAAGGGAAAAATAGGAATCAGATCCACCTTAAAAACTGTTTCATGAAAAACAGCCAGATTAAAATAAAAGGCAGGAATAATAAAATATTTGCAGATAATCAATGTGTATTATCCAGATGTAAGATAAATATTACCGGAGATAACAATAAGATATTTATAGGCAGCAGGGTATCTGCTGTAGATTGTGAAATACATATAGAGGATAATAACAATCTTGTATGGATTGGGATGGGAACACATATCAGCGGAAGGACTCACTTAGCATGTATGGAAGGAAGTAAAATTACAATAGGGGAAAGATGTCTTTTCTCCTCAGATATTGTTTTTCGGACAGGAGACAGTCATTCTATTCTTGATTTACAGGGGAAACGTATTAACCAGTCAAAGGATATCAGAATAGAAGATCATGTATGGATTGGTAATAAAACCATAGTAACAAAAGGAGCAAAAATAGCCCAGGATTCTATTGCAGCAACGGGTGCAATTGTTACAGAAAAATTTGACGAACCCAATGTTATATTAGGGGGGATTCCGGCTAAGGTAATAAAAAGGGGCATTAACTGGGATGAAAGAAGGATATAATCTGGTGAGTATATGAATAAATCGAAAAGCTTTTCTGAAAGAGATTATATATTCGTTGTAAAAGCATTTGCTTTATTAAGTATTGTTGCTGCACATGTTGCAACTGTACCCCAAAATTCTCCACCATGGACTGTTTTATTGGGATATATCCTAAGCAGCATTGGTTCAATTGGTGTTGGCGTATTTTTCTTACTTTCCGGATATCTTTACTTCCGAACTACTAAAACATTCTGCCAATTTTTTTATTCCAAAATCAGGACCATTTTAATTCCATGGTTTTTTTGCGGAACTTTCCTGTTTTTGTATGTTGTTCTACGTAAAGGTGGATTAAATTTATATAATTGGTTTACGACACTTACTGTATTTAGTCATTTATATTATTTGACAGTTTTAATGATCTTTTATTTATTGTTTTGGAAGTTAAGAAATAATAATTGTTTTTTAATCTTCTTCAGCTGTTTATCCATAATTAGCATTACTTTAACCGGACAGGAAATACTGGATATTTATCCATATATTAACCCTTTGAATTGGGCCCTTTACTTTATACTTGGTTTGCTTATCCGAAAGTATGATCTTCTTGAAAAATTGGCTTTGTTTTGTAAGAAATGGCTTGTAATGATAAGCTGTGTATATGTAATTATTTTAATTATCTATCTGTCTTGGGGCATATACATCAGTTATTGGAAACATGCTGCAATAATTGCTGAACTGTTTGCAATTGCTTTAGTACTGGGAATATCTAGTTATTGCTCCGGTATGAAAAAAACAAATTGGTTTGTCTACCTGGGTAAGATGTCATTTTCCATATATTTATTGCATACACCATTTGCAGGAATTATTACGAACCTGTTTAATCATTTTCATCTTTGGTATTTTACATTATTCAGGCCTTTGATTGTTATATTAATGACTCTACTAGGTATTGAAATAGTACGGTATCTATCTAAAAAAATCAAAGTAAATAAAATTGCAGATATATTACTTGGAGTCTATAAGACAGACAGGAGCCGGACATGAGAATTTTATTAATCAATTCTGACATTGGATATGGAAGCACAGGAAGAATTACCAGTGATCTGTATCATTCCATAATAGCATCTGAAAATGAGGCAGGAATAGGGTATGGAAGAGAATGTACGGAAGATCTGACCGGTAATATAAGAATAGGAAACCAATTGGATGTTTATATTCATGCATTAAAAACAAGGCTGTTTGACTTACAGGGTTTTGGGTCTGTTAAGGCAACAAGGAAGTTTATACAGCAAATTAAAGTATACCGCCCTGACCTGATTCATCTCCATAATATTCATGGAAGTTATATTAATATTAAGTTATTGTTTGAATACATAAAGGAAATGGGGATACCTGTCATATGGACACTGCATGACTGTTGGGCTTATACAGGTCATTGTGCCCATTATACCTTTGTGAATTGTAATAGATGGAAAACAGGATGTCATAATTGCATCCAAAAGACCTTATACCCGGCTAGTTACTTATTTGATAATTCAAAGAAGAATTATAGTTTAAAAAAAGAAATTTTTACCGGTGTAGAAAACTTAACCATAGTTACGGTCTCTAACTGGCTAAAGGATGAAGTTAAGAATTCTTTCCTAAGGGATTATGAGGTTAGAGTAATATCAAATGGAATTGATCTCAATATATTTAAGCCTTCCATAAGCAGCTTTCGGCAAAATAATCATTTAGAAAATATAACAATACTATTGGGAGTAGCATCCATATGGAGTGACAGAAAAGGGTTAGGGTTATTCAATGATTTAGCAGAAAAATTAGACAATAACTATAAAATTGTGCTTGTGGGAATGGAAAAAAAGCAAAGAAAGTTACTTTCCGGCAATATATTGGCTGTAAGCCGTACTAACCAATTAACAGAATTGGCAGAAATTTATTCCGCAGCGGATATATTTCTTAATCCATCTATGGAAGAGACTTTTGGAATGGTATCATTGGAAGCCCTGGCATGTGGGACACAAGTTATTACCAATAAATATTCCGCTAATCCGGAACTGGTTAACGAAAAATGTGGAATGATCGTAGAAGATATCAATGCAGAATCGTATATGACTGCAATCAGAGAATTAAAAAAAATGCCTAAGGATGCAAATGATTGCGTTCAATGGGCGAAACAATTCAATAAGAATAAATGTTATCAGGCTTATTTAGATTTATATAAGGAAGTGATTCCATGAAAATTTTATGGTTAATCAATATACCCTCCCCATACAGAGTGGATTTTTTTTCGGAGTTGGGAAAATACTGTGAACTAACGGTACTATTTGAAAAATTTACATCAACAGAACGGGATGAAAGCTGGAGCTATCATCATTTTGTTAATTTTACCGGAGTTATAATGAAAGGAATCCCCGTTGATGTAGATAAAGCTGTTTGTTTAGGAATGATAAAGTATTTAAAAAAAGAAAAGTATGATTATATAGTCGTATCCAATATAGCAACTCCAACTGGAATTATTGCTATTGAATATATGAAGTTTCGTAAAATTCCATATTTACTGGAAGGCGATGGTGGATTTTCTAAGGATGGAAAGGGGCTGAAAGAAGCTTATAAAAAGCATTTAATAAAAGGTGCAGCCGGTTATTTCAGTACTTCACAAAATCACGATGAATATTTTATTACCTATGGAGCCAAGAAAGAAAAAATATTCCGCTATCCTTTTACCTCCCTAAAAGATCAGGATATCAGTTCTCACATAGCAGAGAATGAGGAAAAACTCCAATTAAAAAAAGAACTGGGTGCTGAAAGAGAAAAGGTAATTTTATCTGTAGGACAATTTATTGACAGAAAGGGTTATGATATTTTATTCCTATCCTGCAAAGATATCCGTCCCAACGTGGATATCTACATTGTTGGTGGGAAGCCCACAGATAAATATATCAGTCTTCTAAAAGAATTAGATCTAAAAAATGTTCATTTTGTAGAATTTAAATCCAGAGAAGAATTAAGAAATTACTATCAGATGGCCGATTTATTTGTTCTGCCAACGAGAGAGGATATATGGGGGTTAGTGATCAATGAGGCTATGGCTCATGGTTTACCTGTGGTAACTACTGAAAAATGTATAGCGGGAACAGAGTTAATTGAGGATTATGAGAATGGCTTTCTTATTCCTTCAGAAGATCCAGAAGCACTTGCACAAAAAATAAATGAGATTCTGGAAAATGAGGATTTAAGATTAAAAATGTCAAATAACAATAGAAATAAAATCAGGAAATATACCATTGAGACCATGGTAAAGCGACATATAGATGTATTTATGACTCTAAAAGAAGAAAAATAATTAATTTTTCAAAATATTTAATTATTACCTCTATTGCATCCATTCTGATTAGGAGAGGATATGATACAAAATGAAAGTTTTATTTTTAGGGTATGGGGTCAGCCGGGAAACTGCTTCAAAATTATATGGTGCATCGGTGGCCGGTAATAAAATGCAGGTCAATGTATTGGAGCAGTTAGCCAAGTATCCGGATATTGATCTGAAATGTATTACAATATACCCTGTTGCTGCTTACCCTAATGGAAAATTATTTATAAAACGGGAGAGAATCTGCCTATTTGATTCATTTTATTCCCTTAAAATAGGATTTCTTAATTTACCATTCCTAAAACAAGTATGTGAAACCCTTTCTACCTATATTGAAGGAAAAAGACTTATTGAAAAATATAAAATAAAAACTATTTTTACTTTTAACATGTTTCCTCAAGTGGGATTACCTGCAAAATGGCTCAAAAAGAAATATGACTGTAACATAGTGACACTTCTTGCTGATCTGCCCATTGATGATACGGTTGGCAGAAAGGGTATTTCAAAGGTGCTTCGACGGATATTTGATCACTTAACCTGGAAGGGAATCTCATTCTGTAACAAAATAATCACATTAAATAAATATGCAATCCAGTTATATGCACCTGATAAGCCTTATATTGTAATGGAGGGGGGATTGGATCCCCGTGATATTAATGATATACCAGTAAAAATACCTGTAAAAAAGAATCTAGTTTATTCAGGAGCTCTTGTTGAATATAGTGGAATTATCAATTTAATAAAGGCTATGGAATATGTAGAGGATAAAGAGGTCATTCTTAATATTTATGGTAGTGGACAGATTACGGAGTATGTAGTTCAATGCGCGGAGAAAATGAATAACGTCCGCTATTGGGGAAAAGTTGATAACAATTCCATGAAGAGAATCCAAAGGGAAGCTTACTTACTCATTAATCCCAGACCGGTTGAAAATCTTATCTCTAAAGTTACATTTCCTTCCAAGATATTTGAATATATGGTCAGCGGAACTCCGGTACTGACCACAAGACTAAATGGTTTTACAGAAGAATATTACGATAAAATGTTTTTTGTAGAGAATAACGAACCCAATCAATTAGCCGGTAAAATCAATGAAGTAATGGGGCTGCCAAGGAGTGTTTTAAGAAAAAAGGCATTGTTAGCCAGACAATTTGTTTTAGAAAATAAGACATGGGAAAAGCAATGTAAAAAAATATATGAATTTATTAAAGAAGAAGTGTGAAGAAAAAGCATCTTCCCACTTGGAAGAACTCCAACATGAGAATTCATAGGAATTCTCACGTTGAACTTCTTCTCTATTATTTGAGATGTCGCGAAGCGACAACAATATGGAAGTGTGAAGGAAAAGCATCTTCCCACTTGGAAGAACTCCAACATGAGAATCCATTGGAATTCTCACGTTGAACTTCTTCTCTATTATTTAGATGTCGCGAAGCGACAACAATATGGAAGTGTGAAGGAAAAGCTTCCCACTTAAAGTTTATGTCAGATAGAATCAGGGCAGTTTGATTCTGCCTGGCTTGGAGGACTGAATATGAAAGAAATTATTAAGAATCCCAGTGAAAATAGAACAGACAATTTTGATAAGTTTGTGTTTTACGCCTGTGTTATTGATACACTTTTTTTGCCTTATTTTTGGTTTATATCAGTTCCCTATACAATGCCTCTGACATTTTATTGGTTATTAAGAAGATATAAGAAATTAAATGAATCAAAAGAATACAAATTATTTCTTATAATTTTTATATTTATGAGTATCAGTACAATGTTCAGCTTTATTCTAGCTCCCCAGTATATATATAAAAATTTGGTATATTTAATCCAGTTTACCACTATGTTTTTGTATTATTTTATATTTGTGTATTATCTGAATCAATTCGACTTTAAGGGGAAGAATTTTTTAATTGTATTTATTGTATCTGCAGTCATATTAGCCGTATTCTATAATATTGATAAATCTTTTTACCACAAAGTAGTACTGTTTTGGAATCACCGCTCCGGAATTTCCATCAACGAACTTTCCTATACCAATTTTGTTGGATACCGGTATTCTTTTATATGGATGGATGCCAATAACATAGGATATATGATGAATGCAATTGTATTGTATTTATGGTGTAATGAGAAAACCAGTTTTTTTACCAAAACATTTTCCTTATTATCCTTACTGTTTGTGCTGATATCCTGCATGAGCAACGGAGGATTCTTAGTTTTTGTTTTTAATATTATTGTATTTATTATTGTAGAGCTAATCCAGTTACTAAAAGGAAAATATAAGTTAAAGTTTCACATTACCCCCACTTCTTTGTTTTTGTTTCTGATTACGGTATTATCACTGATCTATATCATTCCGCAGATACCAAAGTATTTAGAAACTGGAGTTGCTCTGGAGGCATTAGAGCGGATTGACAGAAATTCAGGAGATTCCCGTATTAGAATATGGCAGTTTATAATTGAGAAAGTTAATTTCCTGGAATATATATTTTGGGGTAAAGGTGGAGTTACATTAGTGGATGGAAGTAAATTTTCTCCTCACAATGGACATTTTTACTGGATTCTTGGATATGGATTTATTTCATACGTTCTATTTATGTATTTAATCTTTCGAAAAAGAAAAAGAACCGGTCTGAAACAATATATCTGGGTGCTGTCTATATTAATAGGCTTTACTGTTAATATCCTCCTTGGAGAAATAAAAATGATGGGTATTGTAATGCTGTTAGTTGCATGTTCATCCAGTCAAAAATATCTGGAAGCCAGAGACAGCTAAAAACTGATTAAAAGCCATAAAAAAGAAGCGAGATCATTATGAATAAAGATTTAATAAGTGTTATTGTACCGGTTTATAATGTGGAGGAATATATAAGTGAGTGTATTGAATCCATACAGGACCAGACTCACAATTTATTGGAAATCATCCTGGTTGATGATGGCTCTACAGACAGCAGCGGAGAAACATGTGACAGATATGCAAAAAGTGATAGTAGAATTGTTGTCATTCATCAAAAAAACAAAGGTGTCTCATCTGCAAGAAACTCTGGATTAAAACGGGCTTCCGGTGATTACATCGGTTTTGTGGATGGAGATGATAAAATTGTCCCCAGCATGTATGAAGAGATGCTAAAAACCATACATGTCCATCATTCACAGATGTGCGTATGCACAAAGCATATCTTTCATGACCGAATATTAAAAAATTCAAATATTGGAAAAAACCAGATTACAAACAAAGAGGCTATTATGGAATTGCTGCAAATGAACTTTCCAACTTCTTTGGGTTCTGGTCTATATGAAAGAAGTTTAGTTAAAAATCTTTACCTGAATAAAGAAATCCATTACTGGGAAGATTTTGAATTTCAGCTTCGGGTACTGGATAGGGCAAAATTAATTTCAATCTATGATTATCCATTGTATTATTACCGTCAAAGGAATGAGAGTGCCAATCATCAGCAAATCAATGACAAAGTAATGTCATGCTTAAAAATAGCTCCTTACGTTAACAGATTTATAATTAGTAATTATCCGGAATATGAGGCAGAATCAAGAGAGCTTTATACAGTCTTTTTACAAATTGTTATAGGCTATTTATCAAAATCTGAAATTGTCCATAAAAAATACTTTAAAACAATAACAAAAAATGCAAGAAAATATCTCTTATATGCAATAAAATCGAGAAATATTAGACTTTTAATGAAAATTTATATTATTTTATGTGTTATTGATGCCAGGATTTTTTGGAAGGTATACCGGACTATAAAGGGTATCCAGACAAGGAATAGAAGGAGTTAATAGCAGGGACAGATTTGAGATGTGGCAAAGCCACATCATGCGGGGAAGGTTGCAAGAAAATAAAGTATAGAAAGAATGCCACATCATAATTCTTTCAACTTGATCTTTTGTGGCGGTATCACATCTGCAAACAGAGTACCACATTTGCAAACGGTTGTGATACGCAATGGGTGTATAATGAAAAAAATTGGAATAATTACCCTAAATGGTTATTTTAATTACGGAAACCGCTTACAAAATTATGCTTTACAAGAAGTATTAAAATCTTTGGGTTTTCAAGTGGAAACCATATTAGTTGATACAACAAATCAATCTGAAAATACATCTCCGATTCCTATGAGGAATAGAATATTTTTTAAAAATAGAAAGAAAAAAGATATGGAACTTTCTGAAGTGCTTTACAAGATTATTACAATATTGTGGAATCAAATTCATAAGAAGGAAATCGTAAAGTCCAGAATGCAGCGGATAAAACGATTGAAAGCTTTTTCAAATAAGTATATTAAAGAAACGAAATTTTGTATATCCAGTGAAAATATACCGGAGAATTTAGCACACTGTTATGATTATTTTGTTGCTGGGAGTGACCAGGTATGGAATCCGGACTATATTCATAATTCATCCATTTATTTTTTAACCTTTGCTCCCGGGAAGAAAAGAATTGCTTATTCCCCTAGCTTTGGTATCTCTCATATTCCCACTGAATATTCAGAAGCTTATAAACTATGGCTTTCTGAAATGGCCAGCTTATCTGTAAGAGAAGAGGCCGGAGCAGATATTATAAGAAATTTAACAGGGAGGGAGGCTGAGGTTCTTATTGACCCCACTCTTTTATTAACAAAAGAAAATTGGCTTTTAATATCTAAGGAACCTGTCTATAAACCGAAAAGGTGCTATCTGTTAACCTACTTTTTGGGAGAACAAACACTGGATA
The DNA here is from genome assembly GCF_900115365.1 of Anaerocolumna aminovalerica. Taxonomy (GTDB): domain Bacteria; phylum Bacillota; class Clostridia; order Lachnospirales; family Lachnospiraceae; genus Anaerocolumna; species Anaerocolumna aminovalerica. The sequence continues at coordinate 47,797 of NZ_FOWD01000017.1, forward strand.
GAAAGAAAAAAATAAAAGAAATAGCAAGGGCGAATAGTTTAATTGTAGTGAATCTAGCAGATATGAAGGATCCAAAAAGATATTCGGCTGATCCCGGCGAATTTATTGGGTATATACAATCTTCCAGTGTTATTTTTACAGATTCTTTTCATGGATGTGTATTTGCCATTTTATTTGAAAAACCATTTGTTGTATTTGACAGAATTGGGACCGGGACTTCCATGAATTCCAGAATCGATACGCTTCTTGGTACATTCCGGTTACAAACAAGGAAATGGGAGGTTTTAAGAAAGGATGAAATTTTTCAATTAGATTATTCACAGACTGCGCCTATTTTAGAAAATGAACGTAACAAAGCAATTAATTATCTAAAAGGTACATTAAGTTAATAAAGATCAAATTTTATATTTAATATGAAAAGTTCTATGAAAGTGGTATCAATATGGGGAGAATCGAAAATGCAGAACGGAATATTTTCTTTGGTATCTTAGGAAATATTGTATCCTTTATCCTGGGATTTATATCAAGGACAGTCTTTATTCACAACCTGAGTGTAACCTATCTTGGTGTCAATGGCTTATATACGAATATATTATCTGTATTATCATTAGCAGAACTTGGTATTGGTACAGCAATGAATTATAGTCTCTATAAACCTGTAGCAGAAAATAATTATGAGACCATAAAGACACTGATGCAGTTATATAAAAAGATTTATCGTATTATTGCCATAATTATAACAGTGGCAGGATTAATTCTGCTGCCCTTTTTAAAATTCATCATAAAAGACCCAGGAAACATCAGTCAAAATGAATTGTTCCTATATTATTTCATATTTTTGTTCAACACAGTCAGTACCTATTTTGTATCATATAAATACAGTTTAGTAAATGCAGAGCAAAAGAATTATATACAATCTAATATTCAAGTCATTACTTCAGTGGCTGTATTAATATCACAGATTATTATCCTGAAAATATTTAAAAGCTTTATGCTCTATTTAATTGCTGGAGCGGTTATTGGAGTGATACAAAAAGTATTCGTTCATTTATATTTGAATAAGCAATATCCCTATCTTTTAGAAAAAGATTATATTCCTTTATCCAAAGAAGAAATGAAACCCATTAAAAAAAACATGACCGCTTTAATGTATCATAAATTTGGAGATGTTATGATACATCAAACGGATAATATTATTCTTTCTTCATTTGTTAATGTAACTTTTGTTGGATTATTATCCAATTATAATCTGATTATTTTTTCGGTAATTAGCTTTATTAATATAATTTTTAATTCTCTGATCTCTGGGTTCGGCAATTTGATTGCATTAGACAGTAAGGAAAAGCAATACAAATTATTTAAAGTTTATCGTTTTTCTGCTTTCTGGATCTATGGAATGGTCCTGATTATTTTATATTTTATGCTGACTCCCTTTATTACCCTTTGGATTGGAGAAGATATGGTTATTAGTAATACAGCAATACTATTAATTATGGTGGACTACTATTTTAAAGCCCATCGTATTGCGGTAAATAATTATAAAACAGCAGCTGGTATTTTTGATGCGGATAAATACATTGCTCTGATTCAAGGGATTGTAAACTTAATTATTTCCATACTGCTGGTTCAATTAATTGGAATAAATGGCGTATTTATTGGAACTATAGTATCCGGTTTAATTTCTAATTTTACCAGGCCTTTTATTATATATAATATGATATTTAATAAAAAAGCCCATGAATATTACAAGGATTCCTTTCTTTACCTTATTACCATCATCATGGTGTTTTTTATCTGCCAATTAGTAAGGAAATCATTTTGTAATAACATAACACCAGTAAGCCTTTTTGTTTTATTTATACTGGTAATTACAATACCAAATTTGTCTTTTTTCATCTTGTTTCGTAAACGGGAGGAATTCGTATATATGCAGGAAATTTTAAAATCCTATCCAGATAAGTTTAATAATATTAATAAATTCTATTCCAATACTCTCTTAAAGGCCGGAAATAAGATAAGATTCATTAAGAATAAAAAGACAGTTTACGTTAAAAAGGATATTACGGATAAAAGTGAAGAGGCTCCATTATCCTCTGATTCTAACAAGATAGAAGAAGAGTGGATTGCTATATTCAACAATCTGCGTAAAAACACAAGAATTCAGATTCTAACTTATCCGGAGATTAGTACGAAGCAGATGATAAGAACTAATATCTACAGTATTATTTTCACAAGGAAGCTGACCAGAGCAGATCATTTTTTCTGGCCCAATGGACTTTTAGCTTCGGCTTTAGAATGCTCTTACCATGCAAGCAAGGATATTCAGGACTTTTATATACTGAAACAATACTATGATAAATGGATTCAAAATGGTATTCCTATTGTAAATCCTGATCATGCCATAAATGGTTATTCCTTAATTTATGTACATCAAAAAATGAAAAAAGATATTTACAAAGAAGCCATTCAAAAAATTATCAATTATTTATATGATTATCCAAGAGATAAAAAGAATAGTTTTCCCTATAGAAAAAACAGTCCTAATGATATTTATATCGATAGTATAGGCATGATATGTCCTTTCTTATGCCGTTATGGAAAAATATATCATGATGAAAAGGCTATAAATTTAGCTGTAAAACAGATTATCAATTTTATTCATTTTGGATTTGATAGGAATACATTTCTTCCATATCATGGGTACAATTTAAAAGAAGACAGCAAATTAGGAATCATTGGATGGGGCAGAGGAGTAGGATGGTTATTGATAGGCATGGTAGACAGCCTTGAATATATTGATTCCATGAACCCCAACTATAATTTTTTAGTTAGAACTTTTATTAAAGTTGTTGAAACCACTATAAAGTATCAGAAGGATAATGGGTACTACTCCTGGCAGTTAACAGCTTTAGAGGGACACATTGATACATCATCAACTTCCATGATATCTTATGCCATTCATAGGGGAGTTAAAATAGGTATACTGAATAAAACTTATTTATATTATTCGAATTTAGGGCTTCAGGCTCTTCGGAATTCTGTAATAGATGGTCTGGTAACCAATTCTTCAGCAGAATGTATGGGATTTAGCATGTACCCTCAAAGATATGATGTATTTCCATGGTCTCAAGGTCCAACCACTGCGTTAGCAGCTTTATCGCTGGATGCAATTAGAAATAATGAATAACAGAACCTTTTTCTGTAGTTGGAAGGATTTTAAAAAATAAGAACGTATTCTTGCAAAACATGTAATCAGGCCGCCTTTCCTCTGTAAATTGAAATGCGGCCTTTATACCGGATAAAACTATGATTCACTCTATTTGCGTTTTTTAAAGATATGACAGATATGAAAAATCCTGTATAGAGTACCAGACATTATTGCAAGCAGGATACCGATAAATATGCTCAAAAGACCATACCTTCTAGTAAAACTTAAACAATTAAAGCTCGTAAGAAGAGCTGTCATGGTATAAATACCTTTGAAAAAATACAATCCCGTAATATTGATTAAAAAAATAAATAAATCAAATATTAAAGCAGTTGTTATCCGGGGTTCTCCATCTACACATCCTATTTTTCCATATACCTTAGCTGCAATTAATCCAGGAACTAACATTATTAAAAAGAATCTGATAAAGTCCATAATTCGTCTCCTTTCATTATAAAATCAGGTAAAACTTCAATTCGGGTGTATTTTGAACTGAATTGGAATTTATTTAAACTTATCTTTTGAGGCAGCAGCCATTAATAACCATTATCCAAATGGTAGTATTATGACTAACTGACATCTGATAAAAAGTTATATTATTATATTATGAAACAAACCTATAAAATGTTACAAAAAATGTCGTAAAAGTAAAAAACAAAAAGAATAATATATAATAGTGTCACCCTATACCTTAAATTTCTTTGTTCTACTTAATTATAAAATTCATACAATAAAAAGATAGAGGCTTTAAATAGGAGTAAAAATGTTTAAAGATAAAAAGCTTTTGATAACAGGGGGTACTGGCAGTTTTGGAAACGCTGTGCTGAAACGATTTTTAGATACAGAAATTGATCAGATCCGAATATTTTCAAGAGACGAAAAAAAACAGGATGAGATGCGAAACCTTTATAAAAATAATAAAGTGAAATTTTACATCGGCGATGTCAGGGATATACAATCCATAAAAAATGCCATGTACGGCGTTGATTATATTTTCCATGCTGCTGCTTTAAAACAAGTTCCATCCTGTGAGTTCTTTCCACTAGAGGCTGTAAAGACAAATGTTTTAGGAACGGATAACGTTTTAACTTCAGCCATAGAATTTGGAGTAAAGAAAGTAATTTGTCTGTCTACGGATAAAGCCGCTTATCCGATTAATGCAATGGGGATTTCCAAAGCCATGATGGAAAAGGTATTTATATCAAAATCCAAGACGGTGGACCCGGACAGGACAACAATCTGCGGTACCCGTTATGGAAATGTAATGGCTTCCAGGGGCTCCGTCATTCCGCTTTTTATACAACAAATTAAAGCTGGAAAACCCTTAACGGTTACAAATCCTGACATGACCCGGTTTTTAATGAGCCTTGAAGAGGCTGTGGAATTAGTAATCTATGCATTTTTAAATGGAGAATCAGGGGACCTTATGGTACAGAAATCACCTGCCTCCTCAATAGGGGATCTGGCACAGGCATTAATCCAATTATTTGGCAGTGATAGCAAGCTAAATATTATAGGTACCCGCCATGGAGAAAAGTTATATGAAACCCTGTTAACAAAAGAAGAATATTTTGCAGCTCAGGATAAAGGGAAATTTTATCGTGTACCTGCAGACAAGCGGGACTTGAATTATGATAAATATTATCACCAGGGAAGCAAAATACTTTCTGATTACAAAGAATACAACTCCAATAATACAGAAAGATTAAATATAGAACAGATTAAAGAACTTCTATTAACTATTGACTATGTCCAGAAGGAATTAAAAGGCGGGTGTCATGAATGAAGATATTAGTAACAGGAGCAAGAGGATTTATCGGAGAAAATTTAATCGCCCAGTTAAGAAATTTAAATTATACGGACATCTTAATGTTTGATAAAAATACAAAACTCTCTTTGTTAGACCAATATTGTGAGGAAGCTGAATTTGTATATCATCTTGCAGGAGTGAATCGCCCTAATGAGGACAGGGAATATATGGAGGGGAATTTAGGATTTACGAAGGTTCTTTTGGATGCCTTAGAAAAACATAAAAATAATTGCCCGGTTACCATATCATCCTCCATACAGGCTGTTTTTGATAATCCATATGGAATAAGTAAAAAAGCAGGGGAAGATGCGGTATTTAATTATTCCAGAGAGACAGGGGCGAAAGTTTTTGTATACCGGCTGCCAAATGTATTCGGAAAATGGTGCAGGCCCAACTATAATAGTTTTATAGCAACCCTTGCTCATAATATTGCCAGAGATTTACCTGTTACGGTCAAAGATCCGGAAACAGTCTTAAATCTGGCTTATATTGATGATGTTGTAGAAGAATTAATAAGTCTGTTAAAGGATAAAGGCAATAAGAAAGGTGATTTTTGTGAAATACCTGTAGTATATCAAATTACACTGAAAGAAGTGGTAAATTTACTTAGGTCTTTTAAGGATAGCCGTATTAACTGTTCCATTCCTGATATGTCTGAGGATTTTACCAGAAAACTATACAGTACTTACTTAAGTTATCTGCCGGAGAACAATCTTACTTATCCCTTAAAAATGAATGCAGATCATAGAGGGTCTTTTACTGAGTTCATTAAAACCGCAGGACAGGGACAAATTTCAGTAAATGTATCCAAGCCTGGAATGATAAAAGGAAACCATTGGCATCACACAAAAAATGAAAAATTTCTTGTAGTCAGCGGAAGAGGTGTAATACGGTTTCGAAAACTGAATTCAGACCGGGTGATAGAATACTATGTAAGCGGAGACAAACTGGAAGTAGTTGATATACCGGTAGGCTATATCCACCATATTGAAAATATTGGTGAAACAGATATGGTGACCATTATATGGGCAAATGAAAGTTTTAATCCCCGGAAACCGGATACTTACTTTATGGAGTTATAGAATAGAAGTCATGTTTAAAGAATCTTTTATTGATCTTTAATTAGAAAAACAGGGAGCAGAAATGAAAAAATTAAAAGTAATGACAGTTGTTGGAACCCGCCCGGAAATAATAAGATTATCAGCGGTTATTCAAAAATTACAAAAATCAGATGCCATAGAACACATCCTGGTACATACTGGACAGAATTACGATTATGAATTAAATGATATATTCTTTAAGGATTTTATGTTAAAGAGGCCGGATTATTTTTTGGGAGCTGCTACCAGTTCGGCTGTGGAAACAATCGGAAATATACTCATTAAAATAGAACCTATTTTAGATGAAAGAAAACCGGATGCATTTTTAATACTTGGAGACACCAATAGCTGCTTGTCGGCAATAGCTGCAAAGAGAAGGCATATTCCCATATTTCACATGGAGGCTGGTAATCGTTGCTTTGACCAAAGGGTACCTGAAGAAACAAACAGAAAGATTGTTGACCATATATCCGATATTAACCTGCCTTATAGTGATATAGCAAGGGAATATTTATTAAATGAAGGAATTCCGGCAGATCGGATTATTAAGACAGGGAGCCCCATGTTTGAAGTTTTACATTCTGGAAAAGAAGGAATTAAGAATTCAGAAATATTAAAAAAATTAAATCTTAAAATGGGAGAATATTTTTTAATATCTGCACACAGAGAAGAAAATATAAACATAGAAGAAAATTTCAGAAACTTAATAGACAGTATCAATGCTATTGGCGAAATTTATAATATTCCAATCATTATTAGTACACATCCCAGAACTAAAAAGAAAATTTATGAAGATAATATAGAATTAAATTCTTATGTTAAAATTATGAAGCCTTTTGGATTCTATGACTATGTTAATCTTCAGGTAAATGCAAAATCTGTATTAAGCGACAGTGGTACAATCAGTGAAGAATCCTCTATTCTTGGATTTAAGGCTCTTAATATCAGACAGTCTCATGAAAGACCAGAAGCCATGGAAGAGGCAGCTGTAATTATGACAGGCCTTACAAAAGAAAGAATCCTTCAGGGACTTACCATATTAGAACACCAGCAAAAAAATTCATTGAGAATCGTAAGGGATTATAGTATGGAAAATGTTTCAGATAAAGTACTCAGAATTATTTTATCCTATACCAACTATGTAAACAGGGTAGTATGGGGGAGTAAGGACGTTTAAAGTATTTGAAAGAGTTGGTGATATTTAATAAAAATTTATAATGAAAGATTAAGGAAATATTGATTTTTCAACATTTTTAAGCTATTATAGTAATAAATTATTATTACAAAATTACATTATATATATGTTTTTTCCGGTTGGCAGTTTTATCTGTTTCAAGTTTTGAGCTTTAGGGTGGAGAGCTCCTATGGAGTTCCCTGCCTTTTTTTATTGTAGAAATATAAAAAGATATCAGGGTAGTGGTATACCTGTTATGAGGAGAATGTGTGTGGAAGTTATAAAAAGTATTGTATTGAATATAGGACTGCTTGTTATTCTGGCTCAAATTTTAGCAAGGGTGAAATTGGTTAAAAAGTATATTGTTAGGGAAAAACACAAAACAAAAGAATATATTATACTAATTGCTATTTTTGGGATCATCAGTGTTATTTCAACCTATACAGGTTATGGGGTGAATGGGGCTATTGCTAATACTCGTGTTATTGGTGTTATGGCAGGAGGATTTATTGGAGGGCCGATTGTTGGCATTGGTGCAGCTATAATTGGAAGTATCCATAGATATATAATAGATATTAATGGTTTTACTGCTTTTGCCTGTGCAATCTCAACATTGGCAGAAGGAATCATTAGTGCAGTTACTGCCAAATATGTTAAAAAGAATAAGTATAAAAGTTCCGATTTATTTGCTATTACTTTTTTTGCCGAGCTGTTGCAGATGATTATTATTTTAATATTTGCCAAACCTTATCAGGAAGCTGTTACCTTGGTAAGAGTGATTGCAGTTCCTATGGTATTTTTTAACTCTATGGGTATGGTATTGTTTGTAAGTGTTTTTAATCATATTTTTAAAGAAATGGAATATGAGGTGGGAAGTAAAGTAAATCTTATATTTGAAATAACTAAAAAATGTCTGCCACTTTTACAGTCGGGTATTTACAATAAGGAGAATTGCAGTAAAATCAGCGATGTGATTTTAGAATATTCCAAAGACTTAGCTGTTATTTTTACAGATAAAGAAAATATTATCTGTGTAAAAGGAAAAACTTTAAATTGTATAGGACTAAACCGCTTTTTGCCAGGCCTTGCCAATGAGGTTCTAACTAAGAAGAAAGTGTGTATTGCTGAACAGGTACCTGAAGAAGATGTATTATACAAATCTTTGGAAAAAATGGTTGCTATAGGTGCACCGTTAATGAAATACGGACAACCTTTTGGATGTCTAATTATATTTGCAAATAAATTTAAAATTTCTTACCATTCGGAGGTTCAGTTTGCAGAAGGGTTAAGTAAATTATTCTCTGTACAGTTTGAACTTTCGGAAATGGAAAAGCAGCAGGCACTTTTACAGAAAGCAGAATTTAAAGCCTTACAGACACAGATTAATCCTCATTTTATATTTAACTCCCTAAATACAATCAGTGCTTTCTGCAGAGAAAAACCGGATAAAGCAAGGGAACTTTTAATTGCCCTTGCTACCTATTTTAGAAATTCCATACAAACAAAAGATGGATTTGTAAGTATTTATGATGAAATGGATTATGTTATGGCTTATTTACAGCTTGAAAAAGCAAGGTTTGATGAGCGGTTGAATATCATTATTGATATGCCGGAAGATATTGATTGTAAAATGCCCTGTCTGATTTTACAGCCTATTGTAGAGAATGCAATTAAACATGGTGCTATGAAGAAGAAACAGGGAGAAGTTAAAATTACAATTAAGGAAGCAGATAAAGCAATTAAAATTTCAGTAATGGATAATGGGTTAGGAATTCCACAGAATGTGGTACATGGGTTAAAGTATAACACCATTGACAATGGCAGAATCGGACTAATAAATGTACAAAAAAGATTATGTTATATTTATGGAGAAAATAATGGCTTGGATATTGATACATCAACCAATGGCACTATAGTTAGCATAACCATACCGAAAGATATTTCGAATAAACTGGAACCAAAAAATTTGCCTGCCTATAAGAATGTAGTTTAAGTCCTGTAATTTTATTCATATAATAATTTTAAGAATTGGAGATAAAGCTATGAGAATAGGAATCATTGATGACGAAAAACCTGCAAGAAGTGAATTAATGTACCTTATTAAGGAAATAGTGCCAAATGCGGTAATACAGGAAATGGAAAGCGGAGAAGAAGCTTTGAAACTCATTGCCGCAGAACGGTTTGATTTACTTTGTATCGACATTAATTTAGGGGATATAAGCGGTATCTCTCTTGCTGCGGCGGCTCGTAAATTAATTCCGGAAGTAGAAATTGTATTTGCAACAGCTTACAATAACTATGCGGATAAAGCTTTTGAAGTAGATGCGTTGTACTATTTATTAAAACCTTTTTCAGAAGAAAAAGTTAAGCAGATGTTAGATAAATATATTCAAAAACATGGGAAGTGCTGCCATGACTACAATAATCTGTATATATCCAAAATTCCTTTAAATGTGGATAAAAGGATTCTCTTAGTTGAGGTTCCATCTATTGTTTACATTGAATCTCAAAACAGGGTCTGTATCATTCACACGAAAGAAAAAAGCTACAAAGATAATAATCCTCTGAATTACTTTGAAGAAAAACTGGGAGATAAGGGTTTCTTCCGAATACAGAAAAGTTATTTAATTAATCTGAATTATGTTTTGGAGATATATCCCTGGTTTAGTAACACATACTGTGTGAAAATGGAAGGCTTTAAAGATGAGGTTTTACCAATCAGCAGGAACCAAATCAAAAATTTGAAGAATATTCTTTGCATTTGATGCACTGATTTTAACATGTCACCCCTGAATTTATACAAGATACACAATATCCAAAGTAATAATTAAAAAAATATGATAAAATTTACATAGAAATAAAGAAAGTGTAAAAAATATTACATTTTCATTAAGTCATTCAACGTTAAAAATGTTGTTTGATAAAGGTTTTTTTGTACATTTTACATAAAGGAGGAATGGTGGATATTGTTAGTGTTTTTAGAAGTCCAAAAGATGTACTTTTAAAAATTAATTTATTCAGGAGGTAGCTATGATAATATTTTTAATTGGACTAGTGATTTTAATAGTTGGGGGAGCAATTTACGGAAAGTTCTGTGAAAAGGTTTTTGGACCAGACGACAGAGATACGCCGGCAACTACATTGGCAGATGGTGTTGATTATGTAGCAATGAAGCCTTGGAAAAACAAATTAATTGAACTTTTAAACATCGCAGGAACAGGGCCAATCCTTGGACCGATTCAAGGTATTTTATTTGGGCCTATTGCCTTTATTACGATTCCTGTTGGATGTGTTCTTGCAGGTGCACTTCATGACTATTTTGTAGGTATGATTTCTATGCGTAACAGCGGTGCACAAATTCCTAAAATGATGTACAAGTTCATGGGAAACGGAGCAACAAAAATCTATACCGTTATCATCTGGATATTAATGTTGCTTACCGGTGTTGTATTTATCTATACACCTGGTGACTTAATCGTCGGAGATATAATGGGAATGGATGTTAAGGGCAATGTAATCTGGATTGTATACGCAGTAATTTTACTTTACTATGTCATTTCTACAATCTTTCCTATTGACCAAATTATTGGCCGTATCTATCCAATCTTTGGTGCAGTATTGATTATATCTGCTATTGGTGTTTTTGTTGGTGTTATGCTTGACGGCGGTGCAAACATGCCGGCATTAAACAGTGGATTGTTAACACAGCATCCAAAGGGACAATCCTTCATTCCGGTATTCTTTATAACAGTGGCATGTGGTATTATGTCAGGTTTTCATGGAAGCCAGGCAACACTTATATCTAGAACTGTAAAACATGAAAAAGAAGGGCGTCATACATTCTATACTATGATGCTTGTAGAAGGTGCCATTGCTATGATCTGGGCAGCAGGTGCCATGGTTCTATTCGGAAGAGGAACTGATACGGTAACCGGAGCCACTCAGATGGTAGGTATTATCTCCAGAGAATTTATGGGAACAATTGGCGGATTATTTGCAATTGCCGGGGTTATCGTTCTTCCGATTACTTCTGGCGATACAGCATTTAGAGCTTTACGTTTAATGATTGCGGAACAATTTAATATCGATCAAAAAGATGCTAAAAAACGTGTTGGATTATCCTTAATTATATTTATTCCGGCTATATTAATTCTCATTTATGCAAAAAGTTCTCCCGGTGGATTTAATTTACTATGGAGATATTTCGGATTTACCAACCAACTTGTGGCAGTATTTGCTCTTGCAATGATTGTGGTGTATTTAAAAACTGCCGGCAGAAATTACTTAATTGCTTTACTGCCGGGAACTTTTTATACATTTATCGTATTTAGTTATATATTCCATGAAAAAATTGGTTTCGGCTTAGAAGCTAGAATTGGTGAAATGTTTGGTATTGCAGACACCAGTTATGCTATTTCATATACTTTAGGTGCAATATGTGCAGTGCTATTCTTATGGCTAGTACCAAAATTAGCTTCTAAGAGAAAAGACATTATTCTAAACTATAAAATGTAACTATAATTTGAAGAGGGGTATTATAGTTATCATAAAAGAGTAAATGAAAATGAATTACATACAATAATAATCTCCTTTTGATAAAACTTGTAAAACGAAGCAGCTGTTACTTTGACCAATATTTGTCTAAGTAGCAGCTGCTTTACTCAATATACAGTAAAGTAGAACTTAATTTTTCACAATGAATTCTGTGTAATTTTAATAATTATTATGAGTTTTATAAGTTAAATCTTTGATAAAATGAATAAAATTAGGCATAATTTATTATGAAAATTAAGGAAGCGTTCTTGACTTTTTGATATTATAAAATTATAATGGTAATAAATTGTTTATGACAGATTTATTGAATATTGGAACTTTTTTCCGGTTGGCAATTATTATTAATTGTTTCAAGTTTTGAGCTTTAGGGTGGAGAGCTTAGTTAAAGTTTTGCGCTCTTTTTTTGTACCATTAACTTTCAAAGGAGGTGTAAGAATGGCAAAAGAAGCTGTAGAGTTAGTTAAACAAGCTGAAGAGGAAGCAAAAGCACTTTTGGAGCAGTCCCGTATATATTCAGAAAAAGCTTTAGATGAAGCTAAAGTTTCTGCAAAAGAAAAATATAAGCAAATCCTTTATGATGCAAAAACAGAAGCAGAGAATATAAAAAAGAAAGCGGAAGAAGATGCTCAGTCAAAGGCTCAGCCAACTATTTTAAAAGGCAAAGAAAATGCAGATGCTATTAGGAATATGGATGAAAAAGAATTAACTTCAGCTATAAACATTGTTATTGAGAGGATTGTGAAAACAAATGGCAATAGTTAAAATGAATCGGTTTAGCCTCTTTGTCTTTGAATCAGATAAAGAAAATCTTCTTCATGAACTCCAAAAATTTAACTATGTTCATTTTCTGGATTTAAAAGAAAATACAGATTATGTGGAAATGGGATTGGAAAATGCAAAAGTTCCTGAAAACATTGTCCGGTTAAATGAAGAGATTACAAAGGTAAAGTATGGTCTTGAGAAGTTATCCAAATATGACACCAGAGCAACCGGATTAAAAGCTATGAAGGAAGGAAAGGAAGTTCTAGAGTTTACAGAATTGGAAGAGAGAGCTGAAAATTTTAATTATCAGCCTATCTATGAAAAACTGAAAGAAATTGGTTCCTCCTTGGATGCTATTAAGAGCGAAAAGGAAAAACTAAATTCTACTATGAATGAACTAAGACCATGGGCTGGTTTAGACGTAGCTGTCAGTGAACTCGGTTCCACGAAACAATGCATAACCTTAATGGGAACTATACCTAGAAATACCAGGGACAGTATGGAAAAAGAACTGCTGGAATCCCAGTATACCTATTATGAGGTAATTGGAGAAGAAAAGGGTTATATCTATATTCTTGTTATTTCCGCAAAGGAAGAAGCGGATCAGGTAATGGAAATCCTTAGAAATCATAGCTTTACAGAAACAAGGTTAGGTATAGGGGATATACCGAACAAAGAGATGGATGTCATTCTAAACAGGATAAGTGAATTAAAAGAGGAAGAAAGTAATTGTGAAAAGCAGCTGACTGAACTAGGCAAATATCTGCCCAACCTGGAATTGCTATATGATTACTACATGAATAACAAGTTAAGAATTGCTTCCTCAGAAAATTTTTTAATGGCTGGGAATGTGAATATTATTGAAGGATATGTCCCGGCAGACATGATAAATGAATTCACGGATATTGTAAAAAAGAATTTAAATAATGTTTATTTTATGGAAATAAAAGAAGCGGATAAAGAGGATGAAGAAGTACCTATATTATTGAAAAATTCCACTTTTTCCAAACCATATGAGTCATTAACTACCATGTACGCACTTCCAAAGTATAATGAAATTGATCCGACACCTTTATTTACGCCGTTTTATATATTCTTTTTTGGTATGATGATAGCAGATATGGGATATGGATTATTATTGGCACTGGGTACCGGAATTGCTCTTAAAACCTTTAATCTTTCCAAGGAGCAAAGAAAGAATATGCTATTTTATTTTTATGGTAGTATAGCAACAATTTTCTGGGGCGCTATATATGGTTCTTTCTTTGGAGGTATTATACCTCTACCTGCACTGATTGATGTTGCAGTGGAATATAATCGTTTGCTTATTATCTCTATTGCGTTTGGTATTCTTCATATATTCATAGCATTAGGAATTCATGCATATCTGAATATACGAGATGGAAAGATCTTAGATGCACTGTATGATGTAGGCTTTTGGTATATGGCACTGATAGGTGCAATACTTCTCCTGTTAACAACAACCGGTATTTTATACGGTGGTATCAAGAATGTAGCTGCCGTAATTATGGCTATAGGTATGATTGGAATTGTATTAACAGGAGGCAGAAGTTCTGAAAGTATAGGCGGTAAAATTGGAGGGGGACTTTATAGTCTATATGGAATCTCCAGCTATGTAGGGGATTTTGTATCTTATTCCAGATTAATGGCTCTTGGCCTGTCCGGAGCATTTATCGCCTCTGCAATTAATATGATGGCTAAAATGCTATTTGATATGGGTATTTTTGGAATCATCGGGGGAATCGTAGTATTTGCAGTTGGACATTCCTTTAACGTTTTCTTAAGCGTACTTAGTGGATATGTTCATTCCATCCGTCTTACCTATGTAGAGTTTTTTGGTAAATTCTACGAAGGGGGAGGAAAGGCATTTAAATTACTACAAAGTAAGCCTAAATATACTAATTTAAAAGAGTAATTCTTATTAGATTAAATTTATAAGATGAAAGCAATAAAATAAAAAGTTAAGTCAAACAACAAATTAAACTTTAAGATTATAAAGAGGCTTCTTTATTGCTTTACATCAATAAGAGCAAAATAAAAAGCATGTAATCTTCAAAGATAAAATTTAATTAATTTAAAAACTCAAAATGATTAGGAGGAAATATTTATGTCTTTTTCAGAATTTTTTATGAATTATAGTGGAGTAGCATTTGGAGCGATAGGAGCAGCCTTAGCGGTAATATTATCAGGATTCGGTTCTGCAAGAGGTGTTGGTATGGTAGGTGAAGCTGCTTCCGGTTTGATGGTTGAAGAACCTGAGAAGTTTGGTAAATCCTTAGTACTTCAGTTATTACCAGGTACACAGGGACTTTACGGATTCGTTATTGGTCTTTTGGCATTAGGTCAGTTAAGTGCAGACATGAGCTTGGCACATGGGTTTTATATTTTGATATCCTGTCTTCCAGTTGCTTTTATTGGATGGAGATCCGCTATTGCACAGGGTAGAGTAGCAGTATCCGGTATTATGTTACTTGCTAAAAATGAAGCACAATCAACAAAAGGTATTATTTATGCAGTTATGGTTGAAACTTACGCACTTTTGTCCTTCGTTATTTCATTAATATTATTAAACTCAGTTAGTTTCTAGACCTTATCAACAAAATTTTAAGGATGTGAACTTATGTCAAATTTAGATAATCTGATCCAAAAGATAAAATTGGATGCACAGTCTCATGCAGAAGAAAAGAAGAAAGAGGCTGATAAGAAAAAAGAAGAAATAGTGAATGGACAAGTTAAGCTGGCACTGGAAGAGAAGGCTAAAATAATAGAAAAAGCGGAAAAAGAAGCTGAAATTATAAAAAGCCGGATCCTTTCCAATGCTGATTTAAGGGTAAGAGATGAAATGCTAAAAGCAAAACAGGAAGTGATAGATAAAGTATTCCTGTTAGCGAAAGAAAGACTAATGAATCTGGATGATAAGGAATATGTGGAATTTGTAAAGAATCAAATCAGTACTATAGAATTAACCGGTGAGGAAACAATAATTGTACCAAGTAATCGAAGAGATTTAATCAAAAATCTTGGATTAAATCTGAAAGTGTC
Organism: Anaerocolumna aminovalerica; assembly: GCF_900115365.1. Lineage (GTDB taxonomy): Bacteria > Bacillota > Clostridia > Lachnospirales > Lachnospiraceae > Anaerocolumna > Anaerocolumna aminovalerica. Next base: position 63,468 of record NZ_FOWD01000017.1, read on the forward strand.
TGAGGAAGAAACCATTGATTCCGGATTTACCATTGTGAATAATAAGGTAAGACTTAATTTTTCTTTTGAAACCCTTATTGATTTTTTAAGAGAGGATTTAGAAACAGAAATAGCGCAAGTATTATTCAAAGAAGAATAGGAGTGGTCTCATGGATAGAATGGATTTTACCCAAGGCGTCGTAAGAACCAGAGTCCTTGAAAAACGGCTCCTTTCAAGGGCACAAATCGATAGAATGATTGATGCAGACAGTATAGAAGATGTTTTTCGAATACTGGGTGAGACTGAATATGCCGGCGAGGCCTCAAAGGTAAAGGATTTTTATAACTATGAAAAAGTTTTATCCAATGAGCTGAGCAGAGTATATGATTTAATGAGAGAAGTCTCTGTAGAACCAAAAGTAATCGATTTATTAACTCTAAAATATGATTATCATAATTTAAAAGTTATGATAAAAGAAAAAGAGTTAAATGAGGATTTTTCTTACTTATATCTTAATATTGGAACAGAGGATTTTAATGAAATTAAAAAACTGTTTCTGAACGGTAATCTGAGTGAAATTAAGAAAGAGTATCAGGAAGCAATCGAAGCAGTACAGAAGGACTTTGCTAAAAGCAAAGATCCCGGAAGAATTGATATGATTCTTGACCGGTACTATTTTAAGCATTTATATCAGCTTGCTGCAGATACCAAGATACCGCTGTTTGTTGATTATGTAAAGGATATGATTGATTTTATCAATGTGAAAACCACCATCCGCCTAAAAAGGCAAGGGAGAAATCGTAATATAATGGAAGAAGCAATTCTTCCAGGTGGTAATATTGATAAAGAAAGTCTGCTACTTACATTAAATGATTCTATTGACGAAATGATGCAAAAGTTAAAAGATTACAGAATTAGTTCTAGCCTTTTGAAAGGTTTGGAGTCCTATGAAAAAACCAATCGTTTAACAGATTTTGAAAAATATATGGATGATTATTTAATGAATTTAAATAAGTCTTCCAAGTATATTACTTTTGGACCAGAACCTATTTTCTCATATATAGTGGCTAAGGAAACAGAAATTAAGAATTTAAGGATCATTATGGTATCTAAAACGAATGGAATTTCTCCTGAAGCCATAAGAGAAAGGGTGCGTGATTTATATGTATAAAATTGGTGTTGTTGGTGATAAAGATTCTATCCTTGCATTTAAAGCATTGGGAATCGATGTTTATACAGTAAACAATAAAGAGGAAGCACGAAAAACAGTTGATACTCTTGCACATAACAACTATGGTATTATTTTTATTACGGAACAAATTGCCAGTCTAATACCAGATACACTATCACGTTATGACAAAGAGGCAGTCCCTGCAATAATTCTCATACCTAGTAATCAGGGTACTATGAATATAGGTATGGATAGAATCAATGAATATGTAGAGAAAGCCATAGGTACAAATATATTATAGAAGGAGAGGCTTATCTTGAAAGTAGGAAAAATAGTAAAGGTATCCGGACCCTTAGTTGTTGCAGAGGGAATGGACGAAGCAAACGTATACGATGTAGTTCAGGTTTCAAGTGATAAACTCATCGGTGAAATAATAGAAATGAGAGGCGACAGAGCCTCTATACAGGTATATGAAGATACTACAGGAATAGGACCGGGAGAACCCGTATATTCAACAGGAGAACCCCTTTCTGTAGAATTGGGACCGGGGCTGTTGGAAGCCATGTTTGATGGAATACAAAGACCTTTGGCACCATTACAGGCAGTCGCCGGAGACTTCTTAACAAAAGGTGTGGATGTACCTAGTTTAAATCGTGAGAAAAAATGGAACTTTACACCTGCTGTTAAAGTAGGTGACACTGTTGCTCAAGGTGATGTTATTGGTACAGTACAGGAAACTCCACTTGTATTACACAAAATCATGGTGCCTTTTGGAATGTCAGGAACCGTAACAGATATTAAAGAAGGCGAATATACAATAGTAGAAACAATCTGCACCCTGGATAATAAATCTGATCTTTCCATGATGCAGAAATGGCCGGTTCGTAAGGGAAGAGGATTCGAAAGAAAAATGGATCCCAATGTTCCGCTATTAACAGGTCAAAGAGTTATTGATACCTTTTTCCCTGTAACAAAGGGTGGTACGGCTGCTATTCCAGGACCTTTCGGTTCCGGAAAAACAGTGGTTCAGCACCAACTTGCAAAATGGGCAGATGCACAAATTGTTGTTTATATCGGCTGTGGAGAACGTGGAAATGAAATGACAGACGTATTAATGGAGTTCCCTGAAATCATTGATCCTGAAACAGGGGAATCTTTAATGAAAAGAACTGTTCTTATTGCTAATACCTCCAATATGCCTGTTGCAGCCCGTGAAGCATCCATTTATACAGGTATAACTATTGCAGAATATTATCGTGACATGGGATATTCCGTGGCACTTATGGCGGACTCTACCTCCAGATGGGCAGAGGCATTAAGAGAAATGTCCGGACGTTTGGAAGAAATGCCAGGTGATGAAGGTTTCCCGGCTTACCTTGCTTCCCGTATTGCAAGCTTTTATGAAAGAGCAGGTAAGGTAATATGCTATGGTAATGATAACAGAGAAGGTGCAGTAACTGTAATTGGAGCTGTTTCACCACCAGGCGGTGATATATCAGAACCAGTTACCCAATCAACCCTAAGAATTGTAAAAGTATTTTGGGGTCTGGATTATGCTCTTTCTTATGCAAGACATTTCCCTGCAATTAACTGGCTAAACTCTTATTCCCTCTATCAAAGTAAGGTAGACGGATGGATGAATGATAACGTTGATTCAGAATTTGCCGGAAACAGAAAGAGAGCAATGAATTTACTACAGGATGAATCAGAATTACAGGAGATTGTAAGACTGGTTGGTAAGGACACTCTTTCCGAAGAAGATCAGCTAAAACTGGAAACTACAAAGTCCATAAGGGAAGACTTTTTACAGCAAAATGCATTCCATGAAGTGGACACCTTCTGTTCTTTGGAAAAACAAAATAAAATGTTAAAGATTGTTCTGGATTTTTACGATGAAGGACTCCGTGCTCTAAAATCAGGCATATATTTAAAAGAAGTTGCAAGTATGCCGGTTAGAGATAAAATAGCCAGAATGAAATATATTCCGGAAGATGAAATGAAGGAACAACTTGACACTATTCAAACAGAATTAAAGGCTGGTATAGATAAACTAATAAGCAAAGGAGGTATCCTTGATGCTTAAAGAATATAAAACAGTTAAAGAAGTAGTAGGACCCTTAATGGTTGTTGAAGGTGTTGAAGGGGTAAAATACGAAGAACTGGTTGATATTGAGCTGCAGACAGGAGAGAAGAGAAGAGGAAGAGTTTTAGAAATCAATGGGGATAAAGCCATGGTCCAACTTTTCGAAGGCTCCACAGGTATCAATCTTAAAAATACCAGTGTTCGGTTTTTAGGAAGACCACTTGAACTTGGTGTATCCCTTGATATGATTGGACGAATTTTCGATGGATTAGGCCGTCCAAAGGATAATGGACCTAAGATCATTGCTGATAAAAAAGTAAATGTGAACGGTGTTCCTATTAATCCGGTATCCAGAGATTATCCCGATGAATTTATTCAGACAGGTATCTCTTGTATCGATGGTTTAAATACACTGGTACGTGGACAGAAACTACCAATATTCTCAGGTGCCGGTTTGCCTCATAATGAAGTTGCTGCACAGATAGCAAGACAGGCCGCTGTTATAGGTTCAGATGAGAAGTTTGCAGTAGTATTTGCTGCTATGGGTATTACCTTTGAAGAAGCTCAGTTCTTCATCGATGACTTTACAAGAACAGGTGCAATTGACCGTACCGTAATGTTTATGAACCTGGCAGATGATCCAGCTATCGAAAGAATCACAACACCACGTGTAGCCTTAACTTGTGCAGAATATTTAGCTTTTGAAAAGGATATGCATGTACTTGTTATCTTAACGGATATGACTAACTATGCAGAAGCATTAAGAGAAATATCTGCAGCAAGAAAGGAAGTACCTGGAAGACGTGGTTATCCTGGATATTTATATACCGACCTTTCTCAAATATATGAAAGAGCCGGAAAAGTAAAAGGAAGAAAGGGTTCTATTACCCAGATTCCAATTCTTACTATGCCGGAAGACGATATTACCCATCCAATCCCTGACTTAACAGGATATATTACAGAAGGACAGATTATTCTTTCCAGAGATTTGTATAAGAGAGGTATGGAACCTCCAATTAATGCGGTTCCTTCTCTATCCAGATTAAAAGATAAAGGTATTGGTGAAGGTAAAACAAGAGAAGACCATGCAAGTACCATGAACCAATTATATGCAGCTTATACCTCCGGTAGAGAAGCAAAAGAATTATCTGCTATTCTTGGTGAAAGTGCATTATCAGAAACAGATAAAGCTTTCGCACATTTTGCTGAGGAATTTGATGGGAAATATGTTAACCAAGGGTATTACAACAACAGGGGCATAGAAGAAACCTTAGATTTAGGATGGGAGTTATTAAAACTTATTCCTAGAAGTGAGTTAAAGAGAATTGATACTAAGCTCCTTGATAAATACCTTCCATTAGATGACAAAGGGGCTGAGTAGATGGCAAAACTAAACGTAAACCCTACCCGTATGGAACTTTCTAATCTGAAGAGAAGATTAGTTACTGCAAAACGCGGACATAAACTTCTTAAGGATAAGCAGGATGAATTAATGCGAAAATTCATTGAGCTGATTAAGAGAAATAAGGAATTACGTGTGGAAGTGGAGAAAGAGCTAAGTGGATCCTTTAAAGACTTTCTTATCGCCAGTGCAGTAATGTCTCCTCAGATGTTAGAGGAAGCAGTTGCATTTCCCAATGAAAAGATCAATGTGGACATAACCATGAAAAATATTATGAGTGTATATGTTCCGATTATGAATTTTAAAAGAGAAATGCGAAATGAAGATGAAGGCAGTATATATCCTTATGGATATGCCCAGACCTCTTCGGAATTAGACGATGCTATTCTTAAACTTTATAATATTTTTACTAAACTCCTGGAATTAGCAGAGGTAGAAAAGTCCTGTCAGTTGATGGCAGATGAAATTGAAAAGACCAGAAGAAGGGTTAATGCACTAGAGTATCGTACAATACCTGATTTGGAAGTAACCATAAAATACATCAGAATGAAATTGGATGAAAATGAAAGAAGTACCATTACCCGTCTGATGAAAGTTAAAGATATTATTAATAAATAAATATGATGTACCAATGTTTCGTCTTATATAGACCTTTGAGAGTATAAAAATATATCCTATACTCTCAAAGGTCTGTTTTACTTTACTTTAAGGATATAAGATGTTCACACTCTCAAAGGTCTATTTTACTTTAAGAGTGCGAGATGTCCATACTCTGAAAGGTCCCTTATGTGAGTGAAGCTATAGTCTTGTAATATTTCTGTAATTTTGATATACTAAACCATCCACTATAACACCAGACTTTGATTCTGTGTTATTCTGTGAAAAGTGGAGGTGAATTATAAATGAAAATATACAGAACAGCTGAGGTTGCAAAGATAATTGGAATTCATCCCAATACAGTGCGTTTATATGAGAAGTTAGACCTTATTCCCAAACCGGAACGAAAGGAGAACGGATATCGTATTTTTACTGCTTTTCATATAGAGCAATTTAAGCTTGCCCGTATCGCTTTTCAAATTGAAGTGCTGCAAAATGGATTGCGAAAACAGATAATCGAAATGATAAAGGTATCTGCAGCCGGTAATTTTGATAAAGCAGTTGATCTTACAAGAACATATTTATGGCAGGTAAGGCTGGAACAAAAGAATGCAGAGGAAGCCATAGAAATAGTAAAACAGCTTCTAAACCATAAACCTCAGGAAAATGATATAGCTTATAAAAGGAAAGAAGTTTCGGAATTACTTAATATTTCTATGGACGCACTTAGAAATTGGGAAATGAACGGATTGTTGTCAATTAAGAGAAAAGAAAATGGGTACCGAATTTATACAGAGGAAGATATAAAACGTTTAAAAATTATTCGTTCCCTTCGATGTGCTAATTATTCGTTAGAGTCTATTTTGCGTATGCTTAACGAATTATCCTATAATCCCAACGCCAATATAAAAGAGGTACTTAATACTCCAAAAAAGGATGAAGACATTATATCGGTATGCGACAAACTGATTATTTCATTGCAGACAGCTGAAAAAAATGCAAAGAGTATGATAAAGATGCTGCAGGATATGAAAAACAAATATAAATAAACTCTACAGTTTAACACCAACCTTATTGTTGGTGTTATTCTTCTTTATATCAAAATATAAGGAGTACAAAACCATGGAAGAAGTAATTAAAGTAGAGCAGCTTTTCAAATCTTATGGCAGGCTGGTTGCAGTAAACAATTTAAACATATCAGTAAAGCCTGGCATGGTCTTTGGATTGCTTGGTGCAAATGGTGCAGGGAAAAGTACAGCTATCGAATGTATCTTGGGTACAAAAAGATCGGATAGCAAAGAAATTTCCATTTTAGGAATGAACCCTCAGAGGGAACGAAAAAAGTTATTTGAAAAAGTAGGAGTTCAGTTTCAGGAAGCCAATTATCAGGACAAAATAACGGTAAGCGAACTATGTGAAGTTACCCAATCCCTTTATAAAGAGGGAACCAATTATATTGAATTATTAAAGCAATTTGGGATTATTGATAAGCTTAATAGCCCTGTTCAGGAACTCTCTGGAGGACAGCGGCAACGGCTGTTTGTGATTCTTGCGCTGCTTTCCAACCCTGAAGTAGTATTTTTAGACGAATTAACAACAGGCCTTGACACAAAAGCCAGACGGGATGTATGGAAGATACTATCCGGTTTGAAAGCAAAGGGGCTGACTATTTTCTTAACCTCCCACTATATGGATGAGGTTGAGGCTTTGTGTGATTGTATTTGCATACTGAAGCACGGCCGCACCGTATTCTATGGAACAGTTCAGGAGGCAATTAATTCAAGTCCCTATGATAAATTGGAAGACGCTTACCTTTGGTATACAGAAGAGGAGGAAAAAGACGATGAAGACCTTTCGAACAATGCTTAAAACGGAGTTAAAATTATCCTTTCGGGGAATGGATATGTTTATTTTTGCAATCTGTATACCCATTGTAGTTTTAATTATTATTGGAATAATCTACGGGAACAAGCCTGCTTTTGAAGGTTCTGGTTACACTTTTTTAGAGCAATCTTTTGGTGCTCTTACAACTATTTCAATCTGTGCCGGAGGTGTAATGGGACTTCCATTAGTGGTATCTGATTATCGGAGTAAAAAAATATTAAAGCGCTTTAAGGTAACGCCAATAAGCCCTGCAATGATTTTATCAGTTCAAGTAGTCATCTATATGCTGTATGCCTTTGCATCTCTTTTACTCATTTACCTTTTAGGAATGCTTTTATTTGGATTTCAATTAAAGGGTTCGTTATTGCATTTTATGGGTGGCTTTTTCTTAGTAATGTTATCAATGTTCAGTATTGGAATGATGGTTGGAGGTATAGCGCCAAACACAAAAATGGCTGGGGTAATTGCAAGCATACTGTATTTCCCTATGCTCATATTCTCAGGAGCAACATTACCATATGAAGTTATGCCTGTGAAGCTTCAAAAGGTAGCGGATATATTACCTTTAACTCAAGGAATTAAACTTCTGAAAGCCGCTTCGTTGGGATTATCGGCAGACAATGTGCGGTTGCCCATTATTATCATGGTTGTTCTTGCCGTAATTTGTATTGGTATTTCTATCAGATTTTTTAAGTGGGAATAATCCAAGAACTGGTTCTTCTCCAATGGAAGAAGTGGGGGGAGAACTTAACCGTCTCTAAGAATAAACTCTAACAATTAACTGATACAGCTAGACTGTATATATTTAAACCTCCCAGTGATGTTTGTCAGACTAACACTTGGAGGTTTTTCTTTTATAAATAAAATATTAGAGCATACGAGCTTTTTCGTATACCCTAACATTTAGCACTATATTTTATATTCTTAGAGCTTATTGATCACAATAATAGTTATCGATCCGACATACTGATGGATTCAATAGCAACACTGCCCCCACGAACTACTTCTACATTTTTAAACTGACTGGTAAGAAGTTTTATAATATCATTATTTTTGGTTTCTGTTCGAACACATTCTAACAGTATGCTATCTGCACCATAATCTACAACAGATGCTTTAAAAACACTTGCAATTTGAAATATTTCATTTATTTCCTGTTTGGTACAATTCTTTATTTTTACAAATAATATTTCTTTCATATGTGTGGGAATCGTAGTAAAATCTAATACTTTTATTACTTCAACCATTCGGTTTAACTGTTTTTGTATTTGCTCAAAAGTAATGTCATCACTGTTTAATCCTATAGTAATTCTGGATACCGTTGCGTCTTCCGTAGTTCCAACAGTCAAGCTTTCTAAATTATAAGTTTTACCTGAAAATAATCCTGATATTTTGGCTAAGACACCCACATCATTTTCTACATATAATGAAATCCATCTTTTTTTCATATAATACCTCTTTTCTGTATACTATTTGCTTAATAGCTTAATAGCTTAATAGCTTAATAGATTTTTTATGAGATAATCTTAATATAATCTTTTATGAAACAAATCAATTAATGAAAAATTACCGAACTTATACTTTTAATTAATATGCATAAATTCAAAGCTACAATAAAAAGCATAATTTCCTCAACAGTCGAGAATCATCTCACTTATGGGCTTACCTCCTTGTACCATAGGAAGAACAATTTCTTCGCTGTCAATCATGAATTCAATAATGGTAGGAGCTTTTTTGTTTTGTATAGCCTGAAGAAAAGCCTTCTTGATGTCTTCTTCTGTTTCAACACGAATTCCATAAGCACCATAGCTTTCCGCTAATTTAACAAAATCCGGGGAATAAGCCGGGCAGGAGCTCTTTGCTCCAGTAGTGCCTGCTTCAGTGCTGTTTTCTCCGGAACTGTTTAAACCGTTACAATGGGATTTGCAGTTTTTACCCCCTCTTAGGCAGGTAGAAGAGTAGCGTTTACCATAGAATAGTTTCTGCCACTGCCTTACCATACCTAAACAGCTGTTATTGAAGATACACAGTATTAAAGGTAATTCCCATGCTACGGCAGTAGCCATTTCCTGAATATTCATCTGCATTCCACCATCTCCTGAGATACAGATTACTGTATTATGAGGATTGCCAAATTGTGCACCAACAGCGGCAGGGAATCCATAGCCCATGGTGCCAAGGCCACCTGAGGTCAGTAATTGTTTATACTCATTCATTTCCAGGTATTGGGTGGTCCACATTTGATGCTGGCCTACATCAGTAACCACAATGGCTTCAGAAAAAGTCTCATTCATTGTTTCAATAATCTTTTTTGGTGTAACTCCAGAGTCAATGGTCATATGCAAAGGAAATTCTTTTTTCCATTGGAATATCTGAGAATTCCAGGTGTCTGTACTGCATCTTTTTACTTCCGGCAACATTTTTTCTATGGCTTGTTTCGCATCGGATACGATTGGTATATCTACAACAATATTTTTGGAAATAGCAGCAGAGTCAATGTCTATGTGTACTATTTTGGCATTTGGCGCAAATTCACCAAGCTTACCGGTAATCCGGTCATTGAATCTGGTGCCGATGGAAAATAACAAATCACATTCATGGATTGCTTTATTGGCGGCATAAATACCATGCATTCCAATGTTACCGATATATAAAGGGTGAGTGGTATCAATAGAACCTCTGCCCATAATAGTAGTAACTGCGGGAACATTGGTTAATTCTACAAGCTTTGTAAATTCCTTATTTGCATTGGATATATTTACGCCGCCCCCTGCAAGAAATATTGGTCTCTTTGCATTATGAAGCATATCAAGTGATTTTTTCAGCTGGCCCATGTGAACTTTTGAATTAGGCTTATAGCCTCGGATATTTACTTCTTTCGGATAAGAATCACTGCCCAGTTCCAGCATTATATCCTTTGGAAGATCTACAATAACCGGTCCCGGTTTGCCAGTAGCAGCAATATAGAAAGCCTCTTTTATAATTCTTCCAAGATCTTCGCGGCTTCGTACGGTTACACCATATTTACAGATGCTTCTTGTAATTCCTATAATATCTACTTCCTGAAAGGCATCGTTACCAATTAATCCGGTAGGCACCTGGCCAGTGAAACAAACCAAAGGAACACTGTCATAATTGGCTGTTGCAATTCCAGTAACCAGATTGGTTGCTCCGGGACCGCTGGTTACCAAACAAACACCAACTCTACCGGTGGAACGGGCATACCCGTCTGCGGCATGTATAAGGCCTTGTTCATGACGTGGCAGAATAACTTCAATATCATTTTGCTTATACAATTCATCGAATATGTCTATGGCATATCCGCCGGGATAACCAAATAAAGTGGTGATTCCCTCCTCTTTTAATGCTTTTACAAATAATTCTGTTCCTCTTATCTTCATATATTGGCTCCTTTCCGAAAAATATAAATGAGAAAAAGTAATAAAAAAGCCCTAAGCTGAATTTGTTTCAGCTTAGGGCGAACATTACGTCCGTGTTACCACCTAAATTCAAAGATTTCTCTTTGCACTCTGCCAGTACGGGATTTAATAAATATAAGGTATATCATCCGATACTGCTTTCCTTTTAACGGCGGAAACTCCGATGAAGCCTACTTAAGTTATGTACTTGTTCGGTTCACAGCTCAAAGGCTACTTCCAAGGCTTATGCCTAAGTCTGTCTGGTCTGACAATAAACTTTTGTTATCCATACAGTCTTTACTCCCTCCACGAAGATTTCCACCAACCATCTTCTCTCTGTGCATTTGGTGAGTATGTACTTCTCCTTATCAACGCTTTTTCTCTGTTCTTACTAATTTTTGTTATTATAACAGGATAAATTATAGATGTCAACAACTTTTTTACGTTACTTTGTTAAAATTTTATTAAGGCTTTATATTTAAACAAATAAGAAAAAATAGAAGTTTTAAAACAAGGCTGCCAATTTATATAATAATACTAATAATTTAAGATTAATAATAATATTGTATATAACGAAGAAAAAAGGCATTGGATTAAAATCTCAGAAAAGAGACTTTATACATGGAAAAAGGGAGAAGTTTTATAAATATAATAATTATCAACTAACCTGTTTATTTTAGGAAACAAATATTGTAAAAGAAGATAAGTATAATTTATTATACAATTTTTTTAATTACAAATTAAGGGAAGTAAGAAAATGACTCTAAATTTATAATTCAACATTCTTAAATATAGCCTAGAATAAAGTCTTTTAAAAAACATATTCATGTAAATATTTGATTAGAGGAGGAAGTATGAAATTTTTAATATATGGAGGGGGAGTAATAGGCAGTATTTTTGCAGGTAAACTTTATTCAGGTGGCAATGATATTACTATACTCGCCAGAAATAAGAGATTTGAGGAGTTAAAAAAGAATGGGCTTAAGATAAAGGATATTAAGGAGAATGTAATAGAACAGTTCAATATTAAGGTAATTGAGAAATTGGAGCCGGAGGATGTTTATGATTATATTTTAGTTACTTTAAAGTTTGGCCAAGGGGAAGAGATTCTACCCATACTTTCTGCAAATAAAAGTAAGAACATTGTGTTTTTTGTCAATAATCCCTTAGGATATGACAAGTGGAAAGCCTATCTTAATGAAAGGCTGATGGTGGGATTTCCCGCATGTGGCGGAGAAATAAAAAGTAATATTACGGAATATTATATTAGTAAAGGTATTACAAGAAGCTTTCAAACAACAACCTTTGGGGAAATTGACGGAACAAAGACCAAACGGTTAAAGGAGATTAAGAATATTTTTACCAAGTCAGGAATTCCATCTACCATATCAAAAAATATGGACAATTGGCAGAAGTGCCACATAGCTGTTGTAACACCAATTGCTAATGCAATATATAAGCATAATGGAGACATAAAAGTCTTAGCATCTAATAAAATGGATATTAAGGTTATGATTAAAGCTGCAAGAGAAGGTTTATGTGCATTGAAGGAATTAGGCTGTAAAGTGGAACCTATGAAATTGAATTTTTATTTTTTACCTATACCATTCTTATCTTTATGTTTTAGTAAGATTTTAAAAACAAAAATAGCGGATATCAGTATGGCAAAGCATTCAAATAATGCTAAAAAGGAAATGTTTGAACTACAAAGGGCATATGAGAGCTTAATTAAAGATACAAAGTTAAAAAAAGAACATATAACAATGTTAAGTAAGTATATAAATTTTTATGATAGTTAGTCAAATAAAAGAATATGAGTATTATTTTTATTTATCTTACATATTGTTTTGAATATATAAAATTTTGTGTAACAGTTCTCAAATCTATACTTTGTTAAAAAATATACAATATATACAAAATAATTCAAAAAATATTTTATGTTTCAGTACATATTGCCAAATAACTATTGACTTTCCAATATTTCCATATTATAATAATAAAAAATCGGTTGAAGGATTTGGGAGAGACTGTTGAAAGATTTTAGGAACAGCGCCGAAGGTGAATCGCAATAACTCTCAGGCAAAAGGACCAGATCTGGACGATACTCTGGAAAGCCTATCGGCACCGACGAAGCAACTCTATGTTGTGAGGTAAGAGCAATGTAGAAGAATCTTTCAGGTAAAGCAACAGAGGCGTATTGGTTTTCATCAGTACGCCTTTTTTTTCTGTAAAATGTAACTGATATAAGAAACAAGAGAACTGTCAATACGTATTCTAAAAAAAGAGTGTATAGAAAAGGAGGATCTTATGGAGAAGAAAACACCTCTTTATGAGTGTCATGTACAAAGTAAAGGGAAAATTGTACCCTTTGCCGGTTATCTGCTGCCTGTTCAATATGAGACGGGGGTTATAGTAGAACATATGGCGGTAAGAACTGCAGCAGGTTTATTTGATGTATCTCATATGGGAGAAGTTTTAATTAAAGGAAAAGATGCTTTGCAAAACATTCAGAAGTTAGTTACCAATGATTGCAGTAAGATGTATGACGGACAAGTGAAATACAGCCCTATGTGCAATGAAACAGGTGGTGTTGTAGATGATTTACTAGTATATCGAATAAGTAGTGAGGAATATCTATTAGTAATAAATGCAGCAAATCGTTATAAGGATGTAAAATGGATGGAACAGCATATTACCGGTGAATTAGAACTGAAAGATATATCCGATGACGTTGCACAAATAGCTTTGCAGGGTCCAAAATCGGAGGAGATATTAAGAAAAGTAACAGATGAGGAAAATATCCCTTCCAAGTATTATAGTTTCGTAAGATCCGGTTTAGTAGCAGGAGTTTTATGCCTGATATCAAAAACCGGATATACCGGTGAAGATGGATTTGAATTATATTGTAAGCCGGAAGATGTTCAGGTACTTTGGAATGCTTTACTTGAGGCAGGTAAAGAGGAAGGAATAATTCCTTGTGGCTTAGGAGCCAGAGACACCTTACGATTAGAAGCAGGAATGCCGTTATATGGGCATGAAATGGATGATACCATATCTCCTTTAGAAATCGGTTTAGGTTTTGCAGTTAAAATGGAGAAAGAGGATTTTATAGGTAAAGATGGTATTCTCTCCAGAGGAGAAGTAAAAAGAACCCGGGTTGGCATCAAAATCCTTGGAAGAGGAATTGCAAGAGAAAAGTGTCCAATCTATGCAGAGGATCAAATGATAGGTGAAACAACCTCCGGAACCCATTGCCCGTACCTTGGATATCCGGTTGCTATGGCTATTGTAGATTCCAAGTACAGCAGTGCAGGGACTAAAGTGACTGTGGAGGTACGCGGGAGAAAGATAGAAGCAGAAATTATCGACTTACCTTTTTATAAAAAAGAAAAAGCTAAATAAACATACCAATAGAGATGTTTGAATACAGTTTTATGGAGGCAAGTTGTGCTGATGTCAAAATTGATATCATAAATTAAAATACCTTAAGTTAGGAAATACAAATAAAAATATGTAAAGAATTATTTGAGTTATACAAATAACTTTAATAAGGAAGATAGGAGAGAAAGAATATGAAGGATATGCTATTTAGCAAAACACACGAATGGATACAGTTTTTAGATGAAACAACAGTAAGGTTGGGACTTACGGATTTTGCACAAAGTGAATTAGGTGATTTGGTATTCATTAATTTACCTGAAGAAGGGGATGAGATATTGATATCAGAATCCTTTGCCGATGTAGAATCTGTTAAGGCAGTCTCTAACGTGTATAGCCCGGTAACGGGAACCGTTAGTAGAATTAATGAAGAACTATTGGACCATCCGGAACTGGTAAATGAAAGCCCTTATGAGGCATGGTTTGTAGAAATAGAAAATGTAAGGGAACAACATGAGTTACTATCGGAAGAGGAATACCAGCAGTTCATTCATGAGGAGGAATAAGTATGGGTACTTATGTTCCAAATACAAGAGAAGAACAGCAGGAAATGCTTAATTCCATAGGATATTCCAGTATGGAGGAATTATTTACACTTCCGAAGGAAGTGTTATTAAACAGGAAGTTTCATATTCCAGAAGGTGTATCTGAATACGAAGTTCGAAATAAGATGACAAAAATCTCTGAAAAGAATCAGGTTTTCAAATCAATCTTCAGAGGTTGCGGGGCATACAATCACTATATTCCTTCTATTGTAAAACAGGTAACTTCCAAAGAAGAATTTGTTACCGCATACACACCATATCAGGCAGAAATAAGCCAAGGCGTTCTCCAGTCTATTTTTGAATACCAGACTATGATTTGTGAATTAACAGGGATGGATGTATCCAATGCCTCTGTTTATGATGGAGCAACTGCAGCAGCAGAAGCTGTTTTAATGTGTGCAGAGAAGAAGAGAAAAAAGATAATTATTTCTGAGACCATGAATCCTGAAATTATAGAAACCATCAAAACTTATTGCAGTGGTTTGGATATTCAGATTGTAATAGCTCCAAGTAAAGATGGAAAAACAGATTCCGAAGTTCTGACTACTTTAGTAGATCAGGAAACCGGCGGTGTATTTCTTCAGCAGCCAAATTATTTTGGACAGATAGAAGATGCAGAAGAGGTGGGAAGGATTGCCAAAGCAAAAGATGCAAAATATGTAATCAGTTGTAATCCCATTTCTTTAGGTATCTTAAAAACCCCGGCAGAATACGGAGCAGATGTATCAGTTGGGGAAGGCCAGCCCCTTGGTTTACCCCTATCTTTTGGAGGTCCCTATCTTGGATTTATGGCTGCTACAGAGAAAATGATGAGAAAACTTCCGGGCCGTATTGCTGGCGAAACAAAAGACAAGGAAGGAAGAAGAGCATATGTACTGACTTTACAGGCAAGAGAACAGCACATAAGAAGAGAAAAAGCTTCCAGTAATATCTGTTCTAATCAGGCATTGTGTGCTATGACGGCTGCGGTGTATTTAAGTACTATGGGTAAGAAAGGAATAGAGAAAGCGGCTCTTTTAAGTATGTCAAAAGCACATTATCTGGCAAATAGATTATGTGAACTGGATGGATTCCAACTGGTTTATTCAGGAGAATATTTTAATGAATTCGTAACTACCTGTAAAGGTAATCCGGAACATTTGATGAAACGGTTAGAAGAACATGGTATTCTGGGTGGATATCCATTACAGGGAAAACATGCCGGAAATCTGCTTTGGTGTGCAACGGAAATAAACACCAAAGAAGAAATCGACCAATTAATTCATATCATTAAGGAGGGGGTTTAGGATGAAACTTATTTTTGAAAAATCAAAGGCAGGCAGAGGCTGTGACATATTACCTTCTTGTGATGTGCCGGTAGTAGAACTGGATGATAATCTGAAAAGACAAAAGGAACTGCGTCTTCCAGAGATGTCGGAAACAGATATTAGCCGCCATTATACTGAATTAATGAAGAGAACCTTTGGTGTAAATGACGGGTTTTATCCATTAGGTTCCTGTACCATGAAATATAATCCCAAGATTAATGATGAAATAGCAAAACTCCCCGGTTTCTCTAATATCCATCCTTTACAGTCCATTTCAACTGTACAAGGTTGTCTGGAAGTTATGAAAAAGGCAGAAGAATACCTGTGTGAAATTACCGGAATGGATGGTATATCCTTTCAGCCTGCTGCAGGAGCCCATGGTGAATTCACAGGACTGCTTTTGATCAGAGCTTATCATCAGGCAAGAAAAGATGAGAAACGCAATAAAATTATAGTACCGGATTCTGCTCATGGAACTAACCCTGCCAGTGCGGCCATGGCCGGATTCACTGTCATTAATATTGCTTCGACTAAAGATGGATATGTAGATTTAGAGGAATTGAAAAAAGTAGTTGGAGAAGATACCGCAGGTTTTATGCTAACAAATCCTAATACTATGGGTCTATTTGATAAGAATATACTGGAGATTACAGAGATTATTCATAAAGCCGGAGGTCTAAACTACTACGACGGTGCAAACCTGAATGCGATTATGGGAATAGCAAGGCCGGGAGATATGGGCTTTGATGTTGTTCATCTTAATCTTCACAAAACATTTTCGACCCCTCATGGAGGAGGCGGACCGGGAAGCGGTCCAGTAGGCTGTAAAGAAAATTTAATTAAATTCTTGCCCTTACCCAGAGTCGAAGAAGAGGATGGGGTATATAAGCTGATATTAGAAAAAGAAGAATCCATTGGACGTGTAAAAGGATTCTATGGTAATTTCCTTATTGTAGTAAGAGCTTTAACCTATATTCTTACTCTTGGAGGAAATGGACTAAAATATGCCTCTGAGAATGCTGTATTAAATGCAAATTATATGATGCACAAATTAAAAGATATATACAAGATGTCATTTCCCGGACCATGTATGCATGAATTCGTTATGACTATAGAGGATCTAAAAAAGGAAAAAGGCGTTACAGCATTGGATATCGCAAAGGCATTATTAGACTACGGAATTCATCCGCCAACCATGTATTTTCCATTAAATGTACATGAAGCATTAATGCTGGAACCTACAGAAACAGAATCCAAAGAAACACTGGATGAAGTGGTTGAAATATTTAAGAAAGTATATGAAGAAGCCATGAGTAATCCCCAGTCTTTACACCAAAGTCCAAAGAAAACGCCAATTGGAAGACCAGATGAAGTAACTGCTGCAAGAAATCCTGTATTAAGATATCATTTTTAAATCTAATATTTATAAAAGGTTAAAAAGAAGTGTCATTCTGAGAAAAAGTTCAGCAAAGCTGTATATATTCAAAAAGTTGATAATTACAACAAAGCTGTATAAATTCAACAGAGTTTGAATTGGGGTGAAGAATCGTATTTTTAAAATAGAATAAGATTCATCCACATTCAACTTTGTTGAATTTAGCTCAGAAAGAAAATACTTATTAGAAAGGATGCCACAAATTACTACCTAAAGGTTAGAAGCTGCACATTATTTTTTCAACTGTTATTTGTGGCAGTATCATATCTTGAAGCAGATATGATATGCAACGGGTGTAAAAATGATAAAACATATCAGATACATATTTAGTAAGGATTTTAATCCTTACAATAACCTGGCACTAGAAGAATATTTATTAAATCATGTAAAAGAAGAGGAATGCATTTTATATTTGTGGCAAAATGAAAAAACCGTGGTAATCGGTAAGAATCAGAATGCATGGAAAGAATGTAAGATTCGGGAATTGGAAGAAGACGGCGGAAAATTAGTTCGAAGATTATCCGGCGGAGGTGCAGTATTTCACGATCTTGGAAATTTGAATTTTACTTTTATCCTTCATAAAGACAATTATGATTTAGACAAACAGCTGGAGGTTATTATAAAGGCTGTAAAAAATGTAAATATTAACGCAGAAAAAACAGGTAGAAACGATATTACTGTGGAAGGAAGGAAGTTTTCCGGTAATGCATTTTATACAGACGGAAACCGTTCTTATCATCATGGTACTATTTTGATTTCTGTTGATATGAATAATCTTTCAAAATATTTAAATGTATCCAGGGACAAATTAATGTCCAAAGGAGTGGAATCCGTAAAATCACGGGTTATAAATTTAAAGGAATATAATCCTAATTTAGATATAGATAGAATGAAGAAAGAATTATTACTTGCTTTTCGTGAAATATATGACTGTGAATTGGCCCCCATTGATGAAAAGGAGATAGTTGAGCTGGAGATGAAGGCTTTAGTAGAAAAGTTCTCTTCCTGGGATTGGATTTATGGCAGGAAAATGGAATGGACTTATTCTATGAATAAAAGATTTACCTGGGGTAATATAGATTTGAATTTTGTTGTTGAATCAGGCAGGATAACCCGGTGTGCCATCTATTCTGATGCTATGGATACTTGGTTTGCGGAGAATATACCGGCTTATATGCAAAACTGTTTGTTTACATCAGAACATATACTGGAAAGGCTAAATAAAATTTCGGTTGATGTGAAGAGGAAAGATTGTATGCAGGATATAAAAGACATGGTTTATAGCGAAAGATTATAAAGGATCAGGGTAAGTGTGAAGGAAAAGAATATTTACAAATGGAAGACCATGTTTCCGTTGGGAAGAACTCCAAAATGAGAACCATTGGAATTCTCATTTTGAACTTTACATTTGAGATGCCGCAAAGTGGCAGTATGTGGGAAAGGTTGAATGGGTGCAGATATGAATGAACATTTTGATTTGATTATAATTGGTTCCGGGCCGGGAGGCTATGTTGCGGCTATAAAAGCAAGCCAGCTTGGCAAAAAAACTGCTATTATTGAGAATAGAGAATTAGGTGGAACTTGCTTAAATCGGGGATGCATTCCTACAAAAACCTTCATGCACTCCTCAAGGCTGTTCTATGAAGCAAGGAATCTGCAAGAAGCTGGCATTGAGATTGATGGTTTACATCTGGATATGAATAGAATACAGGAAAGAAAAGAAGAAATTGTTTCCCGAATTCGCAAAGGAATCAAAAGTCTGTTGGATGCTAATAAAATTACCGTGATTCCTGGAACTGCCACCATTATGGACAGCCATCGGGTCAGGGTTATAAAGAATTGGGCAGAAGAACAAGATACAGAGCAGGAGCCCAGAGAATTATCCGGAGATAATATACTGATAGCAACCGGTTCCAAGCCCTTTCTTCCGCCTATAGAAGGAATTGAGCAGGAGCATATAGTAACCAGTGATCAACTTCTTTCAACAAATGAACTCCCATATCATAAGCTGTTAATTATTGGGGGAGGTGTAATTGGAGTTGAATTTGCATCCATTTATCAGGAATTTGGATGTCAGGTGGAAATTATAGAAGCAATGGATCGAATTCTGCCTTCCATGGACAAAGAAATTTCTCAAAGTGTAGCAATGAGTCTTAAGAAAAAGGGTGTAAAGATACATGCAAAATCAGTTGTTAAAAAGATAAGTAAAAGGGATCAACTGCTTTGTGAATATGAAGACAGTACGGGAGTTCATCTTACACAAGCAGAGGGGATTCTTGTTGCAGTGGGAAGAAAGGCTAATACGGAGGGGCTTTTTCAACCGGACTTTTCACTGGAAATGGAAGGGGACAAAATAAAAGTAAATGAGAATTTTGAAACCAGTAAAGAGCACATATATGCTATCGGTGATGTTATAAAAGGAGTTCAGTTAGCACATGCTGCATCTGCTCAGGGTATTAGGGCAGTGGAAAATATGTATGGAGTGAAACAAAGTATTGAACTTTCTGCAATACCTTCCTGTATATATACCAATCCGGAAATAGCAAGCGTAGGTCTAACGGAAGAAGAAGCAAAAGAGAAAGGCTACATTGTAAAAACAGGCAAATACCCAATGCTTGGTAATTCCAAAACAGTTTTATCTGCTGATGAGAGAGGTTATATTAAAGTAGTTTGTGATTCTTCCAATAATAAGATTTTAGGAGCTCAAATAATATGTACAAGAGCAACAGATATGATTGGTGAATTTACAACAGCTATAGTGAACGGACTAACAACAGAAGATTTAGGAAGAGTTATCAGACCTCATCCTACATATGGAGAAGCAATAACAGAGGCCATAGAAGATGTAGATAATATGGCAATACACATAATGCCCAAAGGGAAAAAACAGATTTAAAAAGTGATTTTTAGCACTTCTCTTTTAATGTCGAATTTAAAAGAAAAACTTGTTAATATGTCGTATGTACTATATAATGACTATTAACAAGGAGGTGCTGTATGTATAACTTGAAGGACTTAGAGTCAGTGCTAAAAGGTGAAAGTTCCTTAAATCAAATATTTGATAATAATAGAATTGTTTATGTAGACAATCATACTATTTGCAAATATATAAATGGCAAAGTCATCCGAACCAAAGAAAAGTGTTATTCTATATGGGAACAGGATGAAATATGTACCAACTGCACATCCCATCAGGCATTTATAGAGCAAAAGCAAATTGTTAAATTACAGTATTTTAAAAATAATATCCTTCTTGTTATTTCCCTGCCAATTTTTATTAATGAAGTACCTTATGTTTTGGAATTAATAAAAGATATTACAAATAGTATGATTTTCCACGATAGTATACATCACGAGAATTATGAATTAAGGAACTTGATTAACAGATTGAATATCATTTCTGAAAAAGATCCATTTACGGACTTATTCAATAAGAAATATATAGATAAACAAATAAAAGAAGATATAAGAAATGCAAAAGAAAAGAAGGAAAGCTATATATTGGCATTAATCGATATAGATAATTTTAAGAATGTAAATGATACTTACGGGCATATCTACGGTGATATTGTTATTAAAGATATTGTCAGTATTATACATAAGCATATAGATGGGCGTGATTGCTGGGCAGCCCGGTATGGAGGAGACGAATTTTTATTAGCTTTTTGCAATGAAACCTATGAGAATGTACAAAGTTGTTGTAAATGTATTACCAATGACATTAATAGCAATAGTTATTCAAGAGATAATAAAAAATTTAAAATTACAGTAAGTATTGGTATTTATCAATTTGATCCGCAAACGGACACTTATGAAACACTAATAGATAACGTTGATACCAAAATGTATGAAGATAAAAGAAAGTATATCTATAATAATTCAAAATAAGAACTATTACCTGAGCCTCCATGAGGCTCTTTTTTTACACTTATAATAAGATAAATAACTTTTTATTAAAATTATGAAAAATTCTTCAGTTTTCGGAGATAATATTTAAGAAAGCTTAAGGTTTATATTTCATAAATTGTGTTATACTGTAAATAAGCACATACAGTATAGTTATATAGAATAAGGAGGATTATAAAATGGACGCTAAGAAACTATATAAATCCAGAAATAATAAAATGCTATGCGGTGTATGCGGCGGAGTGGGAGAGTACATAAATCTTGATCCTACTATTGTAAGATTATTATGGACTATATTTGCATTTACAGGCTGGGGTGTTATTGCTTACATTATAGCTGCAGTTATTATTCCGGAACAATAAATATAATTATTTAAAACCACTAATGGTATTTTGTTAGGAAATGTGAATGGGAAACTGTTTTACAGTTTCTTTAGAAATATAATAGTAAAGCCGAAAGGTTTTATTATTATATTCGTCATATAGGTTGGAAGAAAATATGATATAGAAAGGTTGCCACAAAAGTATTCTTTCAACTTAATTCTTTGTGGCAGTGCCGCATCCCGGGCAGAGTGCATTCCCAGGCAGATGTGTCACGTAATAGGTACAAAAATGAAGAAATTTACATTGATTATTGGCATGATTGTTACCATGTTATTTCTGGCAGCATGTAAGAATAAGGGTAAAAATACAGGGGATGTTGACCAGAAACCAACAACACCGGAGGTTACAGCAACTCCAACAGCAGAACCTACAGATAATACAAAGGAAGAGCCAAAAACCCTGCTAACCATTGCTGATTATTTTCCTTTTAAAGAAGATGCAGAATATGTATACGAAGGGGAAGGAAATGAATATGCTTCCTATGTAGTATATACAGATTATATAAATGAAGATAGCATACAATTAAGAAAAAATGATGGTGGAACAGAATTAGTTAAAGTATTAAAGTATGAAAAGGGAGAATTAACCCAGGTTTTATCACGTGAAGAAGCCTATTATAGAGAGAACTTGATTGGTAAAACAGAAGGTGAAGCTGAGATTTTATTAAAAGAGCCTTTAAAACAAGGTACAGAGTGGACTATACCAGGAAATCATAAAAGATATATTTCCAATGTGGCAGTTGATATTACTACTCCATCAGGGGACTATGAAACCTTGGAAGTTACCACAGAAGCAGAGGGCGGGAAAATGGTGGATTACTATGCTCCCGGTGTGGGATTAGTAAAAACTGTTTTCAATGGGACAGACTATCAGGTAACTTCTACTTTAAGTAAAATCAATGCCAATACTCCATTTAAGCAAACAATCGCAATCTACTACCCCACAGTAGAAGAAGTTATTCGTGTAGAAAATAAAGAAATAAGTTTTCGTACCAATGATATTACAAAGATAAAACTAGAAGAAGCTGTTAAAGATATTAAAAACGAAAATGACAGACCTCTTATTAGCACCAATACACGAATTAACAGTCTTTATTTAAGCAAGGATAATATTGTTAATGTTGATTTTTCCAAAGAATTAATAACAGAAATGAATGCCGGTGCCGGTTATGAAGTCCTTATTTTACAGTCTATTACCAATACATTGGGTGATTATTACGGTGCCAAAGAAGTTTATATTACGATTGATGGGAATCCTTATGAATCCGGTCATATTCTTATGAAGAAAGGTGAAACCTTTAAAGTAAATTATGATAAAGTCAAAAAATAATGATATATATAATCTTAAAGTATAAGGAAACGGGCACTATGAAGTGCCCGTTTCTATTTTATAAAGTATCCCTGGAATTATATAATTATATCAAGTAAACTCAAAGGACCTGACAATCTAAAAGTTACAGATATATCTTCTGTTAGATTGCTTCCCCAACTTGCTAAAGCAAAATCAATATTGGCGTTTTTTGCACATTCCATATCATATGTGCTGTCCCCAATGTAGAGTAATTCGCGGTTGTTTGTTTTGGAAACTTCCATGTACTTAAAGAGGGGGGCGGGAGACGGTTTGTGCTCAGACGTATCATCAGCACAGATTATCGTGCTAAAATATTTGTAAATATCAAATCGGCAGAAATCATGGTCTAATTCCTCACTTGTTCTTGAAGTTACAATCCCTAATTGATAGCCGGATTTTGTAAGAATGTCCAACAATTCAGGGATGCCCTCAAAAACACAGACTGTATCACTGTATTTGCTCATATTTTTATCCCACAAAGCTAATGTATATGGAATATCCGTAATATTTAGTTTCTCCAAAGCATCTTCTCCGGTAATCCCCAATGCAAAAGACAGCCCATCAAGTTCTATGGTATTTCCTGTCACAATTTTTATTGTTTCCTGTAAAGAATACAAAATTGCATATTCTGTATCAATCAATGTTCCGTCAACATCAAAGACAATCTGTTTATACTTCATTTCTGTCTCCTTAAACTTCCTTTCTATAAGGGATAGGGCCTGACCTCAAAGTGGTCAGGCCCCTTTATGATGAAATATTTATAGCAAACTGTTAACAGTCTCCGGCATAGTAAGATACAATGCTCATATAATCTTTCGGAGTTGGAATATCCAGTGAAAGAAGCAGACAATTCTTATTTTCTCTGTACTTTTGCAGTAACTGGTTTTGGATTCCGTAATGCTTGTTGATGTCTTCCTTTTTTCCGTCCGGGTATAGCAGATTTACCGCGCCGCAGCAGGCATTTACCGTCTGTAAAAAGTTCTTCATATTTAAGATATTCAACTTTATCATTGCAAACCCTCCATTCAAAAAATAATCTTTGTGGTGACTGCAATGTAAATATAATCAAGATTGCCCTATCACCTTTATAGGTATCATTATAGTGCAATCTTTTTCGAATAAATATCTCATTTCTGCCTTTTTATATCATTATCCTGCCATTTTCGGCGGTATTCTATGGGTGTACAGTCCATATACTCACGAAAGACCTTTCCAAAGTAACTGCTGCTTCCCAATCCGCAGGCATGGCTGATAAAGGTAATGGTTTCCTGAGTTTTTGCTAGCATATGACAGGCCATTTTTAAGCGGTAATTTATGATATATTCTACTGGTGTCATGTGCAGACAATCATGAAATATCCGGAAACACTCCCGCTGGCTGGAAAAAGCGGCAGCGGCAATTTCTGCAATTGAGATTTTTTCAGCATAATGCTCATGGATATATACCAGCATCAATTTTATCTTATTATTTGTTTTGTCATAATCCCCTTTTTCTTCCAACATATGCCGGGACATGGCAAAAAGCTGTACCCATATATGGGATAAGGTCTCCCGCAATTTTATTTCATATCCTAAATCATTTTCAAAAAGATGAAATGATTCACGAATTGTATCTAAGACTTTCGCCTGTACCGGATTATCTGGGTATAATCCAATGATTTCTACCTGTGAGGCGGTGATAACTGGAGTAACATATTTTTGCTCTATTCGGCTTCCCTGCTGCCCTGCTATGAAAGAAGGGTCAAACATATGAAGGAGCTGAATATTTTTTTCTGATTCCCCCTGTGGACTTGACATATGAAGCACATTGGAATTGACCATTCCACCGGAACCAGCGGGAAATACCATCTTTCCTTTTGGGGTGCAATATTCCAGCTCACCGCTTTCCATATAAAATAATTCTACGGTTTTATGCCAATGCCATGGGACGAAACGCCCCATAAACTTATCCAATTCAACGCGGGATGCAATGTAAGGAAAATCGGATGCAAAACCAGGTAATAATTCTTCTTTACTTCCCGTATGAAATTCTATGCTATAAATGTTTTTCAATGGTCTGTCCCCCTTTTCTTATTATTTTAACATATGGTATTTAGAAAATCATTATTTAGATTGATGTTCTTATTATACCTGCCTGTCCGGAAATTTCTCCCCATGGAGCTGCAATTTCTATTTTTTGAATGAATTCTATTATACTTATTCATACTAGTTTATAAGAAAAAAACAATATAAGTATATTTATAAAAGGCAGTATGGGTGTAACAGTTACAGTGTCTGGGCTGTATACAGTATTTACATTCAAGTTCAATTATGATAAAGTATTTGAAGAAAATGAATTAATATAAACTGGAGGAAGCTATGAAAAAAATTATCGCTATAATTTCTGAAGAATTAATGCAGGCGTTTGAAGCCAAAGGCTATGATCCCCAATATGGAATCGTAACTTTATCCAATCGTCCTGATTTATGTCAATATCAATGCAATGGTGCACTTTCTGCAGCAAAAGCATATAAGAAAGCCCCAATCATGATAGCCAATGAAGTAGTAGAAGTACTAAAGGAAAGTAAAACTTTTGAGAAGATAGAGGCTATTATGCCAGGCTTTATTAACATTTCTTTAAACAGTGAGTTTCTTGCTGATTATCTGAATGAAATGACCAGGGCTGAACAGTTTGGTCTTGAAAAGACCGGCAATCCAAAAACTATTGTAATAGATTATGGCGGACCCAATGTAGCAAAACCTCTCCATGTAGGACACCTTCGTTCAGCAGTTATTGGTGAGAGTATTAAGAGAATATGCAGATATGCAGGACATAACGTAATTGGAGATGTTCATTTGGGGGACTGGGGACTTCAGATGGGCTTAATTATCACTGAATTAAAGAAAAGAAAGCCGGATCTGGTGTACTTTGATGAAAGTTATACAGGAGAATATCCTGAGGAAGCTCCATTTACCATATCTGAATTAGAAGAGATTTATCCCGCTGCCAATGAATATTCCAAAACACATCCGGAATACAAAGAAGAAGCAAAAAATGCAACCTTCTTATTACAAAATGGTAATAGAGGTTATATGGCATTATGGAATCATATTCTTAATGTTTCTGTTACAGATTTAAAGAAAAATTATGAAAAACTAAATGTTAGTTTTGATCTTTGGAAGAAGGAAAGTGATGCACAGCCTTATATTCCTGATATGATTCAATATTTAAAAGAAAATAATTATACCAGAATCAGTGAAGGAGCACTAGTTGTAGATGTTAAGGAAGAAACAGATACAAAGGAAATTCCTCCTTGCATGATTCTCAAATCAGACGGTGCTACTTTATATAATACTACCGATTTAGCAACCATGGTAGAACGTATGAAATTATTCCAACCGGATGCTATCACATACATCGTAGACAAAAGACAGGAATTATATTTTGAACAGGTATTCCGCTGCGCAAAGAAAACCAAATTAGTGGATGAAAATGTAAAACTCACCTTCCTTGGATTTGGCACTATGAATGGTAAGGACGGCAAGCCATTTAAAACAAGAGATGGCGGAGTAATGCGCCTTGAAAATTTAATTAACGAAATTAACGATGCGGTTTTTAAAAAAATGATGGAAAATCGTGAAATGCCGGAAGAAGAAGCAAAAAGCATATCCAAAAAGGTTGGCTTGGCTGCATTAAAATACGGTGATTTATCCAATCAGGCTTCGAAAGATTATGTATTTGACATTGACAGATTTATTTCATTTGAAGGAGATACCGGTCCATATATTTTATATACTATAGTTCGAATTAAATCCATAGTAGCAAAATATAAAGAATCCACTGGTAAAATTGAAATAACGGAAAATACGATACTTCCTACTAATATAAAAAGTGAAATTACCTTAATGCTGCAAGCTTCCAAATTTAATGATGTAATTATAAATGCATATGAAGATAATGCACCTCACAGAATCTGCCAATATATTTATGAATTGGCCAATGCATTTAATAGTTTTTATCATGAAAATAAAATTATTGCAGAGGAAAACAAGGAAAAACAACAATCCTGGATCGGGTTAATTATACTTATACAAGAGATATTAGAAACCTGTATAGAATTATTAGGATTTGAAGCTCCTGATAGAATGTAACAAATATATTTGCCGAAAAAACAATTATTTTGTAAAAATAGTTGTAAAAGTTTCCAATATTGTTTATAATTGAAATATATTACAAAAGAGCAACTTTGGAGGGAAAAGATGAGGAATAAATCTAAAGTAGAACGTGAAAGAAAAGTAAAAGCTAAAAAATTGATATGGGAAAAGAAAAAAGAGAAAACTCCGAAAATTAAATTGTCAAAGCAGGAGAAAAAAGAAAGAAAACTGCAACAAAAACAATATAGAAAAGAAAATAAAAAAGTCAAACAAATCATGGAGATTGGTGATAAGATACGTTTTGGCATCCGCCAAAAACTGGTTACAGGCTTTATGATTCCAGTACTGTGTATTGTTGTTTTAGGTGTTTTCTCTTATTTAAAAGCTTCAGAAGGTTTAATATCCAACTATGAGCAGGCAACAGATAATACTGTTAATATGGCAACAAAATATATGGAATTTGCTTTTAATTCCGTAGATTCTGTTGCATTGCAATATGTAAGTAATTCGGATATTACATACTATATACGGGGTCTAGCTAAAACTACATCCCAGGCAAGATTATCCTATGTAATGGAAGTCAGCAATGATTTAATGGTCAGAGCAAGTTTGGATCCATTTATTGAAGAAATCCACATTATAACTCCAAGTAAAGTTCCTTTGTTTACTAGTAAAATGAAGATCTTGGATGGTTTTAATGAAGAATTTATAGAAACAGAAGAGGGTAAAGTCCTTAAAAGTAAAAGTAATCAAGCCTATTGGATAGGCGAACATCCATTGGTGGATAGTAAATTAGAATTAAGTCCTGATAAATACGCACTGTCCGTAATACATAATTTAGCTTCCGGTCAAGGAAGCATTGTAACGGATATTAGTATGAAAGGCATAGTTAACTTCTTAAGTGATCTTGATCTTGGTAAAGGCAGTACTGTAGGAATTATTACCGGTGATGGAAGAGAAATCTTAATTGAAAAAGATGACAATAATGAAGCTAAGACAATTGTAACAAATGATAAAAATTATGACGGAAAAGATTTTCGTTTCAGTCAAAAAGATTTCTTCCAGGACAGTTTAAAAAAGGAAGAAGCATCCGGATCTGAATATGTAGTTTACAATTCACAGGATTATTTATATCTATATAGCAAAATTGGTAATACTGGAATTACTCTTTGCAGTATGGTACCAAAAGCTAATATTATGAAACAGGCCAACGATATTAAAAATATTACCCTGATCATTGTAGTTATAGCTTGTATTATTGCAGTTACCATTGGTATGCTTATGTCCGGTGGTATCAGTAATAGTCTTAAGAAAATTAATTACAGCTTAAAACAAATATCGGAAGGTGATTTAACAGTTCAGGTATTCGTAAAACGTAAGGATGAACTGGCCACCTTAGGACATGGTATTACAGAAATGCTTAATAATGTCCGTGCCCTGATACAAAAGGTAGCAAATGTAAGCAGCCTGGTTTCTGATTCTTCAGAGCATGTTGTGGATGCTTCCAGAACCATTGAAGTTGCAAGTACAAACATCTCCGATGCCATTGAAGAAATCGGACGGGGTATTGCAGGACAGGCAGATGATTCACAAAACTGCTTATTGGAAATGGATGCATTATCTCAAAAGATAACAACCGTTAATGAAAATATCATAGAAATTGAAAAGGTAACCGATGAAACGAAAGGTTTAATTTCTCAAGGTATTACTACCATGGAAGAATTAACAAAACAGTCAGAGGCCACCAGTGGTATTACAAAATATGTTGTAGATAATGTAATTGCATTAGAGAATAAATCCCATGCAATTGGCAAGATAATTCAGGTAATCAATGGTATTGCTGACCAGACTAATTTACTTTCATTAAATGCTTCCATTGAAGCAGCAAGAGCCGGTGAAATGGGCAGGGGCTTTGCAGTTGTTGCAGATGAAATTAGAAAATTAGCAGAAGAATCCTTGGAGGCTTCTAATGAAATTAAGAAAGTAATCCAGGAAATCAGCCAGCAAACAGTGGATACCGTATCCACGGCTAAGAAAGCTGAGAATATTGTTAATATGCAGACTCAGATTGTAGATGAGACCATCAAAACATTCCGTGATATGAATACTGGAGTAGAGAAATTAATCAGCAACCTGACTACAATTGGACAAAACATGAAGAACATGGATAGTGCAAGGGAAGGTACTCTAAGTGCTGTAGAAAGTATATCTGCTATCTCTGAAGAAACATTAGCAGCTTCCACTTCTGTAGATGAAACGGTTAATGTACAGTCTGACGCGGTGAAGGCATTAGATGAAGCAGCAAAAACATTAAATGAAAATGCGAAGGATCTAAACGAAGCAATTAATAGTTTCCGTATATAATGTGTATTTTAAAGAATAAATATTTTTTATATTAAATACATAGACTTGTTTCATAAATTTCAAAATGTTATAATAGGTCGAAGATAAATAAATGATTATCTTCGGCCTATTTTTTATTACCCAAATATATTTCAGTGATTCAGCAAAGGTATTTAAACTATGGAATATAGCTAATATTACATATAAAAGGAGTATGATGAAATGAAAAGTAATATATCAAAATTAGTAATTTATCGTGATTTGGGGGAAGACAGTATATTATATTCTTTGGCAGATGCCATTGAGAAGTTAAGAAGTAACTCCAATGGAGAGCACGGTAATATTAATAAAGAAGAAATTACTTATCTAATAAATGTTCAGATTCACCGTCTCTTAAATTTAGCTACTGAATATGGTTTTGATATTAACCTTTGGCATAATTATTTGGCCTTTATACTGGCCACCAACGAAAATCCCTTCAGTATAACCTGTGAAAAAGTAGGAGCAAGAGAAGGAACTGTAAACCAATTTGCAAAAAATGATTTTAAAATTTTTAAAGAATTATTTGATTATGACTTTAGTGAAATTGAGAAAGAATTAGGAATCAACTGTTTTAGCATTATAGAGAATTACCAAGCTGTAGTAAAAAACGGTAAGAGATACAATAGAAGCGTAAGTGAAAAAGTTAAATTATTAAGTACGCAAATTGAACAGGCAAAGAACGAGGATGAAATCTTTCATATTGTCACCACTTTTTACAGGGATTACGGCGTTGGTAAATTTGGCTTAAACAAAGCTTTCCGTATTCATCGTAAAGACAATCAGCTGGTAATATATCCAATTACCAATACCTCTGATATACATTTAGATGATTTGATTGGCTATGAAATTCAGAAGAAAAAGCTGGTGGATAATACAGAAGCTTTTGTAGAAGGCAGAAAAGCGAATAATGTATTACTCTTTGGTGACAGCGGTACCGGTAAATCTACCAGTGTAAAAGCTATTTTAAACGGATATTATAACAGAGGACTACGGGTAATTGAAATCTACAAACACCAATTTGAAGACCTGTCAGGGGTGATTAACCAGATCAAGAACAGAAATTACAAATTTATTATATTCATGGATGATCTTTCTTTTGAAGAATTCGAGATTGAGTATAAATATTTAAAAGCTGTTATTGAGGGAGGACTTGAAATCAAGCCGGATAATGTACTTATATACGCTACATCAAACCGCAGGCATATAATCAGAGAGACCTGGAGTGACCGTTCCGATATGTCAAAAGATGAGCTTCACCATTCTGATACAATGCAGGAAAAATTATCTCTTGTTGCAAGATTTGGAATATCCATTAATTTTTCTTCACCCACTCAGAAAGAATATTTTGAAATAGTAAAAGGCCTTGCCAAACAAATTCCTGATCTGGAGTTATCGGAAGAAGAATTGTGTGCTAAAGCAAATATATGGGAATTAAGTCATGGAGGTAAATCCGGCAGAACTGCCCAGCAATTTATCAATTACTTAGCCGGCCAAATCAAATTATAAGCCTAATTCCCCGGTTAATATGACTGTAAGATGCTTTTATGTACCCGCTATTATTAGAGGTTTTATAATCGGTAACAGCATAAGGTTATTGACAAAAGAAATTTTTAAATATAAAATAAACTAAATGATAACCATTCGCAAAATAGAAAGAGGTGATCATAAATGGATAAAAAGGTACCATTATCCCATAAGCTTTCCAGAAAAGAAAGGATACTGGAACATCTTAGAGCTAATGGATTTCGTATTACCTCTCAAAGAAGATTATTATTGGATATTATATTGGAAGATGAATATTCCAGTTGTAAAGAGATTTATTATAAAGCAGTAAAAGAGGATTCTTCTGTAGGAATTGCTACGGTTTATCGTATGATAAATACTCTGGAAGAGTTGGGAGTCATCAATAGAAATAAATTATATAATCTGGAATATGATAATCTTCCTGCTTCAGCGGAAGAAGAAATTTTATTTGTTGATGAGAATACGGGTAAAACTATAGCCTTAAAAAAGGGAGATTGGTTTGAGGGCCTTAAGAGAACTTTATGGGAGGCAGGTGTACAAAATTTAGCCAATCTGTCCATCGTAGTCAAGAATCAAAAGCAGCGGAAAGAAAATAGTTATGATGGTCATGTATGTAAAGGCTGTCAGTGTAACAAAACTAATTGCAAATATCATTGCAGAAATTCAAATTTAAATTTGAAAAGTACAGAGAACTCAAAAAATATAGCAGATTCTGTTTGTAAATAAAGCAGTTATAAAACAAAGTATGTAATGTCTTTGTTTTATAACTGTTTTTTGTTTTATATAAACGGAGGGATTACTGTTTCTAAGAGAACTATAATCCAACAGAATAAAAAATTAATAATTTTATAAATAAGTATTGACAGCATTAAAATGTTAGTGTACTATGTAACTAGTTCACTAATGATTAAGTACATATTGAAAGGAGGTTGAACATGGAATTTGATAATAACATTCCAATCTACATTCAGGTCATTGCTGATATTAAGAAAGATATTGTGACGGGTGTAATTCAACTGGGGGAGAAACTTCCTTCCGGCAGGGATTTGGCATTAAAATACCAGATAAATCCCAACACTGCCAATCGAATATATAAAGAATTGGAAGGGGAAGAGGTTTGCTTTACCAAAAGAGGGTTAGGAACCTATGTTACAATGGATGAGGAGAAGCTAAAATCCATTCGAGAGGAAATGGCAGGTACCTTATTAGACAATTTTATAGCAGGAATGAAAGATCTTGGATTTAAAAAGGAAGAAATTATTAAAATAATTGAAGTAAAGTATGATGCAAAATCGTTCTAATAAGTATAGGCAATTCCGATAAGTAAATAAATGTAAAATAACAGAGTTTTTCTGTATAAAAATTGACTCAAAAGAGCAATTATCATTAAGAATTCTTTTTATATTCTTAATGGCTTATATATAAATAAATTTATAATAGGACAGGAGAGTAAAAATTATGGTATTACAATGCAAAGATTTAGTAAAAAAGTATTACAGTAAAACAGCCGTAAACGGCATCAGCTTTGATATCGATCAGGGTAAAATATATGCACTGCTTGGACCAAACGGCAGTGGTAAAACAACATTCATGAAGATAGCAGCAGGATTGGTAAAGCCAACCAGTGGAACCATTACTTATAAAGGAAATCAAATAGGGCCTGTTACAAAGGAGAGAATCGCTTACATGTCAACAGAACCATTTTTCTATAACTATATGACAGTTGCTGACGTAGGTAAATACTACAAAGATTTCTTTGAAGACTTCGATGAAAAACGTTACGAAGAATTAATTGACCGTATGGAATTAAATATGAAGGATAAATCAAAGACATTATCCTCCGGTCTAGCAGCTAAGTTAAAAATTGCTGCAACTCTTGCAAGAAAAGCAGAGTTATATATGCTGGATGAACCTTTGAACGGCATTGATATTATAGCAAGAGATAAGATAGTAACCACCATATTAGAAGCTGCTAAAGATGATGTTACACTTCTTATTTCCAGCCATTTAGTTGACGAATTGGAGAAGATAATTGATAATGCTATCTTTGTAAAAAACGGAAATATTGCTCTGATGGGTGAAGCAGAAGACCTAAGAGTAAAACATGGCAAATCAATTGTAGAACTTTATAAAGAAATATATGCGTAATAGGGGGAAATGGTAATGTTAAAATTAATGAAATATGAATTTAGAAAACAAGCTTTTTCAAAAATGGTTATTCTTTTATTAGTAGGCTTAATTCAATTGTTTTTCTTCTTTGGTATTGTAACAGATAATAATAATGTTATAGGTACTTCCATGGGAATTTTAGCCGTATTTACTTTTGGAGCACTGTTTTTCATGGCATTTGAAGCTATTATTACTTTCAGCAATGATTTGAAGCAAAAATGCAGTTATATGCTGTTTTTAACACCCCATACCAGTTACAGTATTGTAGGTGCTAAAGTTTTAGCGGCAGCCATTCAAATCATATTAGCAGGTATTGCTTTCTTTTTAGTATACTTTTTAGATATTGCTGTTTTAGTTGGTAAATTTAATCAGTTAGAACTTTTAAAAGAAATGATTAATCAATTTTTACAAGAAGTATTTTCGTTAAATATCCAATTACAGGATATTATTGGAGTGGTTGCTGTAATTATTACAGCTTGGATCAGCGTAATTACTGTTGCTTTTTTCTCCATCACATTAAGTACTACCTTCCTAGCAAACTTTAAATTAAAAGGTTTGGTAAGTTTCCTGATATTTATTGCAATAAATTATGTGTTTGGTGAAATAGTGAATATGGGACTTGGTAGAGTGTACGATATAAACAATCTTAGCAACTTGTCCATGTACTATATGCTTGAAAGTTTATATATGCTTTGCTTCACAATCATTACCTATGTGGGAACTTCCTGGATGCTTGAGAAGAAAGTCAGTGTTTAAATCAGTTTGGTAGCAATTTAACTTTATGATAAATCAGAAAGTAGGTGCCTTATGAAAAAAATCGTCTTCTTATTCCTATCATTTATAGTATTCATTGGTATCATGTTAGGAAAAGGAAAAGTAACTAGGAAATATTATCCTGCTAAGTAAATAAAAGCTCTTACTTAACAGGATTCAAATGGTAAGTTATGAAAAAAATCATAAGATAAAAATCAGAATTTCAGATAGTTCAGATTAAAGAAACTGCCCAATGTTTAAATACCTTAGATAAATAAGGTGTTATTCAAAAAGAACCTGAATGAAGTGCATTCCAAATGTTGGTTTATTACCTGCATCTGGAATTCAGTTCATTCAGGTTCTTTTTTGTATTTATAGAACTTGGATATTTATCAGTGAGTAAAAAGGGCTCTTTGTCAAGTTTTGGGGTGGGTTCCCTTGGAACCCACTTTACAACTGGTATTAGAGCCTTTTTGATATTCTACTTATAATTATCTGTTTTTGGGTACACGAAATAAACCTCCGTGTCAGTCTCTTTAAAATTATCTAGTACAATGTAAAATTCTGGTTCGGAACCTTCTGAAATTTTTGATTCCAAAAGAGTTACGTTTAAGCACCTTTATTTTGTTATTAAATCCTTCTGTTGGTCCATTTGTGAGCCCATATTTAAACGCATTCAATATCTCTTTTGACCAATTTCGATATGTAGATGCACATTTCTCAAATTCGGTAATACCCGATGATTCGGCTGTTTTTATCCA
>NZ_FOWD01000002.1 GCF_900115365.1 Anaerocolumna aminovalerica
AAAGATACGGACAATGATTTTTGAGGAAGTGTTAAAAGAAAGTGAATAATATCTGTAAAGGATAACTTCCTCGTTCTTGAAAATGCTGAATTGTTTGCTCTGTGTTGTTCAATAAACTCATTAGAAGTAAGAAGAGTATTCATTTCTTGAAAAAAATCCTTTAAGTTATTACGAATAGACATAAAAATCCCTCCAAAATTTAATAGATAAAATGTATCTAATAAAATTTTGAAGGGAACAT
The DNA here is from genome assembly GCF_900115365.1 of Anaerocolumna aminovalerica. Classification (GTDB taxonomy): domain Bacteria; phylum Bacillota; class Clostridia; order Lachnospirales; family Lachnospiraceae; genus Anaerocolumna; species Anaerocolumna aminovalerica. The sequence goes on from NZ_FOWD01000002.1 coordinate 242, forward strand.
TTGTTTGTCAATTCGCATTTTAACCAAAACACCTATAAATAAATATACAATATGACGGTAGTGTCCTTAAGTTGACGACATTGGGTATCCGCCACAGGATTCACAAGTTCCACTTCTGCGTTGTAATCAAACTCTTTCAGCGGAATCGCAGCAGGAATACTGACTTGAATCATGCAGCCCTGACCTTTTGATTTCAAATCATAGGTGCGTTCCTTAATTTCGTCTGATACCGTTCCGTCCTCATTCTGGATATGAACCTCACGACGGAGAGCAGAGAACTTCAACATACCAAAGGTTGCGTCCTTGTCAATTACAATTCCATTTGCTAATCTCATAGAATAATCCCTCTCTTTCCTTATGCTTTTACCAAATCGTCGGCATGCAAAATATAATTCGTGAAACCACGAGTGCCTATTTTATAGCCCTCTGCGGTAATGCGTGGGTTAAGCAGTTTTACCTTTTCTTCAAAGTCAAAATGCTTTTCGCCTGCTTCTGCCGGAAGAATCACAAGAATATCGTCTGCTCTCTGAATATCCGAGTACAGGTTAAAGCTACGTGACAGCAAGGTCATTTTCCCGTTGATTCTTCGCTGTGCTACTTTGTTTTCTCCGGCAAATTCCAGACTGCCGAATGTCTTTTCCATGTTTGGGATAACAAATTTCAATTCCATATGTTTTACCTTTCCTTTCTCAAAATGGTAACTGGTTCATCAGAGTTATGTCCTCATTCTGCTTTACAGAATATACCTGTCTGCCTGTGCTTTATCAAGGGCAAGCGTTGTGCTTTCGCACCCTTGATAAAATCCCATTCAAACAGGTAATTAGCAATCAAGCAGAATAAGGGATATTTCCATCAGCTTTAACTGACTGAATTTCCACAGAATGATATGCGGAGGGGAACGGGATCGTACTTGTTTCAATGCTTACACAGCCTTTCCAATGAAATACTGCTTTTCACTTCATTTCCCCATATATCCCATCCAGCCGTTTCCTGTCTGGCAAACAGTTCAATACGGGGCAAATCTCCTACAAGCTCAATAATCTTTTCCCTTATAATATCAGGCTTCTTACTATGCCGTTCTAATGGACTGACAATAAGCTGGTGTACCTTTTTTGAAACTCTTTTTGGATGACCTTTCACACCCAACAGACATATTTCAACATTGGAACGTGTCCAGTAGCCAAGCCCAAAAAAGAAACCATTACCTGATTTATTTTGTTTTACCCATACAAAAGCAACTGTTTTATAAGTAAATCCCCATGACCTCATTACTGTTAATGCTTCTGGAAGTTGGGGAAATGTCGTCCATAAAAACAAAATACTATCATTATGGCTTATGGAGCTAACAGGAAGATTACAAATATCCTCAATCGGCATCGTGAGGTAATGATTTTCCGCAACTCCCTGCCCCTTGCTTTGGCGGTATTGCCACGGCGGATCGGCGTAAATTATGTTATATTTCAATGTTTCATCTCCTTTCATATAGACAAGAAAAAGGCACTCATTTCTGAACGCCTAAAAAGAGTATCATTTTCACGATACCTCTATATTAAAAAGCTCTCTCTAAAGGGCAAAAAAAAAGACGCTCCACTTTAGGAACGTCAAAATCTCATACTTAGTTTATAATATATACTTGCTTTTACAAACTGGTCACCAGTGGCAGGTGCTATAACCAATGGATAGAAATATTGGTTTATCTTCTTCCTTAGCCTTTGCAAAAGCTTCTTCTCTCCATGGATACCAATCTACTGGGTTATATGCATGCTGTAATAGGTATGGTGATTTTTCATTTATCAGCTTATTAGCTTTTTCATTTATTTTTTCTTTTGGCATATTATCACGCTCCCCTTCATTCATTTTTTATCTTTATTACTATACCCGAAAAAGCTATGAGATATAATCCCATAGCTTTTATTTTTGAGGATAATTTTTTATGAGTTTACTGCTTCATAATTTAAAAGTAATAAATATAGTAGTTATGCCCATAACCTGTTGTACATTAAATAAATAAGGCTGTATTCAAAATATACCATTATTTTAAATTGATTCAGTATTTATACAATTTACTTATATCCGAACTAGACAATATATCTACGTTATTAATCCCACCATTTCATTTCAAGTAACATATCTATCTTGTCTTTATCAAATCTTTCTTTTATATGTTTTGCAGGATTTCCTCCTATAACAGTATAGTATTATTCATCTTGTCCTCCTAAATTTAAGTTTTTATTTATTCCTTAACTTAGGTCACACTGCCACATTCCTAAACTTTCTAATTCTCTTTAACATTACAAGACACTTCCTTAAATTTTATTATTTCATATATATATGAGAATCTGCGTTAAATATTTAGACATAAATAATTGAATTAATAACTTGCTCTCTTTATTTTTCATGTTCACATGAGATTATAACACAAATACTTTAATATATTCTTTTCCATTATACTACTCTTCTGAAGGAATTGTATCTAGACCTTGCTTTATAGCCGAGTTTTGCCCATAGTCTATTGACCGTATTGAAAAATCAATTCCAGTTACTTGATAGCCTATTCCCGTGAACCTTTCAGCATATATTCCAGGTCCACACCCTATATCAAGAAGTAACGGGTAACTTGAGGGGGGTACTATTTCTTTTATCCATGCAACGGATTTTTCTATAAACTTTAATTTTCTGCTTGCACCTTCAAATTCGGGGTCAAGGTGTGCTTTGAGCATTTGTTTGGAAATGTATTCATCATTCCAAAATGCAACCTCTGTGTTTTTATAAAGAGCAGGTCTTTCTAAAATTTTAGTCATAGCATTGAACATAATCATTTCTCCTTCCATAACTGGCCAAAATAAAAAGCCGTAGATTTTACTCTACGGCTAATCTTCCTAAGGTAAAGAAAGGTTAAGAGTAAAACAAAATCAAACATTAGGTACAAAAACTAAACTGTTTAAAACAGTTAGAATTTAACCTATTGAATTGATTTCATCTACTCTTTTCCAGTCATACTCAAGTCACTGATTTTATGACATCTGGTATGCCGGACTTCCATCACCTTTTCTATTAAATTATATTCTTATATTACATTGCATAATAATTACTGTCAACAACGATTTAATATATACATGCCCTATCCGCCAATGCCTCAATTAAGCATACGCGGAAAGTCAGGTCGTTAATCTGATTTTTATGGCTTCTCCAATTGTCTTCCAGACTCATACCAGAGTATCCGGACCAGTAAACAAATGCTTTTTTATCATACTTTTCTAAAAAGAATCCATGGTTCTCTTTAAGGTATGACAAAAGACTTTCAAAATGCTTCCTAAAAGGTGATTTATCATAAAGCATCCCCATACGAGCTATCAGTTCATAGAAGCTTAGCCAATGAAATGCAAATTTCTTTTCTATCTTAAATAAGTCATTATTATATTCATAAGCTATATTGCCACCTGGAGCAATTAATTGGGATTTATATTTTATATATATAGGCTTTATGGGCAGCCATTTATATAATTTATTAAAAGCTTCCATTATCATAGCTATGTTTTTATCGTTCCTCCAAGAGTATGTAAATGCAAGTATTCTTAAATGGTATATGATAGGTAAGTATTTTCCCTCAACGAATATCTGCTTATCTTTATATGGAATTGCAATATCAGTTAAATCATGAGCTTCATAAATAAATCGAAAGGCTTGTAATGCTACTTCTATCCATTGTTTCATAAAATCATAATCTTCTAACCCAGCTTGTGCAAAAAGACTTGCCTTAATATTACCGGCACCAAAGATTTCCGCTGCCTTACCAGTACATTCTTTTTCCCATCCTTCTAAAAGTAATACATCCAGTGCCTTTTTTAATGGCAGAAAACTAAGGTCCAGCCCCAATTCAAGTAAATATCTTACACAGCCTTCATGTGACCATACCTTACTGTTGGAAGGGGGAGTATGAAATCTTGTACCAAAATAGCCCTCCTTACCTTGCCATTCTAATACTTTCTTAACTGTTGTTTGATTTATGATTTCAGTAAAATAATCAACTTTTTCTGCTTTACTAAGCTTTTCTTCATATATTTCTTCTCTAATCCGCATGGCTATAGTTGGGCAAGAATTATTTATTAAATATTCCAGTGTTTTATCCTTCATAAAACTTCTCCTATAGGATTTATTATTATATAAGTTCTTTTTACATACCAGATTAACGTTTTAGACTTACCCTTTTATTAATTAGATTACTTGTTTTTTTAGAAGATACTATGCTTTTTTTGCACGAACTCCCCATATAATCAACCCAATAAGAAACCCACAAAATGCCGGTACTATCCAACCAAATCCATAATCAAATCCGGGCAAATATAAATGAGCGAATTTAACAATCTGTTTTACCACCATATTACCTCCCATAGCTTCAGGCAGAGCTTTACAAAAATCAGGTATTGCCGCAACAATTGTAAATCCCGTTGTCCATTTATAAATATCCCTTTGCTTATGAATAAATGGCGCTAATAAAGACAATACAATCAAAGTGATTGCCAGTGGATAGAGAAACATTAATACCGGTATCGATAGCTGAATTATATTGTTTAATCCAAAATTTGCAATTATAAAAGAAAAAATTGTAAATACTACTGCATATTTTTTATAAGAGATGGTTTTTGGAAACATGGTACTAAACATTTCAGAGCATGAAGTTATTAGTCCGATAGAGGTTTTTAAACACGCAATTCCAACAATAGCCGCAAGTAATACTTTACCTACAGAGCCAAAATAATGATTGCTGACCATGGATAAAATAATTCCTCCGTTTTCAGCACTGCCTAAACTTCCTAAGCTTGTAGCTCCCATATATGCTAATGAGGCATATATAACTGCCATGCCAATAACACCAACCAATCCTGATTTGCAGGTTTCAATGGCAACAGAACGTGAATCTTTAATTCCAAACTTCTTTATGTTAGAAATAATAATAATAGCAAAAGCTAGAGAGGCTAATGCATCCATTGTGTTATACCCGTCTAATAGCCCGGTAAACAGCGGTTTTGCAATATAATCTCCCTGTGGCGGATAAGGACTTATCTGTCCCATCGGTTTTACAAAGGTTGCAATTAACAAAATAGACAAAAGAACTAAAAAAACAGGAGTAAGGTATCTCCCTACCCAATCTAAAATCCTCCCTGGCCGCAGGGAAAAATATAAAGTCAGAGCAAAAAAGATAAAGGAAAAAATAAATAATCCCAACTTTAAATTTTCTTCTCCAATAAACGGATGCATTCCTACTTCAAATGCAACTGTAGCAGTACGTGGAATAGCAAACAATGGTCCAATGGTCAAATATAATAAGCAAGTAAATACAATTGAATATAATGAACTAACGGGCCTGCCCATATCATATAAACTTTCACTTTCCGAAAGGGCTGATGCAATAATACCTAACACAGGCAGTCCCACCCCTGTAATTAGAAATCCAATAGTAGCCAGTGGCATATTATTCCCGGCTGCCTGGCCCATTTTCACCGGAAAAATCAAGTTACCTGCACCAAAAAATAATCCAAATAGTAACGAACCTATTAGTATGTTTTGCTTATAATTTAGTCTTTCTTTCAAAAGTAGTCCTCCTTGAACTTTTGGTATTTTTGTAATTGTGTTCGTCGCAAAACTAATTATACCACTAATGACATTACTTCGGAATCCGTAATTTAAATTTCCAAGTAAAAAGATAGGGCTGTTTCCAGCTTACTAACCAGTTTAGTCTTAAAACATGTAACCAATCAGTTCCTCTTGTACTTAAAAAAATGCCCTTAATATACAATACTGTACACAAAGGGCATAAAAGAAATCTACTGGTGGATTTTCTCAAATTTATTTAGTAAAGAGTTGGAACTGGATAACACGCAACTTGATCAATAAATCTGGGATCAAATCCATAAAATGTCCAGAAACTTCCAGTCCATCTATATCCAGATACTGCACCATACTCTACACTTGTAGGATAGAACCAGAAGGGTCTTCCATTTATAGGCCATACATACGTATATGAGTACATACAGTCAATAATATAAGAATTTCTTGGTTTTCGTGGAATAGTTGCAGGGGGTGGGCTGCCGGGAGGTCCGTATTGACTCATACAATTTATTCCTTAAATGCTTTTGTAATATAGTATGATAAAATACCTCCTATAGTTCATATAGATTCTATGTTACCATTCAAATATATATTAATTTGTATGTAACAAGGAAAATTATAGAAATATTTCTGGCTCATGCCTTGTTATACTAAATTTATCAATTAGACCTTGGGTAAACTGAATAAATGATTCTTGATTTATAGCCTTTGCATTAGCAGGACATCTTTTTACACATCTGCAACATTTAATACACTTAGTTGCGTCAACGACTCTAAAGTTCACAAGATCAACAGCACCCTTAGGGCAATGAGTTGCACATATTCCGCAATTAATGCATTTATCATTTGTTTCTGGTGCAACAGGTTGTTGATACTTTCTTTCCTTATATGGATAATTTCCTTTGACAATAAGTTTTTCTATCTTACCATGAGCATTTATATTTATTAATTTATCTTTTATTTTCATTCCAAACTCCCGGGCAGACTTTAAGTCATCTTCATCCGGTCTTCCGGCAGCTAACTTTCCAGTATAGGAATGCTCACCAATAAAGGCTCCTGCTGCAATACCAATAAATCCATTCCCTTCAAAAATATCTTCTAACTCTAAAAGAGCATCTTCATAATCACGGTTTCCATATACAACGAGAAAAACTGCTTTGGTATGATTTCCCTTTACATTTACAAAATATTCTGTTAAAAATTCCGGAACCCTCCCAGCATAAACAGGAACTCCAATAATTACTACCTCATCATTATGAAAGCTAAGTTCTTTTTGCCTGTCCCCCGGTAATGTAATATTGTACTCCTTTACCGGCTCTCCGATACCATATGCTATTTCTTTCACAATCTTAGCTGTTGTGTCAGTTGCACTTAAATAAAGTAAATTTAATTGCTTATCCATAAAATTCCTCCCATATGAATCTTCATTAATATTGTGATACCCCTTAGGCACCGTGGCTGGGAGTTGTTGTTATACTTTTTCTGGTTTCAGAATTATCCTTAGTCCTGCTCCCAACATAAGCATTTATGAATATGATAATTATACTACAGAGAATATAAAAATACACTTAATTCTCTATCCTAATACATAGAACATATCCATGTGAAATCCTTCCCTTCATATCTTAAATGAAATTACTCTCTATCCTTCTGCTAAAATACAAAAACAATATAAAAACTGCCCCTGTTTTCCCTTCGGGCAGTTTTTCAGCATCTCTTTATTCTTCATAACAAATAATTGGAGTTCCCTCTTCGATATATTCAAAAATAATTTTAGCCAAATGTTTCGGAGCGTTTACACATCCATGGGAACCTCTTCTCTTATAAATATCTCCTCCAAAAGAATATCTCCAGCTTGCATCATGCAACCCTATATTTCCATAAAAAGGCATCCAATAAGTTACTTTTGCCTCATAACCCGGTCCCCTTAAAGTTGCTCCTTTTATTTTATAGTTCAACATAAATGTTCCAAGCTTTGTGGAATTACCTTTACTTGGATTTCCCGTGACTACCGGGCCCTGAATTATCATTTTCCCATCTTTATAAAACCAAACATGCTGTCTGGTTATGTTGATTTCTACATATGTATTACCAATATCGTTTTTCTCCCTGGAAAAAGCCTTCTGCGAATATTGGGGTTCTTTTTCAATACTTTCACCTTGTTTTATATGCCCTAGCAAGGCTTCTGTCTCCTTGGCCTTATTAATTTTCCAGCCGTAAATTCCGCCTTTAACTTCCACTATTTTTCCGGTAGAAGTTTTAAAGTCTCGTGTAACACCGATGGTATCATATTTTTTACCCAAAGCCTGCACATATTTCATTACCTCTGCTTCATCTATTACTACTTCCAACTCTTCGTCCACTGTTAACCATTTATTTATTATATTTCCCGTCAGTACTTCATTTTCACTTCCAAATAAATATGTGATTTTTGCTTTTACATATTTATCTAATAACTTCCTGGTTTCCATAGCCTTCTGGGAATTTATAGTGTACTTTGGATTTACGTAACATTGCTTTTCATCTAAATCTATTTTTGTTACTCCTGTCAATATTCCAGTTTTAATAGTTTTCACTAATTTAACCTTATCTGTCTTATTTCCATACCGTTCTTTAACCATTAAATAGGAGCCATTTGAATACTTAAAGCCTACGTTTTTTGGCTCAATTATTTTTTTATTTAAGCATTCTAATTCATTTATTTTACTTTTTAATTCTTCAGTATTATAAACAAATAGATCATTTACATTATACTTTTGTTCTTTAAATAAAGAAGGGAACCATCCCAGTGAGCTTTGCATGGAATAGATCTTGGACACACTATTCTTTTTATTGTACCGTAATCCTATATCTGCCCCTTTTATTTTTTCCGTTTCATCATTTCGTTCAAGTAGCATTAATTCATAATCATGGGTATAACGCTCAAATATTTCTTCTATATCATCATATGCTTTTAAGGAGACATCCGCCCCGTTTATTACTGTTCGAAAGAAAAAATGATTTATAAAATACAATGAAATTATCAAATAAATAAGCGCAATGGAAGCTATTATAATAACAACCTTTTCTACAACCTGCCTTTTGAAGAAACCTTTTATTTTAATATTTTTCATGGCGTTATACCTTTCATATAGAAAAACATACTAACTAAATAATAATATGTTCCAATATATGATATTAAAACTAATATACAGATAAGACATCTTCTTTCTTAATCTTTCTAAGTAAATTGTAAATTAATTTACTGAAATGTATCAGTTTTTGCAATAGCCCATGGAGTTCTTTAAAAAAATATAATAAACTGTCATCCTGAGCTGTTTATGTGAGGAATCTTTGAGCTTAAATAAGCCTGAATTTTCCCAAAGCCCGGATTCTTCCCCAGAATTCAGCAGAAACAATTATAAATTCTTGACCGAATTACGCCGAAGCTCAACGAACTGTATGGATCGGGAACTCCATACAGTTCTAAAAGCAGTGCTTAATTTATATTTCGGCTATATTGACTTATTCCCAGAATGACAGTTTTTTAAAAGTTTATTCAGTTTTCAAAAGTAGTTATTATCTCCACATAAATCATTCATTATAAGATTATTTATTACTTTCAACATATATGTTATAAATATCTTCTTCACCTAATACTTTTATGCCTCCAATAGTTCTATTGCCAAAGAAAGTACATTTTACAGCCATTTCCCGCATTTCCTCTTCTGTGGCCTTTCTTCCGATTAATTCCGGTATGTTAATTGGCATTCCCAAGGAACAGAAATAGTCTGTAGTAACCTCTATGGCAGCTAAAGCAGTTTCTTTCGGATTCTCATAGTTTAGATTTAAGTTCCATACATTCACACCAAACCGTGCAAACCGCATAACATCTTCTTTATATACATACCTTGCCCAGGCACCCCATATTGCAGCCAAACCTGCGCCATGTGCCACATCATATTTACCGCTTAATTCATGTTCCATTTGGTGTACTGCCCAGTCTCCCTTACGTCCAAGGCCGGTGAGAGTATTATGAGACAAACTTCCTGCCCAAAGAATCTCTGAACGTGCCTCATAATTCTCAGGCTCTTTCATACATACAGCCCCATATTGAATTGTAGTACGCAACACTGCTTCTGCAATTCTATCTGTCATTTCATTGATTCCCCCCGGTGAAAAATAGCGATCCATAGTATGCATCATAATATCAACAACACCGCAGGCAGTCTGATATGGTGGTAAAGTATAAAGCAGTTCCGGATTTAATAATGTAAAACGCGGACGGTTAAATTCACAATTATAACCTTTCTTTAACCATCCTTCCTCATTGGTAATAACACTGCTTGCACTTGTTTCTGTTCCGGTTGCAGCTAAAGTTATAATATTACAATGAGGAAGCGCAGTTTTTGGCACAGCCTTTCCTTCATATATCTCCCATACATCACCTTCATAAGGAACTCCTAAAGCAATTGCTTTAGCGGAATCTATAGCAGAGCCTCCCCCTACTCCAAGAATAAAATCAACGCCTGTTTTCCGGCAAAGTTCTATACCTTCTCTTACTAAGGAAAGACGTGGATTCGGCTGGGCTCCCCCTAACATAACGTAATCCATATTTTCTTTCCGTAAAGAAGCTTCCACACGGTCAAGAAGTCCGCTTTTCTTTGCACTGCTGCCGCCGTAATGTATTAATACTTTCTTACCGCCCCATTTCTTTATTTCAGAACCTACTCTCTGCTCTGCATCTTTCTCAAAAATAACTTTTGTGGGTGAATAGAATTCAAATTTGTTCATTGTAATCCTCCTTTGAGTTTAATATTGATATTGGATAGAAATGTAGATAAAAAATCTCATAAAACTGTATATATCAAAGGGTGTAAACAGGCTTCACCTTTCTTCTGGATTTTTTATACATTTCTTTACTCGTCATAGTATAAAGTGTTCTATATGTATTCATATTTTATAAGCATTTCTTAACATATATGTATTATACTATTATAATAACATATAACGTGAAAATATAGTAACGAAAAAGCCACAATCTTTTTAAGAAATATGAATTCTATAAAGATTGTGACTAATTTTGTTCTTATTTATTTTCAAGTAAATACGAATAATCTTTTATTAATGACTGCAATATCATGTCAATTTGCTTGCCTTCTGAAGATTTTTCTGCTTTTGCATCATAAACATACTCGATGCCATCTTCATTTCGAACTTGATATTTGTGTTCTCCTAATGATAGAAAACCTGCATTTTCAGAATTATTATATTCTTCTGAATCAGCAAATATGGTTGGCTTATTAAAATATGGGAATCCCCCTCTTGTACAGAAGGTATGGCAGTTATCACATTCATTGCACCTGCTTTCAATGTGTACAATCTGGTATGGAGCATCAAAACGGTCATCATATAATTTAATGTTGGCACGGTTTGGACATACATCCACACATAAACCACAATTTACTTTAAAACAGTCATAGCAAGGGAGCGTATCTTCCAGTATTCTTCCGTCCCCTTTATTTTTGTAATTTACATCTGATTTTGCAGCCTCTGCCAATTCCTTTATACCATCTATATCAAGCCGGTCAAATGAGAAATTCTCGTTTTTTAACTTACCAACAATATCTTTTATATTAATGTATCCCCGTGGTTTTAAAAGTATGGTGGAAAATGTTACAGGAGCAATACCTGTTCTTATTACAAAAACTATATTGTTCTTATCAATCCCTCCTGATAAGGAAATAGGAATGTTGCCTTCAAAACTTTCCGCGAATTTAGCTGCTATACCAAGGGCAATAGCATAAAGAGGTTTTCCTGATAAATACATTGTTTTGCCAGGTAACACATCTCTGCGGTTATCAACTGCCAATGTATTGGTTAACTTGATTCCAACCCTTACTCCGTTTTCCTTACCTAATTGTTTCAATTCCGAAATAATATCAACTGCCTTATCATATTTTAGGTCACTGTCAAAGTCTTCTCTTTTGATAATTACTTCATCATATCCTAAATTATCCAAGATTTCTCTTACATAATCATATCCTAACAAAGTTGGATTACATTTAATAAAAGTATTTATTTTTTTATTGGTAATCAAATGGGTACCAATATCAATAATTTCTTCCGGTTTACATCCATGAAGTGTGGATACCGTAACTAAATTTGTAATATTAGAAGATATTTTGCTAATGTCTTCAGATTTAAATCTCTTAAATTCATGAATATTATTTTTTAATACAACAATACATTCCTTAAAAGTTTCGGTATCCTTTGCCTCTTTCATATCATCGATAAATTCCGATACTTTCTTAGATTGAATTCCCTGTAAGTCATATCCCACACTTATGTTAAACGCAAAATCTTTTATATCCGATATACCCAATTCAATTGCCATAACCTGTAACAGTACGGAAGCTTTGATATATTCACTTTTGGCTTCTTCTATTGATAATTCCGTTGACCATTCCACGTTATAACCTACGTTTCTTGCATCAATACATGGCTTCTTAATAATCTCCTGCATTTGCTTACCATCTATGATTTGAACCGTTTTCAGTTCAAAAAATCTGGAGCCTGTTATATAAGCCGATAATATATTCTGTGCTAATTGTGTATGAGGCCCTGCCGCTGGCCCTATTGGAGTTCTTAAGTACTCACCGTTAAAATTCATTTCCAAACTTTCATTGCCTGGTTTATAAAAAAACTTCTCTTCTATTTCAAATATTTTTCCTTTTGTATAGTAGTCTTTTAAAGTTATGTCAAGGAGACTTTCAAAAGAAAGTATTCTCATGGTATCGCTCATTTTGATCACCTTTCATTTTAAGTAAAATTTTATATATTCTTATCTAAAAAACAAGAAAGCGTTTGCTGCATTTTACAGGTTGCAGCATCCTATAAAATAAAAAATGCTACCGATCTTATCGATAGCATCCCCAAATATTAATATTTCATTTATATTACTATCATTACTTACTACAATAACTTGTATACTAGGATATAATAAAAATACTAAAATAGCAAGTATTTTATTGATAAAAATTCTTAATTACGCCTTTGCAGAATGTCCTGTCACCGCGCTGAACATTTCCTATGCATAGCCTAGAGAGCAGTAACACCACTGCATAGGAACAAGGTTTTCAGAGCGTTTCACAAATGCGCAGTAGCACTGTGGATAAATTAGGACAAGTGCTTCTCCCTCCGCCTCAATAAAAAAGGCATCGGAGCTTTCGGTTGCTTTGCAAAATCACTTAAAGTGGCTTCATCCACAACTTTTTCATTAGCTTAACTGCTGCGGGGGATGGTTTGCATCGGCTACCCTTTCTGATTTAAGTAACAATTTCTTCTATCTAATGAACAAAAAATTCATTTCCATATATTAAAGATTATCAAAATTGGAAATAATACAACAAAGGTGGTGATTAAATGGATCAGGAAATAAACAATTACAAAGTAATAGAAAAAAATCTGGACTACTTTATCGAAAAACACGGTGAAATATATGATGCCTATGAAAACTTTGGAAAATTAGTTCACGAAAAAGGCGGCCCTTTGGATGAGAAAACAAGATGGTTAATTAAAGTGGCACTATCAACAGAATGTCAAAACGAATTTTCCTTAAGAACACATATCCTGAAAGCATTAAAAGGCGGATGTACAAGAGATGAGATCGAACACTCTATTCTTTTAGTAGCTCCAACAGCAGGATTTCCTAAAACAATGAGAGGTTTACTAATAGCAAGAGAAGTCCTAAAAGGTGAGAAATAACTATCATATAAAGAACTTAGCATATCCTTTGCTGAAAATTTATCCTATCCTATTATAAAGGATTACTGTAAAACTATCACGCTGAACCAGAAAGGCGAAGAATCTTCTATTATTGAGACTCTTCGCCTTTCTGGCTTAGAATGACATGACAGAATAATATAATGTTCGGGATCACATAATAATTCATCATGCAAAAAGGCCATTATGGTTCAGAATATTATAGGATTCAAAAACCATCACTAAATTTAGAATATCTTCATAATTGAATATATATATGATTCAGAATATCATGTGCATTATTATTATTTATTGGTTCTCTTATAATATAAAAAGCCAGCTATACAAACTATAAAGCATGTGATCATGAAAATAATTACATAGAACGGATTTGTTACAATACCACCTGTAAATATAATCAGAGATCCCAGTATGGCAAATATCGGGCATATCATTCCCTTAAAAAAGCTGTCTACTATTTTGTCTTTCCACATCTTAATTACTTTAATATATAATACAATATAGCAGGTATAGCTAAATACTACCGATATTTCACTGACATCTGAATTTCTTAATATTCCGGTTTTTTGTGTTAAATAATGAAGTACTAACCAGATAACAGCAGTAACATAAGAAATAAAACAGGAGCTGAGGGATAGCCCCACCTTAGGCTGTATCTCTGCGATTTTCTCAGAATTGGGAATCATATTCTTACTTGCCAGGGCCTGAGGCATTCTTAAACCTCCCAAGATTACACCATTAACCACACCTAAAACAGAAATAATTACGAATATTACTATAATTTTAGATCCATTGCTTCCCAATATTAATTCACCGGCTTTATTTACGGCGTTATTACCGGTAGACATAAGATATTCTGTTCCCAGCATATTGCTAAGTCCTAGAAAATACATCAAGTATACACCCAACACAACCAAAGGGCCAATAACAAGGGCAAGAGACATGTTCTTTTTTGGATTCTTAACTTCATTGGTAATGCTGGTTGCAATAGTCCAGCCATCATAGGAATATGCAATAGGTGTTAAAGCAGCCACCCATCTTAACCCTACTTTACTTTTTTCAATGATTTCTATACCCGCCGGAATTTCAGGATTGGAAGCACCCCAGAACAATCCAATAATAGCCAACCCTATTAAAGGAATCAGCTTAAGTATGGTTGATGCATTTTGAAAATATCCTCCTACTTTAACTGATATTATATTAAGGGCATATATCATGGTCATAAGCAGGAATCCTAATATGATCTGTGCTTCAAGACCTGCCTCTATATTAAACAGTGAAAAAATATAAAGGCTGGCTACCCATGAAACTACTGCAGTTACGGATGGAAAATAGATAAACGTTTGAAACCACCCAAATCCACATGCAACTCTTTTAGATATAAAATCTTCATAATATCCTACAAAACCTCCATTTTTCTTTGTTCTAACTGAGAATTCTATGAGAGTGAGGCTTCCAAATATAATACTGAATGCTCCGATACAGAATACCAAAGCTCCTAACTTTGCATCTCCTCCAGTATAGATTAATACATCATCACTTTTAAAAAATATGCCGGAACCAATAACGATTCCAATAATCATTGTAGTTGCTGTAAGTAAACCATAATTCGCCTTTGCTTCCTTCCGGTCTTGTTGGCTTTCGGCATTGATGTTACTGTTCCTTTTATGTTCTCTTGCTTTTTCCATATAGTCTCCTTGTTGGCCTTATTTACTATTTCATATGTCCTTTTCTTATAATTTAGAATATAAAAGCCCCCTTTTCCTCTCTTAAGACAAGAGACGAAAAGGAGGCTTTCCACTACTATTCCTTTTCAATATCTTTTTCTTATTACCTGATATAATATAGATGGAAATGCAGTTTGTCAATCATATCTTTAATATTTTTTATCCTTTTAAATTAATAATCAGCTTCCCGTTTTCATAGGAAATAAATGAGCCATCCTTAACATATGGCTGACCGCCATCCTGAACAACATCCCCGGTTCGAAATACAGAAAGCATGATACCGATTAATCCGGCATTCAACAACAATGCCGATCTCCCATAGGATACCAAAGGTAAGGACAATTGTGTTAATAAGCCATATCCAAGATTACCAGCAATGTAAGAAACAGTCTGCATTACAAAAATCAGCAGAATGGATAGAGAGACCAGAAAACCCAGTACACTTCGCTGCTTGGATACATACTTAAAGCCTAAAATTGAAAATACAATAAATAAAAGTGTAATACCTATGAACACAATCCATCCATAGTTATGTATTAATAAGGTAAGTATTTGGTCTGTATCAATTCCTGGCATTAATAACACAGTACTTTCATATTGCTGTGGAATTGTCCCCTTACCTATAAATACCGCACCGGATATGAGATCACGTATAACTGTAGTCTGATATCCTCTTGGATCGGATGAAGGATCCAGCAGTATTGTAAGCCGCTGGAGCCGGTAAGGCTGAAGCAGAAATATAGATATCATTGAGATGGCCCCTAAAGCCGCGGGAATGAGAACCATAAGCAAACCAGTTTTTTTACTGCCCCCAAACCATCCTCTTCTTACTGTTACGAATAATAGAATAAATGCGGAAAAAGTATAAAATACAAAACCGGTAATAGACGGAACCAGTAATAATATAATTCCGTAGGGTACATAACCTATTACACAAAGAAGTAATCCTTTGGTTCCTTTATTTCTCATTGAATAAATAAGTAGTGAATAGGTAAGAGGAAATATTAGGGCTAAATAGGACAGGCTGACTGCAAATCCGGCAAAGGCAAACCAGGCTCTTCCATTTACTTCGGGACCTAAAGCAAGACCAACCATACTAAGTAATAAAATCAAAGAATAACCTGCCTTTGGATATTTTGCCAGGGTTGTAAAATCCAGAAAATAAGCCGCAAAAAATATTGCTATAGCAATAATATGGGGAACAATACTGAAGTTCCTTAAAGATGCCTCAGAACTATCAATAAAATATCTTGCCCCGGTTCCCACCAACATTAAAGTAACCGTCAGCAAAATCAGTATCCATTGAGGCTTAGGCTTATATGTCTTATCAAGTTCCAGCCCCACACTGACCGGGTCACCCATTTGCAGGATTGCCTTTTCAGTTGCTGTCTCTTCCTCTTCTCCTTCCGATAGATAATAATCACGTTGGTCACAAAGATGATCTTCTATCTCCTTCGCTATACCAGGATGTGCTTTTTTCCATCTCACTTGTTCACATACGGTTGTGCTATATCTTGTAATTTCATCAGATGAGGGCAACACTAACACCTCCATTCAACACCTTATTCACTGCAGCAGTATACTCCATCCATTCCTGTTGCTTCCCTTTTAAAAGCTTTCTGCCCTTAGAGGTTAAGTGGTAATACTTTCGAATCTTGGCTCCCTCTGCTTTTTCCTCGTAAGCCTCCACCATTCCTTCCTTCTCCAGATTGTGAAGAATTGGATATAAGGTACCGGCTTTCAGATGAAAAGTATCATCGGATTTCTTTGCGAGAGTCTCAATCATCTGATACCCGTACATATCCTGTTCTTCAAGTAATTTCAGGATAAGAGTTGTTGTACTGCCTGTAATCAAGCTTTTATCAATCACAGTATATTGTCCTCCTTTATATATAGATTATCTATATATGTCATTATATATAGTTAATCTATATATGTCAATATTTTTATTTTGAGTTTATAACCTGAATTGACTTCATTGAAAGTATCATTTTAATAATTTCATTTGCATTTAATTTAAAGATTGCATTTTATATGATAATCTTTTCCTTTATATTAGTAAGTATTTCTCTTTTATCAGGCCAAATCAAGTGTAGATTAGCTTCGAAAGACGAAACGGAGAAATAAATATTTGCTCAAAAGCAGGCATTTTAAAATAATTATTGCTTTCAAGAAATTGAGCTGTTAAACTGGACATAGAAAGGTTTCCCCTTTGTCATTGTTTGGAGTGGATTACTTAAATTTTAACAAAGTTGAAGTCTTTTTCTATACAATTAATTAACTTATAAGATGAAATATAAATATAAAATAAGTAACTATACAGCGTGAAACGCCGTTGCGAATTATCATGAATAATTCAAGTTAAATTTGGAATTGTAGGGTGAGATTAATGAAAAAAAGATGGTTATTTATAGGTCTTTTTATAGTAATAACATTGATAGTATTTTATTTTTTTAAGCCTAATTATTTTAAACTTGATATTGAAGAAAAATGGAACGACCTTTATATTGCATTCGTTGAATTTGATATAAAAGATGGCGAGCCAACAATAAAGTATACTAATTATTCCGTGGAAATAAATGATGTACGGTATGATTATATAAAAGAAATCGTGGAAGAACAAAAACTTTATCATAACATAAAAGGAGTTTTTGATAAAGATAGAGAAGAAAAAGATATTTCATGGCAAATTCAAATATACACAAATATGACATACCTTTTTATTACATCAAATGGAAATGTTAGATTTAATAGATATACAAAAGATATAAGTGAAAATACAAAACATGAGGACGTGACGTTATATAGTTTGGGAAGAAATAAAGTTGATAGAGCAGAGGCTATCAAAAAGAGTATTTTAGAAATAGTTCAGGAGAATTGAGACTCTTTTGCTTTCTGCAAATTAATCTTTATTCGGTACTCATAGGAGGGATAAATACTACCCTCCTATTTATTATTCTTCTTCGTATGACTTGCATAGAATCTGAAAACTTTGCATCGTTACGGTTATTGGGGCATTTTTACTATACTTAAGGATTTTAATTCTTCTTTGATCTCAGTAAGTGACTTATTGAGGCTGCATTCAATGGCTGCTGTAATTGTTCCCTCCACTAAAGCAGTATCAAGGATTTCCACCTTTTCTCTCATTTCTTCTGAGAGGCATTCTAAGGCTATATCCGCACTCATATAAGCACTACCGATGTCAAAAAGGACAAGAACTCCATCTTGTGTATACACTTTATTTATGGCAGTGATTATCTTTTCTGCATCTGTACCCAATCGTCCATCATTAGTCCCTCCCGCTGCTGCAATGGATACGTCTGTTGCCATTTGCCCTGCCAATTCTTTTAATCCTTCTGCTATTTTTTCACTATGAGATACGATTACCAGTCCTACCATATTTTTTCTCCTAGTTATGTATTTTTACCAAGGTGATTATAGTATCATCTGCTATACCATTATGATAAATTTTCATGAAACTAATATTTTTAAAATTGCCTAACATTACCTTATAATGATTTACCTTATAGGAATAATATTACTCTACACATTTATTTCTTCATATATAGTTTTAAAAATAAGTGCACTTGAAGTGGCTCCTGCATCCTGATGACCAATGCTGCGTTCTGCCAGATAGCTTGCCCTGCCCTTACGGGCAATAATAGCTTTTGTATGTTCCACTCCTTTGTAAGCAGCATCTACTGCTTCTTTTAATGCTTCTTTGGAAGATAACCCAAGTTGAATGGCCTTGCTTAAAGCGTAAAGTGCCGGTTCTATGGCATCTACCATGGTTTTATCCTCTAATACAGCCTTTCCTCTCATTTTAATTCCATCTAAAGCTGCTGTTAACATCTTTTCAAAATCAATGACATCTATTTCTTCTTTGCTGCCTGCCTCCAGTCCGGCTTTCATAAAAGCGGTTCCATATAAGGGGCCTGAAGCACCACCCACATTAGAAACTAAAGTCATTCCCGTCTTTTTTAGAATGTCTCCTATATTGTTACCGGCATCCTCCTTTAGTTTTTCTCTAACTGCATGAAACCCTTTACTCATATTAAGACCATGGTCTCCGTCTCCTATAACCGCGTCCAGTTCTGTCAGATACAGCTTATTTTCTTCGATTCTATCTGCTATTTTATTGATTATCTCAATGACCTTTGCTCTGTTGATACTCATGTTTACCTCGATTCAGGCGCTTTAGCGCCATTAATAACGGCAGAAATCTTAAGAAACCCTATCTTCTTTAGCAGACTATAAAGATTTAAAAGCCGGTGTATCTGCAGTTGCATCTAACAATGTTTTTAACTCTTTATCCAATTTTAAAATACTAACAGAACATCCTGCCATTTCAAGAGAAGTCATGAATTCGCCAACCAGTGTCTTATATACTTTTATACCTTTTTCCCAAAGGATTTCATTGACTTTTTTATTTACAATATATAATTCCATTAAAGGAGTGGAGGCCAGGCCGTTCACCATAACGGCTACTTCTTCACCATCTTTTAATTTCAGATCCTCTAAGATTTTACAAACTAAGTGTTCTGTAACTTCATCTGCGGTTTTTAAAGTATCTTTGTGGGTTCCCGGTTCTCCATGAATACCCATGCCGATTTCCATTTCATTTTCGCCCAATGTAAAGTTTGCTTTTCCGGCTGCCGGTACAATACAAGGAGTTAAAGCCATACCCATACTTCTTACATTATCTATTACTTTCTGGGCAGTTTCTTTTACTTCTTCCAAAGTTGCACCTGTTTCAGCCTTTGCCCCTGCAATTTTATGTACAAATACAGTTCCTGCAATTCCACGCCTTCCTGCAGTGTATGTACTATTTTCTACAGCAACATCATCATTTACCACAACATAGTCTACTTTAATCAGTTCCATTTCTGCCATTTCTTTTGCCATTTCAAAGTTCATTATATCTCCGGTGTAATTCTTTACAATCAGAAGAACCCCTGCTCCGCCGTCTACTGCCTTAATAGCTTCATATATAGGATCCGGAGTGGGTGATGTAAATACATCTCCTGCAACTGCCCCGTCTAACATACCTTTTCCTACATACCCCCCATGAGATGGTTCATGTCCGCTTCCGCCGCCGCTTACCAAAGCTACTTTCCCTGTTATCGGTGAATTCTTTCTTACCAACACATTAAATTCCTTTAATTTCCTAACATATTCGGGATGTGCCAATACGATACCTTCTATCATTTCTTCAACTACATTTTCCGGTTGATTGATTAATTTTTTCAATGTGATTGCCCCCTTTGTCTATTTTACATTTTGTATGCCAAATATATATGTTACATATACCAGACTTCTTCACAACTGGTGGATATTGCTGTTGCTCCTGCCTTTAAGCTTTGCATAACATCTTCCTTGTCCATAATTAAACCGCCTGTGATAATCGGTACTTTTGTTTCTCCAACTATCTTTTTTGTAATCTTAGGCATAATGCCCGGTAAAATCTCAACAGCATTAGGATGCATGTCTTCAATGGAACTGATACCGGTTTCTAAGGACAAATGATCCAGCATAAACAGCCTTTGGATTACAAACATATTTATATTTTTGGAGGCTTTAACAAGGGTTGTTTTCGTTGTAATAATGCCATCCGGTTTAATATTATCGTGAATATATTGCAAAGCCAGTGCATCTCTTGAAAACCCGTCAATTAAATCTACATGTACATAGGATAATTTTCCTGAGTTTCTTACCCTTTCAATATACGATTTTATATTAAAAATATCCGATTTTAATATAAAAATAACCTCACAGGGAGACTTTATGGCATTTTCTAACTGATTGCTGTCTTTAATTGCCGCAATAATTGGATTTATTTGCAGCCTGTGATAGAACTCATTCTTCATGTAATCTCCCCCTGTTATAGATGATTTGTTTCACCTTAATATTTTTTATTCTATTACCAGTTTTCTAATTAATTGAGAAATTCCTAAACAAGTGATAACTAATTCACTGCTCTGCCCTCATAGATAAATTGACTTTCGAGAGTATGGAATGAAATAATATTATTCTATACTCTCGAAGGTGTGCATAACTATATCAGGCAAAGGGTCTATTTCTTCAATTTATTTTTCCCAGTCTCTTGATCTTTCTACAGCTTTATGCCATCCTGCCGTAGCATTTTCTCTCTTAGCTGCTTCCATGTCAGGAGTAAATGTTGTTGGTGCAATACCGCTGGAATTAATGTCATCCAAATCTTTCCAATATCCAACTGCCAAACCTGCAAGGTAAGCTGCACCTAAAGCTGTAGTTTCAATAACTGCCGGTCTTTCAACTGGTGTATCTAATACGTCAGCCTGGAATTGCATTAAGAAATTATTTGCACAAGCGCCGCCGTCGACTTTTAATGCCTGTAAACGGATTCCGGAATCTTGTTCCATAGCATTTAATACGTCATAAGTCTGATATGCCATGGATTCTAAGGCAGCTCTGATTAAGTGTTCCTTCTTTGCACCTCTGGTAAGTCCAACAATAGTTCCTCTTGCATATTGATCCCAATAAGGAGCGCCAAGTCCTACAAATGCAGGTACTAAATATACACCATTGGTATCTTCTACTTCTGCTGCGAATTTCTCAGATTCTGCAGAATTACTAATAATTCTTAATTCATCACGTAGCCATTGAATAACCGCACCGCCTACAAAGATACTTCCTTCCAGTGCATATTCCGGTTTTCCGTTATAGCATGCAGCCATAGTGGTTAATAAACCGTTCTTGGATTCCACCGGTTGGTTGCCTGTATTCATAAGCAAGAAACAACCTGTTCCGTATGTATTCTTAGCCATACCTTCTTTGCAGCATAACTGTCCAAATAAAGCTGCCTGCTGATCCCCTGCATCCCCCGCAATTGGTATAGGTGAACCAAATACGGTATCATCAGTTTCACCATATACTTCACTGGAAGTCTTTACTTCCGGAAGCATGGACGCTGGAATATTAAGTTCTGCTAATATTTCTTCATCCCATTTTAAATCATGGATATTATAGATCATGGTTCTGGATGCATTGGAATAGTCTGTCACATGAACTTTACCTTTTGTCAAATTCCAAATTAACCAAGTATCAATATTACCGAATAACAAATCGCCTTTCTCAGCTAATTCTCTTGCACCTGGAACATTTTCAAGAATCCATCTGATTTTAGTTCCCGAAAAATATGCATCCACAATTAAACCGGTTTTGTCTTTAATGATTTTATCAAAGCTTTTTGCTTTTAACTCATCGCAATATTCAGCCGTCCTTCTGCATTGCCAAACAATAGCATGATAAATAGGTTCTCCGGTATTCTTATTCCACACAACTGTAGTTTCTCTCTGGTTAGTAATACCGATGGCTGCCACATCTTCAGCTTCCAGTCCTGCTTTTGCTAATGCTTCTTTTGCAACGCCTACCTGTGTTCCCCATATTTCCATTGCATCATGCTCTACCCATCCTGCCTTTGGATATATCTGTGTGAATTCTTTTTGTGCTACTGCTACCATTTCTCCCTGTTTGTTAAATATAATACATCTTGAACTTGTGGTACCTTGATCCAATGCCATTATAAAGTCTTTACCCATGATTTACTCCTCCATTTTTCTTAATATTTTTAGTAGGTGTTCTTTTAGAAAATTAATGTGTATAACAGACCTCCAAGTAAGCCCCCAATGATTGGTCCAACTACTGGTATCCATGCATAGCCCCAATCAGAACCACCCTTTCCGGCAATAGGAAGAATTGCATGAGCAATACGAGGTCCTAAATCTCTTGCAGGATTAATTGCATATCCGGTTGGTCCGCCTAAGGAGAGACCAATGATTAAGATTAATAAACCAACTGCGAACGTTCCAAAACCATCTGCCATCTTAGTTTCCCCAAGACCAAGGATGCCAAATACTAACATGAACGTACCAACGATTTCTGTAATTAAGTTAGCACCAACATTTCTGATTGCCGGTGCAGTACAGAATACCCCAAGTTTTGTAGCCTTATCTTCAGTTTCTTTCCAGTGAGCAAGATATGAAAGCCATACTAAAGCAGCACCTACAATTGCACCGATAAATTGAGCCGCAATATATGCTGGTACTTTACCCCAGGCAAAATTACCTATAGCTGCCAATGCTATAGTTAAAGCCGGATTAAAATGACCCCCGCTAATTGGCCCAAAAATCCAAGCTGCAGTTGCAACTGCTACTGCCCATGCCATAGTTACTACTATCCATCCCCCATCTTTTGCCTTACTTTTGTTAAGCGCTACACCCGCTACAACACCATCACCCAATAAAATCAGGGTAGCTGTTCCAAGAAGTTCTGCTAAAAAAGTTGACATAAATACCTCCTATTATATATTATTTTTTATAATTAAATCTATGTACAAGCCTTTGCACATAGACATAATTTCATAAAAAAACTTATCAACAAAATATTTGTTTATTTTTATCGAAAAATCGCAAAAAGCCACTATTATAAAGAGTGTCTGCTCTTTATAATAATGGCTTCTCTTTTCTCCGCCTCAATATGAATTCTTTTCTTACTAGTCCATTATATTCGAAACATGTCTATAAAATACCTCTGAATGGACAAACAATTAATTTTTCAACGTTAGTTTTTTATTAGTTTTTTTAACTTATATTAGAACCACTAATTAACATTTTTAATAAGGATTTTCTATTATAAAATTGATAGATAAAGACATACTATATTCTATAACTAATGATTTTAAACAAAAATACAGAAAGGGATGGTTATATGGAAAATTATTTAAATCACCCGGAAGTACCAATCGGTTTAGGAATGGCTTTAGCAAAGAATCCTGCCGCAATGAACCATTTTTCTAATCTGGATGTTGAGGGTAAGAGACGGATTATTGAGCAAACCCACTCCGTTCGTTCCAAAGATGAAATGGACTCTCTTGTATCACATATTACAGATGGAAACAGTTTTCGATAAAAAACAAATGACCATAATCTAATGAATTCCTTGATTGATAGAAATAAATGAGATATACTTGTTTACAAGTTTATCTCATTTATTTTTATTAAAGGAGCCGGCTATGAAAGAAATAAATTCCATGTATCCTTCTGATAAGAAGGAGTGTTATTCATTAATACATTCACAATTAAAATCCATTTTGGAAGACGAACCACATGTCATTCCAAACTTAAGTAATACTTCTGCCCTTCTAAATGAAGCTTTAACAGATATAAATTGGGTAGGATTTTATCTTATGCATAATAATGAATTACTTTTAGGGCCTTTTCAGGGTAAAATTGCATGTGTACATATAGCAATTGGTAAAGGTGTATGCGGAACTGCAGTTTTAAAAGACGAAACCCAATTAGTACCGGATGTTCATCAGTTTCCCGGGCATATTGCCTGTGACAGTGCCTCAAGATCAGAAATCGTAATTCCCATTCATAGTGATGGAAGGATTGTTGGTGTATTGGATATAGACAGCCCTGTTACGGAAAGATTTGATGAAGAGGATAAAGAAGGATTGGAAGAAGTTGTTAGAATATTAGAAACAGGCTGTAGTTGGAAGGGTTCTATTTTTTTTGATTAAAAGCCTGAAATAATTCAGGTTAAGGTGGATAAGAGTAATAGGACAAATAATTCTAATCTAGCAACTTTTTATGTTTCAGAGAAATATTTTTTGAGAACAACTAACTTTTCAATAATTAGATTTTTGAGTGATATGGGTTGTATGGATAAAATATTTTCACCGTAACCTATAAAGTAGTTTGTAATAAAAGATTCCTCTCCTTTGTTATAAAAGCCTCGAATAAAATATTGACCGTTTTCTAAGTAAAGTTTCATCTTTCAAAGATGTAGCCAATATATTCGCAGACTTTGAAAAAAACCTGAATGGTAAAACCGTAACTTTTATACCTACCGCAAGCGTAGTAGAAAAGGTTGTCTTTTATATAGACGCGGGAAAAAAAGCACTTGAGAAATTAGGTCTAATTATTGATGAGTTAGAAATATCCACAGCTACCACTGATCAAATAAGTGCCAAATTAAAAGGTAACGATTTTATCTATGTAACAGGTGGCAATACTTTTTACCTGTTGCAAGAGCTAAAAAGAACCGGAGCAGATAAAATAATTATCGAGGAAGTAAATGCAGGCAAACTCTATATCGGAGAATCTGTAGGGGCAATAGTTACAGCAGCGAACATTGAATATGTAAAGGGAATGGATAGCGTTAAAAAAGCCCCGGACTTGGTAGATTTTAAAGCTTTAAGCTTAGTGGAGTTTTACACAGTACCCCATTATACCAATCCGCCTTTTAAGAAAATTGCTCAGAAAATAATAGATAGCTATTCTTCCACTTTGAATTTATCTCCCATTAGTAATAACGACGCTATACTGGTTAATAACAACGAAGTTAAAACCGTAAGGAATTAAACTTTAAAGTTTCCTTAGAAATGGGAGAATGTTAGATATGTGGGTGAAATGTCGAAACAGGAAAAAGAAAGTGCCGCAACCCTGCCAAAAATATGGTATCTATGCGGGTTTGCGGCATTTTACACTGCTTTGTAAACTTTACAATGGGTAACCTATACTAATAATGGAATCTCTTAATAATTGTTTGCAAGCTTTGGGCTAGAACTGCCAACTCCTCACTGGCATTTGCAATTTCATTCATGGATTGCGTCTGAACTTCCATAGCTGAGGAGGCTTCTTCTGATGAGGCGGAATTCTCTTCTGCAATGGCAGAAAGATTTTGTAAGGAATCCAGAATTTGATTTTTCATCTTATCCATTTCTTCTCCAGAAATCCTTAATTGCTCAGCGGTATGAATAACAACCTTCATAGCAGCATCGGTTAAAACAAACTCCTCTTTACTGTGTTTAACACTTATATTTTGTTCTTCAACAATGGAGGATACTCTTTCAACTGAATTTACAGCATTCATTGAATTCTTGTGTAATTCTAAAACAATATTTTCAATTGATTTTGCTGAATTGGCAGACTGTTCTGCTAATTTTCTAATTTCCTCAGCTACCACTGCAAATCCTTTACCTGCCTCTCCTGCTCTGGCAGCTTCTATAGCAGCATTTAACGCTAACAAATTCGTTTCTTCTGCAATGGAATCGATAACATTACTTGCTTCACTAATTTTAAGAGAACTTTCATTGGTTAATTGTATTACCCGGTATATTTCTTTTGTTTCGTTGCTACATTCTTCTGTTATTTTCAGCAATTTCTCAATTTCACTAATACCTTGGTTTACTGCAATTGAAACCTTTCCTGCCTCTTCATTTAAAGCGACAGCTTTCTCATAATTACTGCTGATTACATCTCCTAATAGAATGGCTTTGGCAGATCCATCTTCCGTATTTTCTGCCTGCCAAGAAGCTCCATTAGCGATTTCCTCTACTGTTTTTGTTACTTCATCAATAGCTGTAGCTGCATTTTGTGATGTTGCTGTTAACTCTTCCGATGAAGCAGTTACTTGTTCAGATACAATATTAACTTCCGATATTATTCTTCTGAAATTACTTATAATACCTTCTACTGCATTTGCAAAGATTCCTATTTCATCTTTTTTCTTTAGAAGTTTTTTAGGAACTTCTTTCGTTATGTCCAATTGAGAGATTAATTTTAAATGTACTGCTACTTCTACAATAGGTGTGGTAAAAGACTTACCAATTAAATAAGTGAATAGGATACTTACTATTAATGTAATAATAATTATAATTCCATTGGTGCGAACTAAACCAGGAATACTTTTTAAAACTTCATCCTGATTAGCAGTAAGCACCATAATCCATTCCGTATTTGGCACAGAAGAATATCCAAAATACACTTTTTCGCCTTCTAAAGTATATTCACTAGTTCCTGATTTTTCCTGAATGATCTGTTTCGTAGCGAATGCTTCTGATTGTTTACTTTCATCTTCCTTGGCTAAATTAATAGCATTGTATTGGCTAAGAACCTTATTCCGATCGGTATGGGCAATTATGGTTCCCTCTGTATTTATCAAATAAGAACTTCCCTTTTCACCATATTTGATATCATCGGTAATATCACTTAAGGTATTACCGTCTCTTCGGCCTAATAAAGCACCTACCACATTACCCTCATATTCAATTGGGGTGGCAAATATTAAAATTACCGTATTGGATTTAAAGTCAACAGAAAAGCTTAATATTTTTTCTTCTCCTTGCAATGCTTTTCTTAAAGGATCTGATTCTTGTATTTGAGTTGTGGTTCCACTGGAATACTTAACTTTTCCATCGGGTTCCATTACTCCCAAATCATGAAATTCCGTTGATTCCAATTGATCACTTAAAATGCGTTTTTGTTTTTTCCAATCCATATCTTGAATATCATCAAGGGAAGCTATGGTTTCTAACACCTGTGTTTCTTTTTCCATTCTGCTGTAAGTGGTGTTGGCGGCTTCTTTTGATAAAGCAACCAGGGATTTTTTTGCCTCTTCAGTTACAGTATTTATACCTAGGAGTATACTAATAATTCCAATGGCCGAGGATGATATTAATATTAGAATGGAAAACCAAATTATAAGTTTTGTTTTAATTGATTTCATCATTTGCATAATCACCTTCACAGTATATGTAATGCATAACCTTGATTCTGGCGCTATAGCGTCTTTTCATTCTGTAATGTAAAGCACTTTAGAGGCTGTTACATACTTTAACATGTAGCAGCCTCTTATTTTGCTTATAAAATAATTTTGTTAAATTATTATACCAGGGCTGTTTGAAAAATCATTGCCCCAATCTGTATGCCCCACTTTGCGGTATATTTGCCCCAAATTCGGTTGGCGTAGCCCACTACGCCGCCCTTATTCGGAACAAATCTCCCACAAAGTGTGACACACACCTTGGAATAAGCATTTTTCAAACACACCCTAGTTATTCTTTTTCATATCCAAGAAGTATTCGTAAGCTTCTTTGTCAGTAGCATTTTTATGCACAATCATGCCAACTGCTCCAGCCATAGCTGCTGGATCAAGACTCTGGAATATGTTACGTCCCATGTCAATACCTGCTGCACCTTCAGAAATTGCACGATAACACATCGTTAACGCTTCATTTTCCGGTAATTTTTTTCCGCCGGCAACTACTATAGGTACCGGGCAAGCCGCAGTAATTTCTTCAAAGTCTTCACAATAATATGTTTTCACAATATGTGCACCTAATTCAGGCAGTATACGGGTTGCTAATTTAAAGAAACGGCCGGTACGTTCCATTTGTTTTCCAACTGCAACAACACCCATTGTTGGAATCCCATATTTTATACCTGCATCTACTGTTTTACACAGATTATCTAAACTTTCTTTTTCACCATCTGCACCAACAAAGGTTTGAACCGCCATACAAGCCGCATTCATACGAACAGCATCTTCAATACTTACACCAATTACTTCATGGCTTAAATCATCTTTCAGTATAGAGGAACCGCAGCTAACACGTAAAGCTACTGCTTTACCGGTGCTGGGTGATATACAGGTACGAAGTGCTCCCCGGGTAGCCATTAATACATCTATATGGTCAAGTACCGGTGGAATTACTAAATCCAGCCTTTCAAGTCCTGCGGTGGATCCCATAAAGTATCCATGATCGAAAGCAAGCATAACAGTACGGCCGCTTTCCGGATTAAAGATACTTGACAAACGGGTTTTCATACCCCAATCTACATCTGCCATTCCTTTTACATAAAATCCCCCTTGCTTAGCAAAAGGTTTATCAACATGGTAGTCCTTTGCAACTTTTAAACCATCTACATCTGCCATATTATTTTCCTCCTTAATTTATATTACAAAAAGAATATATCTTTATGTTTTCATAATTTACAATTTCAGTATAACCTTTCGGTTTAATTTGTTCTTCTTCCAATTTTCATTAATATCTTTTCTACCTTATTTTACTGTTAACTTTAAGATTTTCTAATTATTATTGCCAAAATTAATTCTTACTGTTGTTTTAAAATTAAATTTATCTTAATAACTTAATGAAGCTTTATGAAAGATTCTAACTTTTTAAAACCTCCAAAAAATCAGTATAGAAAAAACTATATTACAAGCTAAAATATATGAGCTTTTGCCTGATTTTTTGGAAAGGTTTTAATGAGGGATTAATATTAATAACATCCTTCCTGTTTGTTTCAATAAAAGAAGTTTCCCAGTAAGTAATTCCAATATGAAATAAGTTTAAACCTGTATTGGAAATACTTAAAAAGTTACATTAAAATACTTTACAATAATTAAAATGCACCTTCACATTTCAATCAAAAATCGTAATTATCCATGTTATTAATATCAAATACGGTTCTTTCAGGCAGTAATACAACGCCGGAATCATCTGCTGTATACGCTTTCGGATCTAATACTGTATTAGGCATAACCTCTACTGTACCGATTTCAGGAATATCAATCTTGTCCCCGACTTTAAATGTATTGCCGGCTGCTAACCAATAAGCAAGATAGGTTCCCATAGCACCTTGTATTTGGCAATCCCATAATCCCCATCTTTCAATGATACCTGCACGGCAGTAATCTTTCATGGAGTTTGGAGCTGCAAAGCCTGTAATAACAACATCTTTAGAAGTTAAACCAAGGTTTTGTGCTGCCTGTGCCTGACCTGGTAAAGCAGTTGAGTCATTACAAATGATAGCTGTAATATCCGGATGTGCAGTTAATATTGATTCACCAACAGAAATTGCCTTTTCAGCATCTTGTTCGCTGTAATAATTATTGGGTGCTACATTGGTCCAGTTAGGGTATTTTTCTTTAATATAAGCTTCACCTGCTACCTGCCATGAGTTCTGGTCAGCAACTGTAGCTTGTGAATAATGCCAAGCATATGTAATTCCTTCTGCATTTGGATCTTCCATGCCTTCTGCTGCCATATCAACTAACATCTGTCCTAATTGTTCCGGAGTTCCCTGTGAAACCATTAAAGAACGTGCATCACCACTAACATCAGAGTCCCAGGTAACAACTGCAAGTCCTGCCTCTTTTGCTTTCTTCATTGCTGCATCCAATCCTGTTGCATCAACGGAAGATACACATACACCATTTGATCCTTGAGAAATTGCATTGTTAATAATGGCTACCTGGTTAGCTACAGAAGCTTCCGGATTACCGTCATATTTAACAGAATATCCACCCACTTTTTTTGCATATTCCTGAGCCCCAACATTTGCAGATTCAAAGAATGCATTACCTGATAACTTTGGAACGAATGTAACTGAAATATCACCTGATTTAGTTTCTTCGCCTCCGCTTGATTTTGTGTCTGCATTGGTTTCTTGTGAACTTGTTTCCTTTCCGGCACCTGATTCCTTCTTACCACATGCACTTAATAATGTTGCAGCCATAGCCGCACAGATCAGAACACTTAGTAATCTTTTTTTCATCCCTTTTCCTCCTCAATACATAATATAGTTTTTATTATTATAAAAATATAATAACCCAGGTTCCGGTGCTTTAGCACCATGGCATCATACTATGCCCTTTTCAATAATTTATTCACCTTTCTCATTAACCCCTGATTACAGGAAATCGTTCTGGCAGCAACTGCCACTACTAACAGTAATCCAATGGGAATGTCCAAATATTGTGTAGGTAAACCTGCCATAACTAAACCAAATCTCATAATACCAATTACAATAGCCGCCAAAGCGGTTCCGATAACTCCTCCTTTTCCTCCTAAATTGGAGGTTCCGCCAAGAACAACGGCAGTTATAATTGGAAGGGTTAATTCTTTACCTAAATCAGCCCTTGCAGATCCAAGATAACTTGTTAATACAATACCTGCTGCTGAAGCACTCATACCGGATAAAATGTAGGTACTCATAATAATTAATTTGGTTTTAATACCGGAATATATGGCGGCATTTCTATTAATTCCGCATAAAAATACATACCTGCCATACTTCGTTTTATGTAAAAGAACATAACTAAGCACAATTAGAACTATAAAAATAATAACCTGATTGGGTATTCCAAGTATGCTACCGGAAGCTAATTTAATAAAGGAACTTGGGAATCCGCTTATCCCTTCAAAAGCACTTGAGGAGGATAAGTTTACTACTGCAAGGGCTAATCCCGAATATAAGAACTGCCCTCCTAGTGTAACAACCATAGCCTGAACTCCGGTAAAAGCTACCAAAAACCCGCTTATTGCACCGCAAAGTCCTCCTAATAAGATTGCAACAAATACAGCTGCCCATATATTTAATCCTGCATCCTGCCACAATACCCCCAGGGTGATAGAGGTTAATCCAACGATAGAGCCGGCTTGAATATCCATTCCCCCTGTTATCAGTACAAAAGTAACAAATAAAGATATAATACATATGGATATAAAGTCGTTAATACTTCCAAGTAAAACTTTTGCCTGCAAAAACTTTGGATTCAGCAAACCAAATATGATAATTTCCGTGAGCAGTATTAAAACCAGTGCACTCTCCCAACGAAACAATTTATTCTTCCATACTTTTTTATTCATTGCTTCCACCTCCCACCTCTTCTAAAGTTCTTGCTGATAGTCGTTTCCTTCGGGCCTTTTCAGCTAAGCGTCTCTGAATTAAGGAGTCTGCAACTACAATCACAATAAGCAATATACCTGTTATTGTATTATCATAGTCTGATGAAAATTGTAAAAATACTAATACACGGCTAATAGATGACATAATAACAGACCCTATTGCTGCGCCAATTACCGTTCCTACCCCTCCTGTTAAGCTAATACCTCCTAACACACATGCTGCAATTGCTTTCATTTCATATCCGTTCCCTGCAGTAGGTGTTACAAAACCAACCCGGCTCACATACATAAGACCTGCTAAAGCGGCAAATATTCCGCTTGTTATGTAGGCAGCTACTTTGGTTCCTTCAACAGGAATTCCAATTAAAGTTGCTCCTGACACATTATCTCCCACCGCCGCAAAATATTTTCCTCTTTTCGTCTTAGAAAGTATCAGATGTACTACTGCTGTTAAAACTATAACCCCCAACAGAAAATAAGTTAAAGTTCCCATAAAAGTAGCTTGTGATAATGATTTAAAATCAAATGGAACATTTTCCACCCATTTTCCGTTGGTATACACATATATAGACCCTCTGACCACACCATTTACACCCAAAGTCATTATAATAGAAGGAACTTTAAATACCGTAACGCCTATTCCATTTATGACACCTATTATTACTCCCACTGCTACAGCTGCAGCAATTGCTATTCCCCATGAACTTCCGTTTCTTAATAGAGTTGCAGATACTGCCGCAGATAATCCTAAAGTGGCACCAATGGAAACATCAATCTCACCGCTGAGTATTACAAATGCAATACCCACAGCCATAAGAATATAAACAACACTGCCGTTAAAGGTTAAGAAAAGATTCTTCGTTTGTAAAAATGCCGGATTCACTGCTCCAACAATTAAAAACATAGCAATTAGAAACGCGAGGGAGGAAATTTCTCTGGCTTTAAAAATCCTATTCACCAATTTCATGATCGTTACCCTCCTCGTATACTCCAAATGAAGCAGCAGTCAGATTATCCAAAGTAATCTTTTTCTTATTAAACCGATGGTTAATTCTTCCCTGATACATAGTAACCACCCGGTCACTTAGTTCAACAATTTCTTCAAAATCAGAAGAAATTAATAATACTGCCACTCCTTGTTTCTTTAATTGATTAATGATTGCATATACATCACATCTGGCACCTGCATCAATACCTCTTGTAGGTTCATCCAGTATTACAACCTTTGGTGATGTTGAAAGCACTCTTGCTATAACCGCTTTTTGCTGGTTACCACCGGATAGCGAACCCATAATTTGATCCTGTCCGGTTACTTTTATTCTAAAATCCTTTATATATTTATCTGCTAAATTCTTTTCTGCATTGGTATTTAGAAAGAACTTACTGCTATTTCTAAGAAAGGCAGAAGATATATTAATTCCAACTTCTCCGGTTTTAAATATTCCATTCAGATATCTGTCCTCCGGAACATAATTTAATCCTTTATCTAACACCTGCCTGGTGGAAAGACCTGTTATATCTTTACCATCTAAAAGTACATTACCGGATTTCACTTCGTCCATTCCAAAGACCGTGGTGGCAAATTCTGTTCTGCCTGCACCTACTACACCGGCTACCCCTAGAATTTCACCGGGATAAACTTCTAAGTCGATATCCCTGAATCCATATCCGCTTAAACTTTTTACCTCAAGTACCGGTTCTAACTTCGAATATTCTATCTCATCTTCTGATTTTTCAGTATTCTTAATCTTAGCCTCAGAAGGAAGCAAGCCTTTTATTAAATCCTCTTTGGTAAAATTAGTAACCAGTCCCTTTAGGGTAATCATTCCATCCCGCATAATAGCAACATGGGTAGCTATCTCAAAAACTTCTGTAAGCCGATGGGTTATGTAAAATATGCATATTCCCTTTTTCTTTAAGTCTTCAATTAATTGGAATAAAGATTTTATTTCATTAAAAGTTAACGATGAAGTAGGTTCGTCTAATATAAGAATATTTGCATTTCGTAACAATCCTCTTACTATTTCAACCAGCTGCTGTTCTGCAATGGATAATGTATTGGCTTTTCTGTCCAATCTGATCTCCCATCCTAGCTGACTCATAATATCCACAATTCTGGTATGTAATTCTTTCTTTTTATCAGTAAACCCTATGGCAATATTTTCTTCTACTGACATATTTGGAAATAACATTGGTTCCTGAGGTACTAAATAAATGCCATGGGCTAAAGCAACAGAAGGTTTTGACATATTTACTTTTTCACCGTTAAGGTAAATAGTTCCCCCATCCGGTTGATAAATTCCCATAATAATCTTCATCAACGTGCTTTTTCCTGCTCCATTTCCACCAATTAAGGCTATTACTTCTCCTGAATGAACATCTAAATCAATTCCTTTTAACACGGAATTGGAAGAAAAGCATTTACAAATACCCCGGATTGATATCATCCCATTGCTAATAGGTGGTTCCCCAATTGTTCCCATTTTGCCTCCTCCTATCTACTTGCTAAAACAATTTATACATTAAAAAACCGTTACATTTGTTTGGCTATGTATATTTTGTTTGCTATTACGTCTCAATAATAATCCATTTTAAATCCATTGTCAATATATAATATAACATTTTTGATTAATAATTTTGAAATAACATCAATGTTTATTGTGATTATTAATAATTGCCGCAATCCCTTCTTATATTATGTTATACAAATTAAATAACACTTTTTCTCATAGCGGGAACTTTTACTGTTATTTTGTTTTTAATGTTTATAGTTTATTATTGACATTTTATTTGCATACTGATATACTGTATTTGTAAGTTATCAAATGTTTAGCATCATAACTTTTGATATTGTAAATTTGTTTCAAGTTACTTTTTTATAACTAAATAAGTAGTGGGAGATTCTATATGGATAAAATGGAAAAAGAATTCGAAGAAATACTAATGGCCAAGGTCGCTTGGTATTATTACATGGAAGATATGACCCAGCAAAACATTGCAGAACATCTGGGCATGTCCCGTATGAGGGTTATTAAGCTTTTAGAAAAAGCCAGGAAAACCGGTATTGTACAATTTCAAATACGTTCCAATCAAAGTAAAAGATTAAATTTAGAGCGTGAATTAGTCCAAAAATTTAATTTAAAAGATACTTATATAGTACCAACAAATCCAAATAAAGACGAAATCAATGAGACCATAGCAAAAGGTGCCGCTATGTATATAGGTAATCGAATAACCGACAATTGCTTTATTAACTTCGGTTATGGGGATACACCATCAAGAACTTTAAATCATTTAGCATCCAATGTGGACTGCGCTGTATCCTATGTATCCTTAACAGGAGGAGTACACTACTATTTACCAAATGCCCAATCTAATATATTCAGCGCTAAACTTTATTTAATGCCATCGCCCTTAATTGCTTCATCGCAAGAAATGGCCGAAGCCATTAAGAATGAGACTTCCATACAAGAAATTTCAAATATGACAAAGTTGGCAAGTATGACAATCGTAGGAATTGGTGCAATGAATGATAATGCAACTATTATTAAATCCGGCATACTAAGCCAGAATGATTTCCTTTTATTGAGCATGAAGGGAGCTGTAGGTGACATACTTTCTCATTTCATAGATAAGGATGGAAACCTGATAGAAAACGAATATGAATCCCGATTAATCAGCACATCATTACCTACCATAAAGGAACTTGATAATGTAATAGGCGTTGCGGCAGGAGAAAATAAAATACCCGCAATCAGAGCCGCATTAAAGGGCGGTTATATAGATGTACTTATTACAGATGAAGATACTGCTCGAAACTTAATAGAACAAAATTAACAACTTGGGGAAAACGTGATTCTTGTAATTCTGACAAATTATAAATCTGTTAAATATAATGTTAATTATGATTAGGAGGTATATATATGGGTAGTAGCAAATATTTAATGGCCATTGACGCCGGTACAGGAAGTGTCAGGGCGGTAATATTTGATACGGATGGTAATCAAGTAGCTGTATCCGCCAGAGAATGGGAACATAAAGAAGATCCCCGTTTTCCGGGTTCTATGGATTTTGACTGGGTTTACAATTGGCAGCTTACTTCCTCCTGTATCAAAGAAGCGATTGGGCAATGGGGCATTCATCCTCAGGACATTGCAGCCATATCCACAACTTGTATGAGAGAAGGCATTGTTTTATATGACAAGGACGGAAATGAAATATGGGCATGTGCTAATGTAGATGCCCGTTCTAATGATGAAGTTATTGAATTAATCAATAAATCCTCTGCTTTAGAGCAGGATATTTATAAAGTATCCGGCCAGACATTCGCACTGGGTGCTCTTCCCCGTATCCTTTGGGTCAAGAACAAGATGCCTGAGATTTATGAGAAAACTGCTACGGTAACAATGTTCAATGATTGGTTGATTTTTAAACTGACAGGAGTTTTATCTGCAGAGCCCAGTAATGGTTGTACAACTGGTATTTTTGATTTGAAAAGCAGAATGTGGGATACATCCATTGCTGAAAAATGCGGTTTGCGAACAGATATTTTCCCTAAAGTTTACGAAAGCAGCTCCATTGTAGCTTATGTAACTAAGGAGGCTGCTGCTGAAACCGGATTAACGGAAGGGATTCCTGTAGTTGCCGGTGGCGGAGATGCGCAACTTGGCAGTATTGGAGTAGGTGTTGTGTCACCAAACCAAGCTGCTGTTTTCGGGGGAAGTTTCTGGCAATATGAATTTAATACTGATAATGTAAAAACAGATGACCAGTGCCGTGTAAGGGTTAATTGTCATGCAATACCCAGGCTCTGGCAATATGAGGCCTTAGCCTTTTATCCGGGCTTGATTATGCGTTGGTACAGAGATGGATTTTGCCAGTTAGAAAAACAAAAAGCTTTAGAAACCGGAAAAGATGCTTATGAATTTATGAATGAAGAGGCAGTAAAGATTCCGGCAGGTTCTTATGGTATGCTATGTACCTTTTCAGATGTTATGAATTACATATGTTGGAAACATGCTGCACCTGGATTTACCAATTTTCAGATAAATCCTGAAAAATTCAACCGTTTCACTTTTTACCGGGCAATTATGGAGAATGCTGCAATGGTGACAAAAGGCAACATGGATTTAGTATCCCAGCTTACCGGAGTGAAACCATCTGAAATCATCTTTGCATCCGGTGCTTCTAAAAGCACCTTATGGTGTCAGATCGTGGCTGATGTTTTAGGCTTGCCGGTACATGTTCCGAAAGTAAAGGAAGCCACTGCCCTTGGAGCGGCTATATTAGCAGGCATTGGTGTTGGAATTTATGAAGATGTGGAAACCGCAGCCAAAAGAATCGTTAAAATAGAGAATACATATCATCCTAATGAGGAAAATCATGCAATATACAATCATTTGTATACGAACTGGAGGGAAATATATTCTGCGCAGCTTTCTCTTAGTGACAGAAAGTTAACTAAGCATATGTGGAATGCTCCGGGAGTATAACAGACATAAAAATCAAACCAGATTCCCAACTAAAAATTAAACTTTCATACCGGGAATTCTAGTTGTATCTAATTGAAGGAGGAGAATAAATGTTTATTATTGATGAAAAAGATAGGGAATACCGCTTTGGTGATAGCGGACCAAAATATTTGATGAAAGGGCCACGTTCGAATTTTGCAGTTGTGCAATTTCAGGCCGGTCAGGATTTTAAAGCACATTACCACAATGTAATGGAAGAAAACTTTTTTATATTAGAGGGAGAAGTTGATATCTTTGTGGATGGTGTAAAGCATACGGTGAAAAAAGGGCAGTTAATACATATTGAGCCTAATGAGGTTCATTATGTAGTTAATAACTCCAATTCTGTTGTCAAAATGATATCTACTCTTGCACCTTATATGGATGCAGATAAAGTAGAAATTGATTAGACCTTCATAAAAAACCTTTTAAAGGGGCGGCTGCATATAAATTATTCCTGTCACAGATAATAATTTAATATGCAGCCGTCCCTTTTACACCTGTTGAAATATGTACCAAAATTGGTACTAATTTTTTTCCTTAATAGTTCCGTCTTTATACGCTTTTAATAATTCTTCTAGGCTTTCAATCTTTTCTGCAATCCTTTTCCCCACATCAGTTTTTGCCACTGTAACCCGCTCTTTCATTATCTCTACAGACATAATCTTAGGGGTATTGTCTCTGATGATCCCGTTCTGATCATTTTGAAAAGGTTTATGTTCCGCCAAACTTAACTGCTTGGAATTATATATTAAAGTATATCCGGCAATTCCTGTTTTTGGCTGATAAGCTTTGGATATTCCACCATCAATAAAGAATAATTTTCCGTTTGCCTTTACAGGCTTTTCACCTTTTATAATTTTAACAGGTACATGGCCGTTAATAATATGCCCTGATTTTGAATCAAGTCCGAATTCTTCCAATATCATATTACAGACATCTTCATCTAAACTCACTCTGTAATAGGGATCCAAGTTTTCTTCCGAAGGTTCTTTTTCAAGAATGAAATAATTCTCAAAAGCCGCCATTTTACTTTTCCCAAACAAAGGAGACTTTGGACCGCACCACAGATACCACATAAAGTCAGTTGCCTCTTTCTTATCCGGTGAATTCAGAGGAAGATTATAAGCATTGTAAGCTAATTGGGTTATATAATCTAAATATTCTTTTCCTTTATAGAATTTCTCACCGATTTTAACCCGCGCAAATGTTCCGTTGTTTTCCATAGGTATACATCCGTGATATAACAGGTTATTATTAATGCACTTATAAACCCCTCCATTAGAATAAAGGAATTTTACATGTTTTTCCAATAATCTGCTGCGGGAAAAAGAGGCTGCAAGGGTACGGATCAAAACTTCTTCTTCATCCGTTAACTTCAACGGCGCTTCAGGAGATATGGTAGGAAAATTTTTATCTACCAACTCATAGGTGCTGCCATTTAACTCAATGGTTCCGTTTTCATAATTAATTTTTTCCAATACATTTCTTTCATCCATTCCGTATTCCGGATGCTCTTTTATTAACTGACCCTCTAATTTAAACTGAATAACCGTAATGGCTTTATGCATTTTCGCCGCCAGTTGTACATCAACATAATCATATTTATTTTCGTCCAGAATATGAGGTAAAAATCTTTCACAAGGATCCTCTTTATAAGTCTCCAGCGCGAAAATAGAAAGCGCTCTTAAATTAATACCATAACCGTCTTCCAATAAATCAAAGGTATTGTAACTGACTCCCATTCGAATTACGTTAGCTATGCAGGCTAAATTTCCCGATGCTGCTCCCATCCAGGATATATCATGATTTCCCCATTCAATATCCACATCATGAAAGTTAATTAATTCATTCATAATAATGTCAGGCCGGGGACCTCTGTCGTATACATCACCAATAATATGCAGGTTGTCAATACTAAGATGCTGTATCAGAACACAGATTTTACATATGAATTTTTCAGCCATTCCTGCATCAATAATGGAATGTATAATTTTACTGTAATAGCTTTTCTTATTTATATCCAGATGATCGCCATGCAATAATTCATCAATGATATAGGCAAAATCAGCCGGCATCTTTTTTCTTACTTTTGATCTGGTATATTTTCTTGATACTTCTTTACAGACTTGCACCAAACGGTACATAGTCACTTTACACCAGTCTTCAAAATTATCCGTTTGACACTTGATATTCTCAATCTCTTCTTCCGGATAGTAAATTAATGTAGCTAATTGACTGCATTCTTCATCAGATATGGAATTCTCAAATATATTATCAATCTTTGCTCTTATCATACCGGATGCACTTTTAAGCAAATGTAAAAAAGGTTCGTATTCTCCGTGAAGGTCACTAAAGAAATATTCTGTCCCCTTTGGCAAGCACTGAATTGCCTTTAGGTTGATGATCTCACTGGCTGCAGAGCCAATGGTGGGATACTCAACGGACAGTAACTCCAGATATTTTTGATCAAACATACAAATACTCCCATCTTTACGCCTTGCGTATTTTAATATTTTAGGTTTCTTATTTTACTTCGTCAGCTTTTATGTAAGTTATCTACAATTTTTATTCTTACTACCCCAAAAGGAAGTTTTCATTAATGGAAACAATCTCTCCCTGCTTCTTATATATGCTTTTTTCAGGAACATAGCCTCTTACCATGGATAAAGGATATACATGTGCGCACTTTCCTACCACGGTGCCCGGATTCAACACACTATTACAGCCTACTTCTACATTGTCTCCAAGCATAGCTCCCATTTTTTTTAATCCGGTTTTTATCTTTTCACCCTTATAATTTATAGTCACTAATGTTTTGTCTGATTTAACATTAGATGTAATGGCGCCTGCCCCCATATGTGCTTTGTATCCTAAGATGGAATCTCCAACATAATTATAATGTGGTACCTGTACTTTATTAAATAGAATTACATTCTTTAGTTCTGTAGAGTTACCTACAACCGCTCCTTCGCCGATAATGGCATTGCCCCGTATAAATGCACAATGACGTATCTCAGCATCTTTTCCAATAATGGCAGGTCCGTTAATATAAGCAGTTGGCGCCACTTTAGCTGTTTTTGCAATCCATATATTCTCCCCTGCTTTATCATATTCTTCCTCCGAAAGCTGATTGCCAAGAGATATTATGAACTCTCCGATCTTTGATAAAACCTCCCAGGGATATGTAACTCCATTAAATATTTCTTTTGCTATTGTTTGGGTGGTATCATACATATTACTAATTTGCATATCATTATACATATTTTTTACCTTCCTGCATTTTTATATTTATATAATATTCGCAAACCTTTAAACTGTCAACAAAATATCAGGTGGTGTCTGGCACCACCTGATATATGTGAAATTTAATAATAAATCAGCTCTCAGATTTTACATCAGAAAACAGTATCTCAATACTTAATTTTCATAACCAAAATTACAAAGCAGGCTTAGATGTATCAGGAAATTCAATCGACCAGTTTATTTATAGTTTTTCGCTGTTTCATTAAAATATTGCAATAATATACTCTGATTATTTAATCCTTTCACTCCATTAGTCATTCGACTTACGAAACCTTCCAGCTTCTCCATGTATTCTTCATTGGTAATGCTGCCTTCCGCAACATAAGTCAGTCCCTTTTCCCAGCTTGCTGTTAATTCCGCATTCAATAAGGACTTGATAGAGCAGTTCACCACATCATAGATCATTTCTCCTAACTGGGTGGGGGTAACTATCTGGGTTTTCTTATTCAGATTCAAATAATCAATTTTCATTAATTTATTCAGAATCTCCGCACGTGTTGCACTGGTACCAATGCCGCTTCCCTTAATTTGTGCACGTAATTCCTCATCTTCTATAAGCTGGCCCGCATTCTCCATGGCCAGTATTAAAGAACCGGAATTATAGCGTTTTGGCGGGGCTGTTTCCCCTTCCTTTATAGTCATAGCTTTCAGGGATAAGAGCATACCTTTTTTCAGTCCCTTAATAACTTCAAAGAAACCTGTATCAAAACTTTCTTCCTCTTCTTCTCCCTGATTGTCTTTATTTTCTGTATTCTCCTTAGAAGTCTTTTGATTCGCATCACTGGAATTATTCTTTTTAAAGGAATGGTTTATCACTTTCAAATACCCTTCATCCACCAATACTTTAAAGGAGGAGAAAAAACATTCACTTTTTATTTTAGTAGTCAAACTGATCTTTTGATAAACTGCCGGAGGATAGAATATGCTTAAAAATCTGCGAACGATAGTTTCATAGACTTTCCCACTGGTTGCTGATAACGTGTTTAAATTATTAAATCCCTGTCCTGTAGGTATAATGGCATAATGATCGGTTATTTGCTTATCGTTTACATATCTGGTCTTGGCAATATTTTTATAAGTGCCTTTCTCAAGAATCTCAGCAGCATATTCCTTTCCATGAATGTATCCCCGCAATCCTCCGATATTTTTATGTATTTCTTTACTTACTGCGGTAGATAATACCCTGGCATCTGTTCTTGGGTAAGTAACCAGCTTCTTCTCATAAAGCTCCTGTGTAATTTTTAAGGTTTCATCGGGGCTGATTTTAAATAATTTGGAACATTCATTTTGAAGTTCGGCAAGATTATAAAGCAAAGGAGGATTCTTATTCTCCTTTTTCTTTTCTATACTGACAATTTCTGCTTGAAGCTGTTCTTCTTCTGAAATTGTGTCTGTTAAACTTGTTTTCCCGTTTTCATTTTGTTCTATTAGATTTGGTTCTCTATTAATCAGCTGCCTGATTAACTCTTCTGCATCTTTACGCTCTTTGAACCCATTCTCCTTATATAATAAGGGGGAGTTAAAGTATTTAGAACCTTCTATTGCTCTGAATTCACCATCAAAAGTTCTGCCGGAAGCATCCAAAGTACTTAAAACCCTATAAAAGGGAGTTTTAACAAATGCCCGTATTTCCCGCTCTCTTCTAACTACCATTCCCAGAACACAAGTCATAACACGGCCTACTGAAATAGCAGAACGTTTACCGTTTCCTAAATAATTATTAATGTTATAACCGTATTTTAAAGTCAGTATCCGGGAAAAATTAATTCCCATCAGATAATCTTCTTTTGCCCGTAAATAAGCAGCATCCGATAAATTATCATAAGCATTTAAAGGCTTTGCTTCCCTGATTCCTCTTAAAATCTCTTCTTCTGTCTGAGAGTCAATCCATACACGCCTTTTATCTTTATCTGCAGGTACTCCTGCCATCTGATCCACCAATCGGTAGATATATTCTCCTTCTCTTCCTGAGTCAGTACACACATATATACGATCCACATCAGGTCGGTTTAATAAGGCTTTCACTATATTAAATTGTTTGCTTACATTGGGAATCACTTCGTAGCGAAAGGTTTTTGGCAGAAAAGGCAGGGTTTCTACCGTCCACTTTTTTAAAGCAGGGTCATAACTTTCCGGATAGCTCATAGTTACAAGATGACCTACACACCAGGTTACAATTGATGTATCCGATTCCATATATCCATCCTGTTTCTTAAAATTATCCTTAAGTGCCTTGGCAAATTCCTGTGCTACACTGGGTTTTTCCGAGATGTATAAACTTTTAGACATGTATCTTATCCAACTTTCTCTTAACTTTCATTTTAACCTGGATTCTGGTGCTTTAGCACTTTGGATAAAGTAATTTGTGCGAACCAGCACAAATTACCGGTTAAAAAACATTGCTTTTTCATCCAAATTTCCATCTGAGGGCTTTAGCACACATAAAGCCAGGATATTAAAAATCGCTTTTTATTTTTTCACCTAATTCTCTAATAATTTACTCCTTATATCATAGCATAACTCTTTCGTTTTTAAAAGTGCTCCATTTATTAAAATAGAGTAATAAATCTTTCTGAACAATAGGGATTTAAGAAAGTGATACATGACTAATAGTATATTTTACTGTACTTTTTTCGCTATATTGTATATAATTATTGTAAATATAATACGATAAGGAGTTCAGTATGAGTGAATTCGAATTATTTAGCGACTCATCTTGCGATGCACCCCAAGAATTAATTAAAGAACAAAACATTACATTAGTCCCTTTTTATGTCACATTTGATCAGGAAAATTATTTTAAAGAAAATACAGAAATAAGTAATGAAAAATTTTACAATATATTAACCTCTCAGAATGTGTTTCCAAAAACTTCATTGCCTTCCGTTCAAGATTATATAAATCATTTTGAACCGGCCATTCAAAGAGGTCATGATGTGCTGTGTCTATGCCTGACACAAAAATTCAGCGGATCTTATCAATCTGCTGTAAATGCAAAATCAATTTTAGAAGAAAAATATCCGGAAGCTAAAATCCATATATTAGACTCCATTCAGGCAACTGCCGGTCAAGGCATTGTATTGCTTCAATTAGCTTATATGAGAAATGCCGGTTACTCTATTGAGGATACCGTAAAGCGTTTTCATGAAATAAAAGACACTTCAAGAATCATGTTTACCGTTGATACCTTAGAATATCTGGCCAAAGGCGGGCGGATAGGCAAAGTAGCCTCTCTAGCCGGGACCCTGTTAAATATAAAACCAATGATTCAGTTACATGACGGCGAATTAATTCCCTACTCCA
Source organism: Anaerocolumna aminovalerica (assembly GCF_900115365.1). Lineage (GTDB taxonomy): Bacteria > Bacillota > Clostridia > Lachnospirales > Lachnospiraceae > Anaerocolumna > Anaerocolumna aminovalerica. The sequence continues at coordinate 43,981 of NZ_FOWD01000002.1, forward strand.
ATATAAGAGGACGCAAGAAAGCACTTCAAAAAATATTGTTCATGACAGAAGAGTATTTTAAAGAGACTGGCGAAAAGTATGAGGATTATGATTTTTGTCTTGCTAATGCCACAACAGAAGAAGATACCCTTTATGTACAAGGACTACTAGAAGAATTAATCGGCCGTAAAGTTACCTACCCTATCTTTCAAATTGGTGTAACCATTGGAACAAATACCGGACCTGGCGCTGTAGGAGTATGTTTTGTTAAAAAATATAATGCCTAAAAAATAGTAGGAGGAGTGTTCATGTTACCGAAGAAACAAAACTATGAGAACTTAGCTGACAGTCTTATAGAAAAATTCAATCTGCGTGGTATAGAAGGTTACTATTGTGAAAACAAAGAAGAAGCACTAATGATGGCGAAACGGTTCTTAACACCAGGCTGTTCCGTTTCCTGGGGCGGCTCCGAAACCTTAATAGAAATAGGGCTTATACAAGAGTTTGAAGCTTCCGATTACATACTATATGACAGATCTTCTGCAAAAACACAGGAAGAAAGAGATGCTATGTATGGCAAAATAGTAACTTGTGATTACTTCTTTATGAGCTCCAATGCCATTACTTTGGATGGTCAGCTGATTAATATTGATGGCAGCGGCAATCGGGTCGCCTGTCTTATTGCAGGTCCTCAGAATGTAATTATAGTTGCCGGTATGAATAAAATAGTAACCGATGTAAACACTGGTATTGAACGTGTTAGAAATATGGCAACACCGCCAAATGCTGTGCGTTTGAATAAACATACGCCATGTGCGGAACTGGGCAGATGTTCCAATTGCCTGACAGAAGACTGCCTTTGTTGCCAGATTGTAATAACCAGAAAATCCAGAATTCCGGGAAGAATCAAGGTAATACTGGTTGGTGAAGAACTTGGATATTAATAAATTTGTGCAAGGAGGATTCTTATGTGTAAGGGAAAAAACAACGCTCTTGTAGAGCAATCAGGTTCATCTCTTAATATTGATGTAACCAAAATTGTAAAATATGTTTGCATTGCAGGTGTGCTGATTGTAAGCATCGTATTTGGAACCATGTGTTATTTAAAAATTATGAACAAAGATAGAGAACTGGACTAAATAATACTTATCTTTTAAAGAGACTGGACCTTCTAAAGTATGGAAAATCTGTATTAATACATGCTTTTGAAGGTCTTTTCATTTATTTCAAAGAAGGGAATCGTAAATGGACGTTTCTGAAAATAGCATGAAGGTTATGATGAATTATTCGCAAGGGATTACCAATCCATTATGGAATTGACCAATGGGTTCTTCTACAAAGATGGTATAGGATATAACGTAGACTTTTTAACAAAAGAAGCTACGGGATTTCCCTTTGAATTTTACATTGTTGTTACCGAATAATACAGGAAAAACAGCTTTACACAAAATTAAGTTGTTGCATAACCTAAGTTATGCAACAACTCAGTATAAACGATAGTACAAAGTATCTCTATTAATACAATGGATATTTATCCGTTAATGTCTTAACCAATTCCATTGCTTTCGTTTTATTTGACTCAACATCTTCAATTAACAGGGCAATTGCTTCTGCAATTACATCCATATCCGCTGTATTCATTCCTCTTGTAGTAACAGCAGGTGTTCCAAGTCTGATACCGCTTGTTACATTTGGAGATGCCGGATCATTTGGAATAGTATTTTTATTACATGTAATATTGGCAGCTTCCAATAGTTTTTCTGCATCTTTTCCGGTAACATCTTTATTTGTAAGATCTACTAACATAAGATGATTATCTGTACCACCGGATACAATTTTAAATCCTCTATCCATTAAACCTTTGCACAATGCCTGTGCATTATCAATAATTCTTCCTGCATAATCTTTAAAGCCTGGATCCAATGCTTCTTTAAAACAAACTGCTTTTGCAGCAATTACATGCATTAATGGGCCCCCTTGAATTCCTGGGAAGATGGATTTATTCAGCTTATGTTCCGTGGCAAATTCTTCACTGGACAGGATCATACCGCCTCTTGGTCCTCTTAATGTTTTATGAGTTGTAGTGGTTACCACATGAGCGTATGGTATGGGACTTTCATGATAGCCTGCTGCAACCAAACCTGCAATGTGTGCCATATCAACCATTAGAAAGGCACCAACTTCATCAGCTACTTCTCTGAATTTCTTAAAATCAATTTTTCTTCCATAAGCACTGGCACCGGCAATGATCATCTTTGGTTTACATTCATGGGCAATTCTTCTTAGTTCATCATAATCAATAAAGCCTTCATCATTCACACCATAAGGAACGATATTATAATAAGTACCTGACATATTCACCGGACTGCCGTGTGTTAAATGTCCCCCATGTGCTAAATTCATACCCAGTACTGTTTCACCTGGTTTTACTAATGCAAAATATACCGCCATATTAGCCTGGGCGCCAGAATGGGGCTGCACATTTGCATAAGTACATCCAAATAATTTCTTGGCACGTTGGATAGCTAAATTTTCAGCAATATCAACATATTCACATCCGCCGTAATATCTCTTTCCCGGATATCCCTCTGCATATTTATTCGTTAAGGGGCTTCCCATAGCTGCCATAACTGCCTTACTTACAAAGTTCTCAGATGCAATTAATTCGATATGGTCATTTTGTCTTCCTATTTCCTTTTTCATAGCTTCCCCAAGCTCTGGATCAAAAGTTTTAATATCTTCAAACGAATACATCTTTCTACCTCCACTGACTTTTTGTTGTATTATAGCATATAAAAGTGAATATTAAAAGTTATATTTCCACAGTATGCTTAATAAGAATTCCTTATATATAAATATGCACTATACATAATATATAAACCAAATTTTAACTTCCAAAATTTGTTTCATTAATATGAATAGAAATAATACATTATTGTATTATTTATTGGTATTTTTATTTTATCTTTTAACATAATATCAATATGTTTAAAAAAATAACTCTTTACAAGGGCCATTTTATCTGCTATATTTTTATCTGTACCAATTGTTAAATTTTTAACAAGCAAATTAGGAGGTTACCAATATGACAAAAAATACACAGCCTACACCCCAGGAACATGTTGACAATTTAGTAAATAATGCTCTTACAGCATTAGATGAACTTTTATTATTAGATCAGGAACAAATCGACAATATTGTCCATGAAATGGCTCTTGCCGGACTGGCAAAGCAACAGGAACTTGCAAAAATGGCAATAGAAGAAACTAAGAGAGGTATTTACGAGGATAAAATAACTAAGAATATATTTGCTACTGAATATGTATGGCATTCCATTAAACATCAGAAAACAGTGGGAATAATTGAGGATGTTGAAGAAGAAGATTATATGACCGTTGCTGAGCCGGTTGGTGTGGTAGCTGGTGTAACACCGGTAACAAACCCTACTTCCACAACTATGTTCAAATGCCTCACCAGTTTAAAAGGCAGAAATCCTATTATCTTTGGTTTTCATCCAGGAGCTCAAAAGTGTTCCACAGCCGCCGCAAAAACCTTGTTAGATGCTGCTGTAAAAGCAGGTGCACCAAAGAATTGTATACAATGGGTGGAATATCCATCCTTAGAAGCTACTCAGGCATTAATGCTGCACCCTAAGGTTTCCATGATATTAGCTACCGGTGGAGCCGGCATGGTGAAACAAGCTTATTCAGCCGGAAAGCCTGCCCTTGGCGTAGGTCCTGGTAACGTACCATGTTTTATCGAAAAAACTGCCAATTTAAAACGTGCCGTAACTGATCTGGTTTTATCAAAATCCTTTGATAATGGTATGATATGTGCTTCTGAACAGGCAGTTATTATAGAAGCCTCTGTTTATACAGAAGTGGTAGGTTTAATGAAGAAAGCGGGATGTTACTTTGCTACCAAGGATGAAATCAAACTTTTGGAACCGGTAGTCATTAACCCTGAAACCGGTAATGTTAACCCTGCAATTGTAGGTAAGTCTCCAGCTACTATTGCTGCTATGGCAGGTATACAGATTCCTGCAGAAACTAAAGTATTATGTACCGAGTTAGAGGGGGTTGGCCCTGACCATCCACTGTCTAAGGAAAAATTATCACCGGTTCTTGCTGTCTTAAAGGCAGAGAATGTTGAGAAAGGTTTCCAATATTGTGAGAAAATGATTGATCTTGGAGGACTTGGCCATTCCTCAGTTATTCATTCTAATAATAATGATGTCATCAACGAATTCTCCTCAAGAATGAAAACAGGGCGTATCATCGTAAATTCTCCTTCTACCCATGGTGCAATCGGTGATCTGTATAACACTAATGTTCCTTCTCTTACTCTGGGCTGCGGTACCTATGGCGGTAACTCAACTACTCATAATGTATCAGCCAGAGATTTAGTAAATTACAAACGGGTAGCTAAGAGGAGGGTTAATATGCAATGGTTTAAGATTCCATGTAAAATATATTTTGAATCTGGTTCCATCTCCTACTTATCTAAGATGCCAGAAATATCAAAAGCATTTATTGTTACTGATCCATCCATGACAGAATTAGGTTATGTTAACAAGATACTGTATCAGTTAAGAAAACGCGCCGATTATGTACATTGTGAAATATTTGACCAGGTTGAACCGGATCCTAGCTTGGAAACCATCTTAAAAGGTGTGGATTCCATGAGAAAATTTAATCCTGATGTCATCATTGCCCTGGGTGGTGGTTCTGCAATTGATGCAGCAAAGGGTATGTGGCTGTTTTATGAACATCCGGAAGCAGATTTTGAAAATATGTCTCTTAAATTCCTAGACATACGTAAAAGGGCATATAAATTCCCTTCCCTTGGTAATAAAACTAAATTTGTAGCAATCCCTACCACATCCGGTACAGGATCTGAGGTAACCTCTTTTGCAGTTATCTCCGATAAAAAAGAAAATAAAAAATATCCTTTGGCAGATTATGAATTAACTCCGGATGTAGCAATTATTGACCCTGATTTTGTTATGACGGTTCCAAAGAAGTCCACTGCCTGGACCGGTATGGATGTACTGACTCATGCTATAGAAGCATATGTATCCGTACTTGCTTCCGATTATACAGATGCACTTGCTATTCATGCAATTGATATGGTCTTCCAGTACCTAAAAGCTTCCTACGATCAAGGTGCAGCCAACCCTATTGCAAGGGAAAAGATGCATAATGCTTCTACCATGGCAGGTATGGCTTTTACAAACGCTTTTCTTGGAATAAACCATTCACTTGCCCACAAATTAGGTGGAGAATACCATATTCCTCATGGATGTGCTAATGCTATCCTGCTTCCTCATGTAATTCGCTATAACGGTGAAGGATGCCCGACCAAATTTAATTCCTTCCCCAAATATGAAAGTTATATCGTAGGTGATAAAATATTTGTATTAATGAAGAAGCTTGGATTCGCTCCAAAGGATAATGACGATGCCGTAGAAATGTTGGCCGGGAAAGTAGAGGAGTTGAATAAATACCTTGGAATTCCTGCAACTTTAAAAGAGTATGGTTTGGATGAAAGCGACTTCCTAAAGAAATTACCGGCTCTTGCTGATCTTGCTTTTGGTGATCAATGTACCACTGCCAATCCAAGACTTCCTTTGGTATCTGAACTGGAAGAACTTTATCGAGTTGCTTACTACGGTAAAGGTAAAATTCCAAAAAAATCAGAAGCTAAATAGAAATTTATCGCAGTAACGTACGCTTTACCCTGAAGTTGTGTGAAGAACTCAGATAGTGCTAAATGGGTCTTCGAATGACAATTTATACTATGAAGGATAACGTGATGTATATGATTGATTTTGCTACCTTACCCTGTCGGCCGGATTACGCAAAATCAATCACATACATCACGTTATCCTAATTTATTTTGTTGAGGTCATTACGAAAACCCATTTAACCTATCTGAGTTCTCAATTTACACAGTGAGGCAAAGCTGTTTATGGAATAGTTTTCTTTTATTCCTTCATCTCGTACTATTAGTTTTAACACCTTCAAAAATTTTATTTCTTTCTACTTAAGTATCAAGTATCTTTTAAAAAGAATTAAAATCCTTATCGAACCCTCCAAAACACAATTTATACATTGAGGTAAAGTTTAGGTAATGAAATTTGTATTTAATTTAGTACCTTAAAATATAATAATTCATTAAGTATGATCATTAGCTATAAAAACATAAAATTAAGCGTGTACATTTTTCTCATAGCTAAGCTTCTTAGTTACTATAAATTCGGCAATAACAGCTTTGCTTCACAACATAAATTGAACTCAGAAAGTGCTTATAGGTTTCGTAATGACTCTCATAAATTAAATTAGGATAACAGGGTGCATAGGATTAATTTTGCGTAATCCGGCCGGCAGGGTAAGGTAGCAAAATTAATCTTATACACCCTGTTATCCTTGAATATATAAATTGAGTCATATGAAAGCTTTAATAAGCACTTTCTGAGTTCCCAACAAACAACAGAGCAAAGCGTCCACGACAATTTTTATTTATTCTGCTTTTTTTGGTTTTTCCCCAAATGAAAGGATTAAGTTTAACAGGATACCCACTACAGCTGCAGATGCAATAGCAGGAAACTCAGCTCCAAACATAGGTATCATGCCGTTAGGAAAACCAAAACTTCCTCCAAGTCCAATAATTAAAATAATAGCAATAACAGCCAAATTCTTAGCTACAAATAAATCCACTTTCTTTTCCATCATAATTGCAATACCTTGAGCACCAATAACTCCAAACAAATAAATAGATAGTCCGCCGATTACAGATGTAGGAATAGAGTAAACGATATTTATTAATGGTGTAAAACATGAAATAATCATTGTAATGATAGCAGCTGCAATAAGTACCGGAACTGAGAATATTTTAGACAGAGCCATTGCACTGATATTCTCCCCGTAATTTGTTCCTGCCGGTCCTCCGATAAAGCCGGATACAATATCGCCGATACCATCACCAATTAGGTTAAGGCCTAATTTATTTTCAAGATCATAAATCTTATCAGAACCTTTTTTCTTTGCTAAGTCTTTTACATAAATATCCAATTGATAAATATGGGCTGTAGATTCAGGTATGGTAGCAATTGCAATGGGCATAATGGCTGCAATAGCAGCTAAATTAGGCTTTGGCAATGTAAAGACAGGCAAGCTGAATATACCGTCTGCTTCCAGTGTATTAAAGTTAATAAAAGGTATTCCTGTTATGGCGCCAATAATTGCAGCAGCAATATAACCTGTAAAAAGGCCAAAAAGTATAGGCAGCTGACTTAATTTACCTTTTAGGTATACAGAATATAAAATAGTTGATAATAATGTAATAATTGCAATAATCCATGCCATATTGGTGGCAAGGAATGTATCTCCTTCCGCAACTCCAGAAGGAATGGAATGAGCATTTGCCATGGCGCTTACTGCCAAAGATAAACCAATAATAATAGAAATACTACCGGTAACCGTTGCCGGAAGTATTTTATCTATTGTTGCTTTACCCGAACGTTTAATAATAATTCCTGCAATAATAGATACAAATCCTGACATTACAATACCAAACTGAGCAATGGAGATCTTGTCATTCAGTGCATAAGAAGAGAAAGTTTCGGCACCCATAATTGAAACAATGGCAGCAATGTAAGAGAAACTGGAACCATAATATAAAGGAATCTTTCTGCCGGTAATTAAAATAAAACATAAAGTTGCCAAACCACTGGCAAAAATGGTGGTTGATACATGAAAGCCGGTAAGTAGTGCAACTAAAACAGTAGCCGGAAACATAACTATGATTTGCTGAAGAGCAAACGGGATGAGTTCCAGTATAGGCGGCCTCTCATCTGGCAGATAGCCAATAGATTGATTTTTTGTTGACATTTTAACCTCGATTCCGGTGCTTTAGCACCATTATAATAAATATTTACAATTTGAAATTAACGGCTTTTGTATAGAGGTTACATTTAAAAATATCATTGTTTTAGTTTCTTTTCCTTTAATGCTTTTAAAATATCTTCCGAAGTTATGGGCATTCTGTGAAAGCGTACACCAATTGCATTATAAATGGCATTTGCAATACATGGAGCACCGGGAACCATAAGTGGTTCGCCTACCCCCCTTGCACCGTAAGGTCCTGTAGGCTCTGCATGTTCAACATACTTAACAATAAGTTCAGGGGCATCATCTGCTGTAGGTATCTTATAATCTACAAAACTCTTATTTAGAACCCTGCCGTTCTGAAGCTTTAGTTCCTCAAATAATGCCGTACCCAATGCCTGAACCATTGCACCTTCACTTTGTGCTGCAAAAAGTGTTGGATTAATAACCTTTCCTGCGTCAAAACAGGATACCATCTTAAGCACTTTACATGCACCGGTATCGGTATCTATTTCAATTTCACATCCGTTCATGCCCATAGTCCAAAAGGCTGCCGGATGATGTTTTGCAATACCGGTTTTCTTATCGGTATTTATGTTATTCTCCAGTGTGAATGATCCTACACCAATTGCAGGACCGCCGTATCCGCTGCCATCATTAAAAGATACCCCCAATGCAAAATCCGATATTGGAAGTTTTCTTTCCGGATAGATCTTATGTGCAACATATCCATCTCTGAATTCCAGGTCTCTTTTTACTACGCCCATCTTAATCTGTGCAAGATCAAGCACTTTATCTACCAGATCTTCTGCTGCTAACTTAACTGCATTACCTGCACAATAGGTAGTCCGGCTTGCAACTGTCTGCCACTCGTAAGGAGTATGGTCCGTGTCACCTGAACAAAAGGTAATCTTATCGGGAGATACAGAAAGCACTTCTGCTGCAATCTGTACAAGCACCGTTGCTGCACCCTGACCGATTTCCTGTCCACTGCTCATTAAGAAGAAAGTACCATCTTCATTCATTCGGATTATAGCTGAGGAACCTGCGTTGGTAGGCATGGAAGGGGATTTCCAGCCTGCGGCAATTCCCTTTGCCCGTATCTTATGAGGACCTGCCGGCTGGCAAGGTTTATCATACTCAATCTCCTTAACTACCTGGTCAATACAGTCCATAAGTCCGGCAACATCCATTCTCTCACCCATTCCTGTATATCCGCCAGGTTTTATTCCATTCAGCCTTCTTATTTCTACTGGTGAGATTCCAACTTTCTCCGCTATTATATCCATGTTCTGTTCAATGGCAAAATGAATTTCACACATACCAAAACCACGGTATGGACCTCCAACGGGATGATTGGTATAAACGCAATAGCTGTCAGTCCAGACATTATCAATATCATAAGGCCCTGCTGATGCCCATCCACCTGCCTTAGTTATATTAACACCGTATTCCGTATAAGCCCCCCCATCCCATATAAATTCATTGTGAAGTGCTATAATCTTTCCATCCTTACCAACACCGGCTTTAATTCTGGCATGCATACCCTGACGGACATAAGCATTTACGAACTCATCTTCACGGGTATAAAGCAGCTTAACAGGACGCCCTTTACAGCGCTTTGCAAGAGGTATAACAATTCCTTCAAGAGTGGTTCCGGCCTTAGATCCAAAACCGCCCCCAACAGTAGGTGAGATAACCCGTATTTTATTCAGAGGCATTGCAAATGCAACGGAAAGTGCCTGGCGAACTGCGTAAGGGGACTGACAGCTTGCCCAAACAGTAAGTTTTCCATCTGTATCATATTTTGCAATTGCTGCATGAGGCTCTAATGGAACATGCTGTACATGAGGGATATAGAAAGAATTCTCAAATACATAGTCTGCCTCTGCAAATCCTTTCTCTGCATCTCCTTTTCTCAGCACGTAATGGTGAGAGATATTGGTTCCCTTTTCAGGATAAAATATAGGTGCCACTTTATATGTATGGAGATCCGGGTGAATTAAAGGCGCATCCGGTTTCATGGCATCCACTGCATTGATGACCCCAGGTAATTCTTCATATTCAACTTTAATAAGATCACAAGCCTGCCTTGCTATTTCCGGGGTATCTGCGGCAACAGCGGCAACTGCCTCACCCATATATTTTGCCGTATCTCCTATCTTTGCCATAAAATACCTGTCTTCCAGATAAAGTCCTGCACGGTTAGGATATTCATCACCTGTTATTACACATTTTACTCCGGGAAGTTTTTCTGCTTCTGATGTATCAATGGAAAGAATCCTTGCATGGGCATAAGGACTTCTGACACACCAGGCATAAAGCATTCTGGGAAGGCGTATATCATCAACGTATTCTGCCTCTCCTGTCACTTTCTTAACAGCATCTTTACGTTCATAAGATTGGCCAACATACTTTAATTCCATTACCGTTCACCTCCCCTTAAAACTTTGGCTGCCTCTTCAATAGCTTCAATAATGCGGACATATCCGGTGCATCTGCAAAGATTTCCGGCAATTGCCGTTTTAATCTCTTCACGGGAAGGATTTGGATTCTCCTGTAACAGGGCTGTTCCTGACATAATAAAACCCGGTGTACAGAAACCGCACTGTAAAGCTGAAAGTTCAACAAATTGTTTTTGCAATTCTGATAATTCACCATCTTTAGTAATACCTTCAATTGTTGTAATATGCATGCCATCAAGTTCAGGAGCCAGAACCAGGCAGGCATTTAGAGGTTTGCCGTCGGCAATAATAGTGCATGCACCGCATTCGCCGGCACCGCAGCCTTCTTTTGTACCTGTAAGACAAAGTTCATCACGTAATATATTTAGCATTGTCTTATTCCCATCAACATAAAGTTCAACAGGTTCTTCATTTACATAAAAATTAACTTTATATTTCATAGCAAGTACCTCCTTATGCCAGCTGTTCAAGGCTGCGTCTTACAGTAACTTCCACAACATCAAGACGGTATTCCTTTGATGCCCGGATATCACTGATGGGGGAAACCTCTGTACAAGCATGCTTTGCTGCCTCATCTATTAACTCAGGTGTCAGTTTCTTTTCCTGTAACAAGCTTTCCGTCTCAGGCAGTCTTATGGGGGTAGGTGCCACTGCACCGAATGCCATCCTATAATTATCGCCAATCTTAAGTACTGTACCACAGATAGTGGCCAAATCTACTTCCTTACGTCTTGAAATTTTTGTAAAAATACCTTTTGCTCCTTCTATATAGGGAACTTTAACACCGACAACAATTTCATCAGGCTTTAAAACCGTCTTCCTTACAAAAGTAATAAATTCTGTAATTGGAATTTCTCGTTTTCCTTCTTTTCCAACTATGCATATATTTGCTTCACAGACATATAATGGCGTTCCCGTATCACACAAAGGTGAAGCATTTACAATATTGCCCACTAAAGTTGCACGGTTACGAACCTGTTTACTTCCTACAGAGTGAGCTGCTTCTGAGAGGAACGGATAATATTTTCTAACGTCTTCATTATCACTGATATCATTCATGGTTACACATGCACCGATATACAGACCTTCTTCTTTGCTAAAAGTAATCTGGTTAAGCCCCGGAATATGCTTAATATCAATAACAAACTCCGGTGCAATAAGACGTTCGCGAAGCTGGATTACTATATCTGTTCCGCCGTTTAAGAGAACAGAACGTCCTTCGTGCTCACAACGAAGTGCAACCGCTTCTTCTACTGTTTCCGGCCTCAAATATTGAAATTCTTTCATTGGCCCCTCCTAACAGTTCATATAGATTTAACAAAAAAGGCTGTCACCAAAACCGCTAAAAAAGTCATCTCTTTGTTATTCTGAACATTAATCAGCCAAGCTGTAAAATGTATAATTCAAAAGGAATTTTAATACAAAATAACAAGTTTAAAATAATGAACTTTTTCAGCCTTCTCACTTAGAATGTCTAAGTTATGGTACAGCCTTTTTTCTCTAGTATTTAATTTATAATGTTATGTAATTATATCTTTTTAAGCATCTTCAAAACCATCAAATGCAACGATTCTGGCTATGCAGCTTTCTCCGTCAACCAATTTCCAAGGAAAACATCCGATTACAAGGCGCTTGTTACTAAGTTTGTCAATTTCGCCCCCAAGACATTCAGCGTGTATGGCTTCATATGGCTTACGAAATAGTTCAATATGCATTGCCTGATAGCGATCCGGCCAAGGATATACTTCATTCAGGCTCTTTCCGTAGCGTTCCTTGAACAACTCATCACATTTTACTGCTTCCATAGGTTCCCAGTCACGGATCTTCGTATTCATTGGGTGGTCTGCACTGCCGCAGTCAACACCAATCCAGCGAAGCTTTTTATCACGGACCCACTGTACAAAATCAAGGCTGGGGCCGGGATGTCGAAGCATATAACGTCTCTCGTCCGCTTCCGGCTGATCCCATCCATATTTGTGATAACCTGTGTTTATAATAAGAATATCCCCTTCTCTTACTTCAACTCTCTTCTCAATATCTTCCGGTGTATAGATTCCAAAATCCTCAGCCTGATCCGATAAATCCACAACCACACCAGGATGGCAGAGTTTTGTAAGTTCAAGGGATGCCATATCACGTCCTGCCGTATCAAAATGAAGAGGACCGTCAAGATGTGTACCTACATGGTTACTATGGGTTATTAACTGTCCGTTGGCACCATTAGGAGCAAGACGTTTAAAGAATTTCATCTGCAGCGGCTCATAGGTAGGCCACGGGGGTGTATTAATTCCAATAGGAATTGAAAGTTCGTATATTGTTATATCTGACCATTTACTCATATTAACCTCGATTCCGGTGCTTTAGCACCATTATAATAATCATATATTTAACCGAATATCCTTTACCCGGTTATATTTTAGGTCCGCAATAAATAGAGAAATTAAAGTAACATTTACAGCGTTTACTATCAAGACCACTTATTCACACATGCTGCCAGCGCTTTTTTAAAACATGCTTCCGGCGGGTGAACCAGTCCTGCACCAACCTGCCCCACACCTGCTTCCTTATGTGCAATACCTGTATTGATAATAGGGCGAATGCCGGTTTCAATTACTTTAAGCAAATCAATGCCGGTAGGTGCTCCGCGGAAATCAAGCCCCGGAATCTTATAAGCAGTACCCTCCCCTATTGTTATTTCATACATCTCCATGGTGTAATTCTTTGCATCCGATACCTGGCCTCCAACGAACTGTACAATAGCAGGTGCTGCTGCCATGCAGAATCCTCCAATTCCTGCTGTCTCAGTAATACAGGAATCTCCTAAGTCATAAGCTTCATCTTCTTCCGTAAATCCCGGAAATAAAAGTCCTTCTACCCTTTCTGCGGGAGCTGTAAACCACACATCCTTTCCAAGTCCTGCTATTCGGATTCCAAAATCAGTACCGTTACGGCACATGGTAGCTGCTACTGTACAGTATTGAATATCAAAAATAGGATCCATAGTACATTTACAAGCAGGCATGGATATATTTAAGAAGGTATGATCGTTGCTGTTAATAAAATTAAGGGCTGCTATTTTCTTCTCATTGGGCAGATCAGCCTCTAATATAGCTGGGGTAAGTTCACGGAACAATAGTGATGTGCCTGCTTTGTTTCGATTATGTCCTTCGTCCCCCATCTGTAAAAGCTGAGCTATCATCGTCTTAATATCTATTTCACCTTTTATTTCCATTGCCGCTTTTAAAACCGGATATAAATCTTTTTCTATCCAGCGAAGCCTTGTAAGTACTTCTTCATCAAAAGCACCAAAACGAAGAACTTTTCCAAGGCCTTCATTAATAGTACAATAAGCCCGATTACCAAAAGTTTTGTTTTCCAATATCCATACAGGCATGGAATATGTTACAACACCAGCCATAGGACCTACCCCATTGTGCATATTGCAGGGAGCAAATGTAATTTTACCGGAAGCTGCAAGCTGCCCGGCTTCTTCAATATCAGCAGCAAGTCCTTCATATACAAGGCCTCCCAAAACAGCACCTTTTTGAGGTCCGCACATGCGCTCCCATGTAATAGGCGGGCCGGCATGAAGTATGGTTTCCTTTGTCATTCCCGGAATTACTTTACCTGCAATTCCAAGCCCTATTATAACCGGTTGCGCTGCAAGAATTCTTCTAAGTGCCTCTTTATTTGCTTCCTGGATTTTTGAATAAAGTTCCGGATTCTTAAGCTTTCGTAAGTTTGCAGCTGCCTCCTTATCACCGCCTGCTACAGGTTTCCAATCTATATGTATTGCAGGTTTATACTGAATCTTTAAATCATTATAAAAAGATTCAATCCCAAAATTAACAACATGCAGGTCCTTCTGAAATAATGTATTTAATTTACTCATTCCACCACCTCCTTACTCCATATTGGCCAGCACACGCTCTACAAAACGGGTTGCCTGAGCATTTGATGGAAGTACTACAGCACCTGCATCTGCCAACTGTTTCTGTGTTTTGCTAAGACACTGGGGATCTCCTTCTGTACCACAAACGGCTGCAACCACAAGAAGATGTCTGCCTTCCGCCTCTGCCTCTGCCTTCGCTGTCTTAACAGCCTCAGCTAAATCCCCTGCCGGATTCTCATGTGAACCATATCCAATTACACAGTCCACCATTATGATTGCACATTCCGAGTCCTTACCGTCTGTTATCACCCGTTCTGCACGTAAGGATGGATCAATCATGGGATGAGGTCTTCCTACCGTGAATTCATCATCACCAAAATCAAGAAAAGTATGTTCACGGCTCTTGCCGTTTCTTGCATCATTCAGCTTATCCTCCGGCTGTAAAGGAATATTGCTGTATATGTGTCCAAGTTTCGAAAGCATAAGTTTCATGGCTTCATCACAAAGGGTACCTCCTGTATAGAAGCCCCGTACATATTTCTGACTCTTTGCCATCTTAGAAGCATGTTCTTTCGCCAAAGCTTCTGCTTCTGCCTCCCCCATAGTAAAGGCAACATAATCTTTTACAGCCTCTCCCTTTGAAAGTGCCACTGCCTTATGTGCGGCATCTTCCAAAGATATAGCCGCCGTAAGGCCAAAAGCCTCGATCTCATCCCTGTCCCCGCCTATAAAGCAAACAACAACGGGTTTTCCTGCCTTTGATGCTAAAGTAAGGATTTCTGAAGCAATCTCTTTAGCCGGAGGCTTACTGATTAAGGTAATAACATTGGTTTGAGGATCATTAATCAGTGCATCAAGTCCAAATTTCATCATAATGCCCCCGATTTCTTTTTTTAAGTCACGCCCCCCTGTACCTATTACCTGAGAAATACCTCCTCCTAACTGATCAATAATGGAGGATACTTCCTGTGTACCTGTTCCGGATGCAGCTACAATTCCTATGTCCCCTGCCCTTACCACATTGGCAAAAGCAAGGGGTACATGATTAATGATCGCGGTTCCGCAATCAGGCCCCATAACCAATAGCTCCTTCTTATATGCACATTCTTTCAATGCACGTTCTTCTTCTATGGTAACATTATCTGAAAAAAGCATTACATTAATATCTCTATCAAGGCAGCTCTGTGCTACATCAGCCGCATGTTTTCCGGGAACAGAAATAACCGCAAGATTGATATCTGAGTCAATTTTTATAGCACCCTCCAAAGTAGGCGGATGATAATCAGCCTCTTTTGATTCCGATTTCTTATTAAGAAGTTGATCTACCTTCTTCTTAGCAGCTTCAAATGCGGTTTCATCATCACAATGTACTGCTACAAAGAAATCATTTGGGGTAACTTTCTCTAATTCAGGTGTTGCAAGCCCTATATTAACCGCTATCTCACGATTAAGGTCAGTTCCCATACCCACCAGCCCTTCACTAATTCCATTCACTTTCTTTATGTCTTTGCTGATAAGCATCAATGTTACTGAATCATAATAAGCGTTTTTTCTAATCTCAAGCTTAACCAAAATATTCTCCTTCCTGTTAAAGCGGATTTTCCAAAGCACAAAATTTAACTTCCTAATCTGCAAAAAGCTTTACAATCCGTTTAAATTTACAATTGCCAAGACAACTCCCGTAAGGATATCCGTACCGGAGGTAGAACCAAAGTTCAATATACGCTCTGCACTTTTTTCCAATATCTCTGTCTCTGCATCGGAATATATTGTACACAGAAATCCTGTCATGTCCTGTGATAGAAGTCCCATACCGCACTGTTTTAAAAATGCACCGCTGATTGTATTGGTTCGTTTAGCTGCTTTGTTACCCATGGCATATGTAATTTTATAAATTTCTTCACAGTCGTTACCTTTTGCTTTTGTATCAGCAAGAAAGGCTGATATATATCCCAACAGCATATCATCTGATGAAGGGGTAAGTCCGATTCCGCAGCCTGCCAGTCCTTCCGCATGTTCTCCTGCCTGTATGTCTTTTTTCTTAATAGCTTCATTTAACCCCGGTAATTTTTTCATTATGAACTGGGAATATGGATTCTGATACTTTCCCGTAACCAAAGTACTTAAATCAAATTCACAGCCTTTTACCTCAATAAGTTTTTTTAGTAGTTCTACTTTTACACTCAAATCTTTTGGAACAAACAAGCCTGTATGTTTCCTAAAGGACAGGTCACATTCCAAAGCATCTTCCAAATTTACAATCATATCTGCATTTGGAATAGTAAGTCTGTTACCGGATGTAATAACATCCATCCCTTCCCTTATACCTGACTTAGTAAATGATAAGTTATCCAAAACCCTGCCAGACATTGGGTATAAGCACCGCATGTCTGAAAGCAGGGTAAAAAATATATCATTACAGATTAAATTAGCTGCGGTATCAAAAACTGAATGTATTTTGAAAACTTTATCATTAATCAAAAGTACATTCCGAAGCTTCCCGCAAATATCAACTGCCTTTAGCTCTTTCATACATTTCTGAAATTCCAAAAGGCACTAAGCCTTTTGGAATATGAAACCATGCTGAGGAGCTACAACTGTTTCTTTATATAATATTGTTTTTTCTTTCACAATCCCCACTGTGGCAATCAGTTCCATGCCTGACTCAATTCCCTCATCAAACCCTATCTGTCCTGTGGCACGAACACCGTTTTCAAATTCCACAATACCAAAGTTTAACCAGGGACACATATAACCTTCCGGAAGATTATAAACTCTGGTCCATGTTAAAAGCCTGCACTTTCCTTCCAGCGGAATCTTCTCAAACTCCCGGCCATCGCAGTCAGGATTCTGACAAACGATGTAACGGGGATGATGTAGCTTTCCGCATTTAGTGCATTTATAAGTATACATTTGTTCCATTTCCATATCCATACTCCTTTCACAGGTCGAAGAATACAATACTTTCAACCTCCCCGACAGAATGCCGCTTTGGGGCATCTCACACTTATCTCCTTACTTAGTTGTCAAAACGGTTGATACGACATTGTTGCCAAAACCGCCAAAGTTAACTGCCAAACCTGTTTTTGCACCTTCCACTTGTCTCTCTCCTGCTTCACCACGAAGCTGACGAACAAGTTCAACAACCTGTGAAACCCCGGTTGCCCCAAGAGGGTGACCCTTCGCTTTTAATCCCCCTGATGTATTAACCGGTTTCTTTCCAGTAAGTGCTGTTTCACCGTTACGGGCTGCAAGATGACCTTCACCCCGTTTAAAGAAACCAACCTCCTCTGATTCTGCAATTTCAAGGATTTGGAATGCATCGTGTAATTCTGCAACATCTATATCTTCAGGGCCAACCCCTGCCATCTCATATGCCATCTTAGCACTTAGCCTTACCGCCAATAAGTCGGAAGGAACTTCACGGTTAGCAACTACATGGGTATCTGTAGCTGAGCCCATACCTGCAATCTTAACGAATTTCTTATCTCCGAAGCCAAGAGCATCTTTCTTATCCTCCGCAACTAAAAGAACTGCTGCCGCACCATCGGATACCGGGCACATATCAAATTGACGAAGAGGGTCTGCAACGATAGGATTCGTAGCATTTATGTATGCCGGATTGGTAATACGCTCTAATACAACGCGGCTATGGATATGTGCACAGGGATTCTTGCATGCATTTGCATGGTTCTTTACGGAAACAATCGATAAATCTTTGCTTTCAAGACCGTATTTATCCATACAAAGTCTTGTAAACATACCTGCGAATGCAGGTAGCGTAGCACCATATTTGTACTCGCTTTCAGGATGAAGCATCGTAGCAACAAAGTCCGTACCTTCCCAGCCGGTTACTGCACGCATACCTTCTGCACCAATTATCAGCACACAGTCACACATACCGGATGCAATAGCCATAAATCCTAGCTTAATGGCGGAAGCACCGGAGGCAGGACCATTCTCAACTGTCTCTGCCATAGCAGGACGTATATTCAAGGTGTCAACAACTGCAGATGCAGTACCGCTGATTCGGTTTACCATACCTGCACCCATTGTACCGACAAATACCTGGTCAATAACGTTATTTCTACCTGTTTTTGCCCCTGCATCATCCATTGCCTGGAGGGCAGCGTCACAGACCATATCCATAAACGGAACTTCAGACTTACCAAATTTGGTGTGCCCAATTCCTACAATACCTACACTACGCATAACGTTCTCCTTTCAGATCACACTTTAATTTCAGCAGGTTTATGTAACACCTTATTTGCTTCTACAACATCCTCAAATGCAGGGCGAATACCAACGTTCTTATTTGCTTTATGCTTCTCCCATAACTCACGTGTAAGCACATATGTAGGAACACCCCCTAATTCATGCTGGCATTCAAAGCGAGGCTCTAATTCATATTCTATCATCCAACGTTTGAATCCGTTAGGGCTCTCAGCTACGATCAAAACCTCATCCTGATCCATAAAGTCAAAATGATATTCCATCTTTGCAGCAAAAAGCTGAGCACCAACACGGACACCACGCCTAAGTGTTATTGTATGGTATGACATACCAAGTTTCTCATTTACGAGACGTCCGTTAACAATACCTGCGATTTCACCATCAATAGCACCTACAAAGCAGTATTCATCCCTTACTCTGTAACGGTACATTCCAAGAAGTTCTGCATAGATACGCGAAGCAACTATGTCATAGAAATCTTTAGGCTGTTTCATTAAGGGCTCGATTGTTTCCATCAATAAAGGAATCTCATCATAAGTTACTTCACGAACCAACATATCCTCACCTGTAATTAGTGGAATAACCTTTGCTTCATAAGGTTTCATTCCTATTGATGGGGGCCTTAATTTGCCTTCCATCTCATCAATAATGATACCCATACTAATTTACCTCCTAATTATATAGTTTTTTATAGTTACCCTTATGAAAGGGAGAACCTTAACACCCAGTAGTATTATAATTATGGCAAAAACATTCTTTCTGAATTCTTATATCAGATGCAGGTATGTTGAGATTAGCTGCAATATCCTTACTTTCATGCGGCATAAAATATAATAGCTCCCGCTTATAATTAAATTATAAACGGGAGCTAGTTTTCTTTCAACTTGTTTCTAAATGTAATTTGTTCTGTCAAATTAACTGCTTTTCCTTAAATATTCTGTCAAATTCCGACTGTGCAAATCGAATTACCCTATCTTCATATTCAAAATACGCTGATAGAAATTCCACCCCTTTTTCTGTCAGAAGGGTTCTTCCATACCGGCTTCCTCCCTGCCGTCTTTGAACAATGGTATAACCAAGTTCAAATTCCAGTTTATTTAAAACCTTCCATGCCTTAGTATAAGACATAGACATCAGTTCACATGCTTTATTAACTGACTTGGTTTCGGTTATCAGGTATAAAAGCAGCTTTGTCCTATTATTAAAAAATACAGATTCTTTCTCAATACTAAGCCCTACCGCTGCCTGCATTAGGGCTCGATTATGCTGTTCAAGTAATTTCTGCAATTGTTCATAACTATGTACATCCTGAACCACCCCTTCATCCTCAACCTCAACTTTTACATGATATTCCTTTAATAAATGAATGGCACCCTTAAATTCTTCTTCTCCATTATAGTGCAATATGTCAGGAATAACTGATGATGATATGAGTACAGGATAACCTTCTTCCTCTTTATAAACCGGGTATGTAACATCACCCTTTGTATCAAGCAGAATTTTCAGAGTTTCTGGGGAAAACATAGGCGAATTAACAGGTGTAATTGCAATATGGCTGCATTTATCCTGTAAATAGCTAAGACCTATTTTTAGAGAATCAAACATGGTGGCTTCTTGGCAATCTTCATTTTTCAAAAAAATAACACCATATTCAGACAACTCATGTCTTACCTCATCTTCCTGGGTTCCGGTAATTATGACAATGGGAAATATCCCTGCCTGCTGAAATGCAAGAACCACCCTCTTCACGATTGGAATAGAGCCTAATTGAAGCATTGGTCTTGCCCTCTTTATACTGGCAGCAACTATGATTCCTCCAACATTGTTTATTTTCATTAATATATTATGCTCCTTTCAAAGTCTGGAAGAATTGTGGGTAGCACAAACTCAGGTTGAAAGGATTTCAACCTTCTACCTCATAAATAACAGTTTTTCCGTCCAGCCTGTGAGCATAAATATATTCCCTCATCTTCTCATGATAAGGATGTTTATCATACACTTCAAATGCCTCCATGTCTTTAAAGGTACAAATTAGGGCAAGATCATAACTTCTCTGCTCATTATGCCAGATATCTTTCCCTGTTTCCATTGATAAAATCTCCGGTATGACCCCTTCCATGCTATGGATTTTTTCAATAACTGTTGTAAGGCACTCTTCTGGATCACGAAATTTAAACAAAACAATATACTTAAGCATTATTCTCCTCCTGAATAAAATATTTTTCTTTATCACTATTATAAGTACTTTTAAGTTATCAGTAAGGTTATTCTTAATATAGCCACTTTCGAAGCCCGGGCAGCCTTTTCATAAGTAATCAATGCTAAATACAATACTATTCTATTAAAGTTCAAAATTCCCAGTAATATTTATCTTTTGTACTACAGGTGTTTAAATCGGCTTTAATATATGTTCATTATGTATAATTATTTTTTTATCACTACCAAATATTATATAAAATCATCAGCATTATGTCAATTACAACAATAGTAATCTATGCAAACTGTATATTTTGTCTTCTGATGAATTGTTTATTATTTTCATTCCTGTTTCCTAATGGGAAGTTCTATATTTCCAATGAATGATCCCCAAATAAAGATTAATTCTTATATCTTATTAACCGATATAATTATTGAATATATTGATTGGTAACACCTTGGAGGTTTTATATGATTAATAACAATGTTTCACAATCCAATATAAATATGGGAAAGGCTGCAGACAGCCAGCCTATCAATAGCCAGTCTAAGCTTTCTTCCTCAGTTCCCCCATCACCGGTATCCAAATCTTCTTATCCATTGAACAACACGATAGGATTAGAGAAAGGCCAGATAATTCAGGGGGAAGTGGTGGACCTTCGCAGCAATGAAGTCAGCGTAAAATTAGAAGACGGACGGATTTTAACCGGCAAGTTAGAAGATGGGAATCATCTTGCAATTGGAGAAAACGTTACTTTCCAAGTTGAAGAAGTCTCTTTAAAAAGTCTTTCACTTAAAATATTAAGTGAAAGTCAGGCAGTTCTCAAAGATACTACCATAGATAAGGCATTAGAAGCAGCAGGGTTTAGTAAGAATAATAAAAATCGTGGTATTGTTAAGTCCTTATTAAATCAACAGATGCCTATTGATAAAAACACAATAGGATTACTGATCAAGCAATCCATAGCTTTTAAGGACACCCCTATAGACACTTTGGTTTTTATGAATAAATACCACATTCCCGTTACCAAAGAAAATATTGACTCCTTAAAGTCTTTGAGTAATTCCGAACAGAATATATTAAACCACATTGCAGAATTAACCAATGAGATTCCTAATTTGCTTGAAGAACTTAGCAACAGATCTTATGGAGAAATAATAACAAAAGGTAACGAATTATTAAATATAATCTTACAGAATTCTTCATTAAATGATTTTATGGAAAATAAAGAAATAACATTGACCTCCTTTGATACATTTTCTGCATCAGGAGTATCATCCGTAAATCGGGATCTGCCCCCACTTTCTCTGGATTCTGTTTATTTAAATAATACTATTCTTTCTTCAAATGAGCGATTAGAACTTACCAGGTTTTTAGAAGCTGATCCATCAGCTAAATCCTTATTTTCAGAAAAGTTGTTGGAAGGAATTATAGATGGTACTGCTAATATGAAGGAAGTTGCAGAATTATTAAAGGAGGCATTCCCTTCCGGTTCTTTCCAAGATAACAATAATTTGATGAGGGATAAGATTCAATCCTCCATACAGCATGTTCTATCCGCCTTTGAAGCATTACAAAATAATGATCCGGTAAACCTTATTAATGAATATCTCACTGATGCTGACAGAATTCATTTATTACAAAACTTGGATGGTTTCTCACTGCCAGAGGAAGTAAATGACCAGATTCAGTCAGGAAATATTTCCACCAATGAACTGTTGAAATGGATTCAAAATAAATTGAGTACAACTCCTGAATCCTCTATCCGCAGATTATTTTCATCCAAAGAATATAAAACTCTTATGAAGGAAGAATTAATATCCAAATGGACATTAACTCCTAATTCATTAACTAAAGAGGGAATCGTAGATGATTATTATGAAAATCTGGCAAAGCAACTTACAGATATTAAAGGATTTATATCTTCTTCCTTTCAGGGCAGTCAGGAAAATCTACAGGGACAAGCTGGTCATCTACAGGACAATATTAGTTTTATGAATCAAATAAATGAGTTTTTTACATATTTTCAACTGCCAATAAAGCTAAAAGAACAAGTTGCCAACAGTAAACTATTTGTTTATACAAGAAAAAAAGAAAGGCGTACTGCCGAAGAGGGGATCAGCGTACTCCTTCATCTGGATATGGAACATCTTGGTCCCTTGGATATACATGTTGATCTTCATAACAAAAATCTTGTAAGCAGGTTCTATATAAATGATAATGATACCTCAAACCTTATATCATCCAATATGCCCCTTTTGGAGGCAGCTTTAGAAAGGAAAGGTTATTCCCTGAATGCTGAGGTCCTAATAAGAGAAAAAGATATGAATATTGTTGAAGAATTCACGAAGCAGGAAGAAAATACATCTTTTGTACCTCGTTATAATTTTGATATAAGAGCTTAGAGCAGCCAGAAAACATAGCTTTGTCTTAGGATACCAAATGGGGATACCTATCATTACTATATTACCAGTAGATAGGTATCCCTATTGTTCTATTTAGCCCTTAACCGTTCTTTCTTTCCCATATGTATATTTTTCCTATACTCTGTTGGTGATACACCACATACACTTTTAAACACCTTCATAAAACTTTTTTCATTATCATAACCCACCGCCTGGCTGATATCCAGCACTTTTTCTTCTGTATCCTGAAGTAGTTTCTTTGCTTCATCTATTCGGATTTTCTTTAAATAATTCACAAAATTCATTCCCGTATATTCTTTAAAATTTAATGAAAATAAAGAATAATTCATGGAAATATAATTAGAAACTACAGCCATGTTCAGGTTCTTGGAATAATTTTCATGAATATATCTGACGGCAGTATTAATCTTTTCTTTATTCCTATAATCATTGAATTCATCTATGATAACCTGCTGCATTCGACGAATCCACTGAAAGAATAAAGAGAAATATTCATCGGAATCTTTATAATGTAAAGGATCCTTTAATTTATTAAATTCCATCATATCAAATTCAATGATTCGTTGGTAGGTTTCAATTAGTCTTATTAAGATTTGCTCTGTTACTTCCAACAATTTTTCCGGAGAAATTTTATTATTCTTTGCATTATATTGTATTCTTGATAATTTTGATAAGCTGCCATCTATTTTGGCAGTTCCGAATAATTGTACAAAATGGTCTGCAAAATTATCCGGTACCGTTTCATATTTATAATCCTTATCCTGATAATAACAAACCGGCACGCATTTTACGAATGCTTCTTTTCTGGCATGTATGGATTCTAAATAACCTTCTCTTAATTCACGAATTCCTTCATGTACTTTACTGATCCCTACAGAATAGTTTTTCAATTCATTTTTAAGTAGAGAAGACAATTCTTCTTCATCTGCAATTATAACAAAATAATCATCTGCATCTTTTAGTACAATAACCTTTTCATTATGAATGTTTAGATCCATGGAAGAATTACATTGACAAACCAGGTATCTTTCCTTAAAAAACAAGGTACTAAATTGTTTCTCAATGGCATGTATCTCTTCCTCAGTTATTTTTTCATTAAGTATTAGGTACTTTAACTGTTGGTTTTCAATTTGTTTTATTACAGAGCTCTTGGCTTTTTTATCTTCCAGCTCCTCATTAATCTTAACAAGAATAGCGTTTATTTTTTCACGTTCGATTGGTTTTAATATGTATTCCCGCACTCCTTGTCTTAGAGCTTCCACTGCATAATTAAATTCATCATATCCGCTTACTACAATGATTTGAGGTTTATCCTCTAAATTCTGAATTTTCTTAACTAATTCTATTCCATCCATTTTAGGCATTCGGACATCTGTAATCATTACATCAACTTTTACATCATTTAATATTTTGTAAGCCTCTTCACCATTTTTACATTCAAGGATTTCCTCAATATTGACATCAGAACGCTTAACCATTACATTTATTCCTTGACGAATTAATTTCTCATCTTCAACAATCAGCAGTCTCTTCACCTTTTAGCACCTCTCTATAAGTTATTGGAAGCTTAATAATAACTTTCGTATAGCAATGTAATTTTGATACAACACTGATTCCATATTTCATACCAAAAGCCATTTGTATACGGTCTTGTACATTTTTAAGTCCAATACCATTACCAGAACCTCCGCCTACATCAATTTCTCCACATATTTTCTTTTGTATTTCCCTCACTTTTTCTTCTGTCATACCTCTTCCGGAATCAGTAATTTCAATTACATAATCACTGTCTTCCATAACTGCTTTAATATAGATACTGGAGTCCTCTGCCAATTCTTCAATTCCATGATAAATTGCATTTTCAATAATTGGTTGTAATGACATTTTGGGAATTTGCTGCACATAAATCATATCCGGAATGGTCAATGCCAGATTGATACGGTAATCAAAACGTAAATTAATAAGATCCAGGTAGTTTTTGATATAATCAATTTCCTGACCAACTGTTACATTCTTCGTATTCCATTTCATCCCGTATCTTAATAATTTTCCTAAAGAGGTTACTGCATCAGAGATTTCGTATTTTTCATCAATCTCCGCCATCATTTTAATAGACTCTAAAACATTGTATATAAAATGAGCATTAATCTGATTTTGAAGGGCCCTGATTTCCGAATTCTTCATTAATAATTCCCTATTAATGTTTTCTTCCATTAGTTTTTGTATGGTATCTAACATTACATTAATATTGGTACCTAATTCCCCCATTTCATCTGTTCCCGGCTGATCCACTCTGGCTTCCAGGTCACCTTCCTGAATCTTGCGTATAGTACTGAGAGTCTTATAGAATCTATGTAACAAGGCTTTTACAATTATATTAATAAAAAACCCCAAAACTATAAAAGCTATGGTAAGCCCTAAAAAATACAAATTTCTCTCCTTGCTTAAATTATTTAATGTTTTTTCCATACTGACAAGACGAATTACATATCCTGACAGTTCTTTTACAGGCATAATCCCTATGGCAACTCTCTCTCCGGCTATCTTAGCACTTATGTAAGTTTCTTCCTGTTTCGTATACTCTAATTGATTTACGATTTCCTCTTTCATCTTCTCCCATTTATTATTCCTGTTTCCAGAATGGTAATTCATATTTTGGGAACTCTTATTTTGAGAATTGGCATCTTGTGAATTCACATCCTGAAAATTTAGATTTTGATTGTTCCCATCTATGGAATTTCTACCTTGAGAGTAAATCTTTCCGTTCTTATCAATAAAACAAGCCCACTCATCATTATTGGTCTGAAAAATTTCCGGAAATATGGTATCCATACGGACGGCTACCTCAATAACACCAATTTTCCCTCTTTCATAATCCTCAATGGATGTAATAAGAGCCATGGTATGTTCTGAAGAATTAACGGTCTGTGCAAATAATTCATCCTTATAATCAAACTGCCATTCTCCTGTGGAAAATTCCTTCGCCCATTTTAGCTGTTCCATTCGTTCCTTGCGATATAAAATGGGCATCATCTCAGAAAATGAATTATTATTTGCATAAACTCTTATCTGATAAAGATATGGATTGCTGTTAACCAACCGTTCCAACATTCCAATATCTTCTTTATAAAAATTAACAAGTTCAGAAGTTTCAATATCTGTACCATCTTCCAACTCTATAAGAAACTCATTCAGGTTTTGATAATTAAGAAAAACCTGGGTTGACATATTGCACAAATCAACGGTTTTTTGAATTACTGAGTGATTCTGATTCATGTTATATTTTAAATTGTTTAAAGCCTGCTGTATGATATTATCCTTCATGTTCTGAAATAATATTAAAAATATTATGCTGACAGGAATCACAACAATAATACCAATAGTAAATGTAAATTTATTATTCAGTTTTTGTTTTAAAAACCAAAATTTATGTTCTTTCATAGATTACTCCTGCAATTAAACCGAATCATTCCAAACCCAGCTTTTTCTTTGACTGGTTCATCTGCTTCGTGGATTCTTCCATTATTTTTTCATATCCTAAGTCAGTTCTTCTATTTATGAATTTTTCCAATATCCTGTCGAATTCTTTTTCTGAAGATGCCAGAAGTAATTGGGGTAATACTTTTCCCCATTCTTTTTGAATATGAAAATATGCATTGGAAATATCCGTTCCATTCTCAAATATTACATCATATTGTGCTGTATAAGCTGCATAGGGATAAGTCCACTCTTTTAATTGGGCCATTGGTTCCCCTGCATTTATTCCCCATTTGGCTTGCATTACGTTATCCTGAAGCATCCAATATGCGTTATCAGCACCATAAATATCATCAAATTTCTTTCGGTTTGTGTTTAAAAGTTTAAGAACTTCAGGTCTTATTACAGGTTTTCCATTTATATTATCATAAGTAACACCTTCCACCCCCAGATATGTCATCTTTTGACCTTGTTCGCTGATTAGGTAGCTTAAAAAGTTAATTGCTCTGTCAGGATTTTCACAATTTTTTGAGATAAAAGTAACCGTCCAACCATTTAAACCGGTACTGGGAAGTGTTGGATCATCTCCTTTTGAGTTCTTAGGCCCATCAACTGCTATATAGATTTTATCAGGATCTTTTTCATATAAGGCTTTCTGTGGTGTTTGAATATCACTTCCCTGATAGAGAAGGCAAAAATATCTGCCCTCTGCCATCTTCTCCTCCAGCTGCATTCTTTTATCTATAAATATCTCATTTGACAGGTATCCCATTTCATTAAGCTTGCGAAAGGTTTTCAGCCATCTGATATATTCGGGATCAGTATAGCGGTCATAATACTCCCCATTTATTTCAAAAGGTATGGACAAAAAGTTCTGTAAATACTTATCAAAGGAATTGCATCCGTGAATGGTAAATTCATCAGAACCAACCGGAATAAGTGGCTTATTATCCACTTTCGGCATATAAGCCACCGCTTTTTTACAAGCAGTTATAAAGCCTTCCGGTGTGGTCATATCCGGACTTCCGATTGCTTCATAAATATCTTTTCTTACTAAGAAATTCTGGTTTGACCCAATATTCTTGTTATTTTCATAGTCATTGGGACTAATGGAAGAGCTAGGATAACAATAGAGATTACCATCTGCATTCTTATACCAATTGATTATCTGCCCATCTGCTACCTTATAAAAATAAGAATCGTATTCATCTGCCAATTCATTTAATGCATATACTAAATCTTTATCCGTTAGCTCTTGTGTCTGCATATCCCACCAGCCCAGAGTTACTAAATCCGGTAATGTATCAGAGGCTATCATAGAGTTCAACTTCTCCATTTCATTTCCAGTTGGTACAATAAAATTAACCTCTACTCCTGTGTCTTTCGTTATCTCTTTAGAAACTAAATTTTTACCCCATGTGGTGGTATACCAAGAGAAGTTAATATACCAGTCCAATGTGACTTTATTGCCGGCATTCTTCTTCCAACCCGGCTCATTCACACTTTCCTCAGAATGTACCCTGTCCTTGGACTTATCTGTTACAGTTTCTTTCTTTTCACATCCTGTTATGAAAATAATAATGCAGAAGATAAGAATATACTTAAAACCATATATCTTTTTACCATTCATTATTAACCCCTCTTTTATTATAATTTAGTTAAATTATAACAAATAATTATGTAAATAGATAGTTTTTCCAACATGGTTATTCCTTAATTCCTCCTGCAGAAATACCGCTAATGATGTATTTGGAACAGAAAGCAAATGCTATCATAATTGGTAATACGGATATTGCAACTGTTAAATAGATAGCTCCCTGGTTACTTGTAATATCCTGGGATGCTCTCATAGAACCCATCATAACCGGTAAAGTAAATTTCTGAGGGCTGTATAGCAAAATTAAAGGAGTTAAATAATTATTCCAGGAACCGATAAAGGTTCCGATTGACATAGTTGCAATTCCCGGTGCTATTATTGGCAGTACAATCTTATGAAAAATTCTTGTTTCACCTGCTCCGTCAATTCTTGCAGCTTCAAGAAGGGCTTTCGGTAAAATAGCTAAAGTATACTGTCTTAAAAAAAATACTGTAGCAGGACTTGCAATGGCAGGTATAATCAAGGGTATGTAATTATCCGTTAAGCCCATGGCATTTACCAGATCATAAAATCCCAGTAATCCCAATTGGGCAGGTATCATCATAAAAATAAGGATACTTACAAAAATAATTTTCATCCCTTTAAATCTATATATAGCTAAAGCATATGCTGTTAAAGCTGAAAAATAGGCCGTTAACACAGTACAGCACACTGCAATAAATAAACTATTTGCCAACCCTCTGAAAATGTTAAAATAGCCTGACATAGTATTCCAGTTGTTTTTTAAATTATTGCCGGGAATCAGGGTGAAAGAGGTCATTATCTCCCTTCCGCTTCTAGTTGCATTTACCATCATAAGCAGGAAGGGACAAAGACATAAGATACTAAGAATAATGATTGCTATGTATAAGATGGTTCTTTTTATTTTAGTAGACATATTAACCTCAATTCCGGCGCTTAGCGCCTTTTAATAATGGGTGCTCCCATTGCATTGCCACAAATCAGGGTGTGAATTATGCATTTCAATAATTCACACTACTCCTCCCTCTTATGATACATAATCTTATATTGGATGCCTGCTGCCACGGCAATAACCAGGAATAAGAAATATGCTATTGCTCCGGCGTATCCTACATTATTGTATCGGAATGCAGTATTATATAAATACATTACAACGGTATTAAGAGACCCATGTGGTGCTCCGATTCCATCTGTTATTAAGAATGGAATATCAAAGATTTGAAGGCCGCCGATTAAAGAAGTAATGGCAACATACAATAAAATGGGCTTTAATAATGGCAGTGTAATCTTACCGAATATATGCCATCTTCCGGCTCCGTCTATAGCCGCTGCTTCAAAATAGTCTTTAGAGATACCTTGAACACCGGCCATTAACATGATAAAGGAATTGCCAAACCACATCCATGCTCCAATAACAGAAACCGCAAGTTGTGCTGTTCCCGGCTGCCCAAACCAGTTAATACCGACTTTTACTAACTTTGCATCTATCAGTAGTTGATTTAATGTTCCAAATTGCCAGTCTAATAAAGCAGCAAAAAGGAAAGCAACAGAAGCAGGTGCAATCAGGTTAGGCAGATAAAATAATGCTCTGAATAGTCCAATACCTTTTATACGGTATTTTAAATCATTAAATATAATAGTAAGAAGGAATGCCAAACCTAACTGCAAAACAATATTAACACTCCAGATTTTTATGGTATTTATTAATGCACGCCAAAACATAGCATCCGATATAACTCTTTTATAGTTGGAAATTCCCACCGGTATTGGTTCACCATACCCCTTATATTGAGTAAAACTCAAATATAGCGTTTTAAAGACCGGATAGATACTGAACATAATAAATACAAATACAAATGGAAGTACGTATAAATACGCTATATTATTTATATTTCTTTTTCTTGTCCTAATAATATCATTACTGGGCATAACCATTCTTTTCACCTCTCTTGTCTATTTAAAAGAAATGGGGCGGACAATTCAATCAAATGAACTCCGCCCCAGAGAAATTATTTTCGAGAAAGCAACGAGCAGAACCTAACTATCTCGTTATTTCCAGTTCAGGATAAATAGATTGAACATTGGTATAGAATTCATCTATTGCTTGCTCCTTCGTCTTTTCACCCGTCTGAACAGCTGTAATGGCAGCTCCCCAGTAATTTTCGATTTGAGTATCAAATCTTGTTATTAAAGAATAGTTAATATTCTGTGCTTCATTCAGGAAATATTCATATGTCTTTTGATTGCCATATGTTTCATTCTCAACATCTTTTACCGATTCAAGAACAGATTTCATGGATACAATGTCACCCTTTGAAATGTCGGTCCACCACTTGGAGGTTTCTTCGTTTAAGGTAGTGAATTTAACAAATTCCCATGCCAGATCTTTTCTCTGACTGTAAGAGCTAATACCAACAAATGTTCCGCCGCCAAAGAAAGAACAAGGTCCGGAGGCAACACCAAAGCTGCCTGCATTATCTCCTGCATTATCGCGAATGATTAAAGAACCCCAAGATGGAAGTGCATAAGCAAATACCTCTGTCTTATCTCCCCCAAGGCCTTCTAAATCTTCCGCAGCAGCCCACTCAGCATTTGTAGGAATTGTGCCTGACATGGAAGCATACCATGCAGCTGACCATTCCGGTGAAAATGCAACTAATTTATCCTGATATAATTTAACCGCAGCATCCATATAATCAAGTCTGGATTGTGATAACACCAGTTTATTATCTTGAACCCAAGCTCCGCCGCCATTAGCAAACCATCTTAAATTGCCGGTATCACCAAAGATACGGTATCCTGCATCTTTAATTTCCTTTGCTGTAACAGTAATTGTATTATAGTCTTTGAATTTTTCTGAAATGAAGGCAGGATCATCATTTCCCCATATTTTTTGTGCAATATCCCTGCGGTAATATACTCCACCGGGAGTTACCTGGTAGCTTAATGCTCTAACAGTGCCTGAAGAATCTTTACCTGCATCATATATATAATCAACGATTGAATCTTTATATTGTTCCGCACTATAAGGTTCCTGTGATAAGTCTTCAAAGAAGCCTGCATCAAAGGAATCAGGAAGCATCTGAGGTTCTCCAACAATAATATCCGGTTCTTTTGCTTTACCTCTTAAAGCTGCTGTAAGTTTAGTAGGATAATCTGCCGGAGCAATTACAACTGTTTCAATTTTTACGCCTGAGTTTTCTTCCATAAACTTGTCTGCAAAAGTTTTCAAATCTTCTGCAAGAGTCCATATTACAAGTTTACCCTCTAATTTTTTTGGTTCCCCCGAATCATTATTCTTCGTGTCTGTTTCTCCTTTCGTACCAGCAGGAGCATCTGCTTTTTTGCCGGTCTTGCCGCATGCAGCTAATGATAGGACCATTACTCCCGTAAGAAACAAAGCAATAACTTTTTTCAATTTCATACCTTTTCCTCCATCTAAATATATTCTTTACATACTTATTGTAACTTTTATTATTTTTAAGTTTAATTGTCCTTTTTTTGAAATGGTGTCATTTTTTTAGATTTGATTTCTGCCTACCTGCTGTAAGTTCATTGACTGCCCTGCTAACTGAACCCGGCATTTTGACTCCCGTCATTTTAGTGTCACTTCCCCTGCAATTTGACAAATAAAAATGGTATGTTAAATTAGCTCTGAAAAATCAGAATTAACTCAACATACCATTTATTTCCATACAATGTTTAATTTATTATTTACTTTTTAATCAATTTACTTTTATTCCATTGTCTTTAATATCTCTCTAATATTAGTTTCCATATTAAGATTAATTAGTATAAATCTGATATTGAAAATATCTTACAAATCACTATTCATCTTTCCTCAAATTCATCAAAAATATAATCTAGTACAGACGGCATACCCACTAATTCGCATCCATAGAAATACAGGTTCTCTTCTATTAATTGTTGTCTTATAATCTTAACTACTGTATAAAGAGAAGAATCGGAATTTCCCAATTGGATCTTAGCATTAAAATAATAATTTAAAGGTAATATACTTCCGGAACGAAATCCGATTCCATTCCTGGATATATTAGTAACTTCAATTGGTGCATGAATATTATCTACTTTTACATTATCCTGCTTAAATAAAGATGATATTTCCAGTTCCAATTTAACAGGAAAGCGTTTATTATGCCTTTTTTCTTCCATACCAGATACCTCTACTTTTTTATTAGTTTTATACTTTAGTAACTTATATATATTATATCGCTGAATAAATTATTAGGCAAGAAATCCTTTCCTGTTAATGCAAAATGTTGAAAATTTGGGAACGTCTTTAATTAGAATAAACTTATTATGATTATTATTTTATTTATAATAATTCCTTCAATATTTTATTTATCATTCCCGGATCTGCTTTACCTTTCATTTCTTTCATAGTCTGTCCAACCAAAAAGCCAAGGGCCTTCTCTTTGCCGCCGCGATAATCTGCAACTGATGTGGGATTAACAGCAAGAACCTTTTCAACCACACTGCGCAATTCACCTTCATCATTTACCATCATTAATCCATGTTCTTTTACATAAGCTTCCGGATCTGTATTATCTTTAAAAACACTCTCAAATACTTCTTTGGCAACGGTCCGGTTGATTTTACCATCATGGATCAGTGCAATTAATTTTGCCAGATTATCAGGAGTAAAATGAATATCCTCCGGCTCCATTTCCGTTTCTTTTAATAATCTCATAGTTTCTACCATAATCCAGTTGGATACTTCCTTTGGTTTCTTACATATGGCGACGGTTTCCTCAAAAATATCTGCCAGTCTTTTGGAACCGGTAATAATTCCTGCGTCATAAGCCGGAATATCATATTCCTTTTCATATCTAAGCATTTTTTCATCACGAAGCTCTGGCTGGCGGTTTCTGATTTCATCTATCCATTCATCACTGATTTCCATTGGTACTAAGTCAGGCTCCGGGAAATAACGATAATCCTGGGCATCTTCTTTGGAACGCATGGCAAAACTGGTATCTTTAT
The DNA here is from genome assembly GCF_900115365.1 of Anaerocolumna aminovalerica. GTDB lineage: Bacteria > Bacillota > Clostridia > Lachnospirales > Lachnospiraceae > Anaerocolumna > Anaerocolumna aminovalerica. The sequence goes on from NZ_FOWD01000002.1 coordinate 77,161, forward strand.
TGTCATCCCAGCGTCTTGTTTCCTGAACCACAGCTTTTCCTTCTTCCAATAGTTCAATTTGACGTTTTCTTTCTCCTTCAATGGCTCTGGTTATGGCTTTAAAGGAGTTCATATTTTTCATTTCTGTTCTTGTACCAAATTCCTTTGCCCCTGTTTCCCGAACAGAAAGGTTAATATCTGCACGAAGGGAGCCTTCCTGCATCTTACAATCGGATACTCCAAGATATTGTAATATCAATTTTAATTTATCTAAATAGGCTATTACTTCCTCAGCAGACCTCATATCCGGCTCACTTACAATTTCTATTAAAGGTACACCGCATCTATTGTAATCCACCAGAGTACAATCTTCCCAGGGATCATGGGTTAACTTACCTGCATCCTCCTCCATATGGATTTCATGAATACCAATAACCTTTTTTACCCCATCCACTTCAATTTCTATTCCCCCATTGTGGCAAATAGGCAAATATAACTGGGATACCTGATATGCTTTTGGTAAATCCGGATAAAAATAATTTTTACGGTCAAATTTACACTGTTGATTTATTTTACAATTCAATGCAAGACCTGCTGCCATTGCATATTCTACAACTTTTTTATTTAAAACCGGAAGTGTTCCCGGCATTCCAGTACACACCGGGCAGCAATGGGTATTGGTGTCTCCGCCAAATCGTGTGGTACATCCACAAAATATTTTGGTTTCCGTTGCCAATTCCACATGAACTTCCAAACCAATAACCGTTTCATATGACTTCATACGCGAATCTTCCTTTCCAACTTACAATGCTTATCTTATTCATACCTACAGGCCAAGAATGGCATTAGCATTTATTTTGCTCATAATAATATCAGCCCTTACTTTGCTCATAACTATAGGCTGCACGAATAATATCCTTTTCTCCAAAATGTTTTCCAATCAACTGTAAGCCTATGGGAAGCCCTTTGCTGTCTGTTCCGCAAGGAAGACTGATAGCAGGTAGTCCGGCCAGATTAACGGATACTGTGTAAATATCTCCAAGATACATTTTTAAAGGATCTGATAAACTCTCACCCAGTTTCGGTGCAGTAGAAGGAGCGGTAGGACCAAGAATAATATCATATTTTTCAAAGGCTTTATCAAAGCCTTCTTTAATACGCGCTTTTACTTTTAATGCCTTCTTATAATACGCTTCATAGTAACCGGAACTTAATACAAAGGCACCAATCATCATTCTGCGTTTTGCCTCATTTCCAAAGCCTTCACTTCTTGTTTTCTTATATAATTCCTGAAGTCCTTCAAAGTCCTCTGTGCGGTATCCGTATTTTACACCATCATATCTGGATAAATTAGAACTTGCCTCAGCAGATGCTATTACATAATAGGCCGGAATGGCATAGTCTACCACATCAAGTTCAAATTCCTCTACAATAGCGCCTTTTTCTCTTAGCACATTAGCTGCTGAAAGAATACCTGCCCGTACTTCTTCATCTAAGCCTTTTCCAAGGTATCCCTTTGGAATACCTATTTTCATATTTTTTACATCATCAACCAAAGCTTCTGTGTAGTTATAATTCTCTCCCTCCAGGGAGGTTGAATCCTTGCTATCATAGCCGGATATAATATCAAGTACTGCCGTACAGTCGGATACATTTCTGGCCATTGGTCCGATTTGATCCAAAGAGGATGCATAAGCAATTAAACCGTATCTGGAAACTGTACCGTAAGTTGGTTTTATTCCAGTTACTCCGCAAAAGCTGCTGGGCTGGCGAATAGAGCCTCCGGTATCAGAACCCAGAGCATAGAAGGCTTCTTCTGCTGCTACTGCGGCTGCAGAACCGCCGCTGGAACCACCAGGTACGTATTCCGTATTATGAGGATTCTTCGTTTCACCAAAATAAGAAGTTTCTGTGGTGCTTCCCATAGCAAACTCATCCATATTTGCCTTACCTATAACCACTGCACCAGCATTTAATAATTTTTCTACCACCGTTGCATTATAGGGCGGGATAAAGTTATAAAGGATTTTTGATCCACAAGTGGTTTTCGTCCCTTTTGTACAAATATTATCTTTTATAACCATAGGAACACCGGCAAGGGGTGAATCAATTTTTCCTTTATCAATTAGCTGCTGCACTTCTTTTCCACGGGCAAGTGCATCTTCCTCCATAACAGTAATATAGCAGTTATATTCTTTATCCTTAGCTTTAATTTGTTCCAATTGAGCTCTAACTGCTTCTTCCACTGTTATTTCTTTATTCTTAATTTTCCTGCCCAGTTCCAGAGCAGATAAACTTGTTAAGTCCATATTTACCTCAATTCCAGCGCTTTAGCGCTTTTAACTACAATCATTCAACAGTTTTAGGAACCATGAAACAGCCATCCTTTTGTTTAGGTGCATTGCTTAGCAGGATGTCTCTGTTTGGTCCGTTGGTCACTATATCTTCTCGAAATACATTCTTGACCGGAAATACATGTGACATAGGCTCAATATTATCAGTATTCAACTCATTCATGGTATCCATATATTCTAAGATACTTCCTAAATCTTTTTTAGCCTTTTCTTTTTCTTCCCTGTTTAATTCTAATTTTGCCAGAGCTGCCACATATTCAATGGTTTCATCTGTAATATTCATAAATTTCTTCCTTTCCGCGCTTATGACTATTATGATTCATTTATATAAGCTTAAGTGTTTATAGTTTAATTACATTATCTCATTTATAACATTTTTTTGTAACATTATAGTATCTGCCCATTACTGCTTCTAAGGTTCCAATCTGGATACATCTCTGGGGAATAAAGTTGTTTCCCTTACATTTTGTTCATCAAGGAGTTTCATAGTAAGACGTTCCAATCCTATCCCCAATCCGCCATGAGGGGGCATTCCGTGTTTGAATATCATTAGATAGTTACTAAATTCCTCCGGGTCCATACCCCTTTTTATCATTTTATCCACTTGTGCTTCATAAGAATGTATTCTTTGTCCGCCAGTTGTAATTTCCATCCCCTTAAATAATAAGTCAAAACTTAATGTGAACTTTGGATCAGTTGGATCATCCATAGCATAAAAAGGTCTTTTCTTGGAGGGATAATGTGTTACAAATACAAAGTCACTGTTATATTCTTCTTTAAAATATTTTCCGATTAAAGTTTCTTCTTCCGGTTCTAAATCATAAGGATCTTTTATTTTTCTATCATATTTTTCAGATATGAGAACTTTTGCTTCATCAAAACGTACTGCCGGAATATGAGAAGCCTCCGGAATGTTAATACCTAATATTTTAATTTCTTTCGGGTATTCTTTTTTCAGGAACGCAAAGATATATTTTAGCATAGCCCCTTCCATATTCATGATATCTTCAAATCCATCAATATATCCCATCTCAAAATCCAGACTGGTATATTCGTTCAAATGTCTTGCAGTGTTGTGCTTTTCTGCACGAAATACCGGTGCTGCTTCAAATACTCTATCATAAACACCTACCATTGTTTGCTTATAAAATTGAGGGCTTTGAGCCAAAAAGGCTTTTTTACCGAAATATTCTAATTTAAATACATTGGCTCCACCTTCTGCATTTCCGGCAACAATTTTCGGTGTCCGTATTTCTGTAAAATGTTGTTTAAACAGGAAATCACGAAAGGCCCTCACAATACCTTCCTGAATTTTAAATATAGCTCTCTCCCGAATGTTCCTTAGGGAAATCGGTCTTAAAGATAATTTTGCTTCCAAGGAGGTATTTAATTTCCATTTACTAATAGGAAGAGGCATTATAGCGTCCTCTGCTGGTACTGATAATATGCGGATATCTGTTAATCTTACTTCAAATCCGTTTGGTGCACGGTCTTCTGCTGATAGGATTCCTTTTGCTTCCACCGTTGCACCTTCTCTTATATTTTTTAATTGGAAATCCTGTACTTTACCTTCTTCCAATACACATTGAACCAATCCTTGATAATTTCTAAGAATAATAAAAGAAAATTGGCTCATATCACGAATGGTATGAACAGCTCCTTTTATAGTAATTTCCTTTCCTATCCAATCACCGGATAAAACGTCACTGATCTCAAATATTCTTTTTTCTTCTAAACCTTTTATATAATCCATAGTATCCTCGATTCTGGCGTTTTAGCGCCTTTAATAATGACAGCAGCTTTGTGCTCCAGCACAAATTGCCATTGAAAAACATTATTTTTCAATCTTCTCCTTTCACCTGTTTCTGTGATCCTTATCCTACATTACCATCCGACAAATTGATTTTTCATAACATAATAAGTTTCTTTTATAAATCTGTCCTTGATTTCAATTCAAAAATAATTTAGGATATATACCCGAAACAAATAAAAAAGTCCCGAGTATATAGGATACAGTGTTTAATCTGCAACATATATACTCGGGACGGGATACTCTTTTAGATTTATTTCCCGCGGTACCACCCGCTTTGAGAATCGAAATTCTCCTCTCTTTTCACTTAACGCGTGTCACGCACGAACCTACTACAGTCAGTCTTAACTTCCCATTCAATTCGTGAGCTCCAGAGTGTTCCTTCCTACGTCTATCATCAAAGGTATGCTCTCAGTCGGTGACACACCATTCCTGTCTATAAATGCAATCCACATAGGTCAGTCTCTTTCACAGCTTATTTTATATTTGATTTTAAAAATATACAAAAAGGCAAAGGTATTGTCTGTTTGTGTATTCAACGCCTTTGCTGTTGACTTATATTAACATATAACATTATATATTTCAAGAGCAATTTTTACACATTGTTATTTTTACAATTTATTTTTAATGAGTTGTGTTAATATTATTAACAATATTTATTTAATTATAGATAATATATAACTATAATAATCTTCATCCAATATACTTTCTGATATAAGGAACTTATTGTTTACTATTTTGTTCATAGTACTGATATAATCTTCAGGGAGTTCTTCTTCAGACAATTTTATTATTTCTTTTGTTTTACTGTTATACATAACCTTATCCGTAATAAAGCTTCGATTAGAAAATATAACTAGCGGAGGAGAGTCCGAAAGAATATCCTTACCCATAAATAATCTGGAATCATAAGACAGCCCGAAGAGATTAGACAAGGTAGGCATAATATCCAGGCTGGAGCATGGTTTATCTATGAAAATTGGTTTCTTTATACTTCCGGACCATAGGATAAATTGATTTTTATAAAGTTCAAAGTTTTCCTCTACTTTGTGTCCTGCCAGTTCATCAATTTTATCCTTTTCCAGCCCATAGGGATAATGGTCTGCACTGAGGGCAATCACGGTTTTATCTGCAATTCCTTTCCTTTCTAATTCCCCAATCAGCCTTTCCAAAGCTCTGTCCAATTCTATATTGCAGGCTATATAGGCTTTCCCTTCCATAGAATAGGGTAAATGATCTACTGCCTCTTTATTTTTAGTAGACATTTGATTCCCATGAAATGTGTAGTTCATATGTCCGCTTACTGTCATATAATAAGTATGAAAAGGCTGGTCATCTATATATTCCGGCATGGTAACTTCTATCATTTCCAAGTCGGATTCCGGCCAGCTTTCTGTTATTTCAAGACCATTTCCCACTCCTTTATAATCATATCCCATATTAGGATGAGATATTTGACGCTTATAATAAGTGTAAGTGTGATTATGATAAGCACGGGTGCTGTAACCTATTTTATTAAACTGGTTTCCTAAGGCAAAGGGCATAATATTGCTTCCACTTTCATAAAAACTGATAACTCCGGACTTAGGTATTAAACTTGTACAAGCTACATACTCTCCATCTATGGTACTTGCCCACCATAAAGGAGTATAAAAATTCTCAAAAACAAATCCTTCATGAATAAGTTTATACAACGTAGGCGTGATTTCTTTATCCACAGCCCATGGAGAAAATCCCTCCGCTGTCAACATAATTAGGTTATAGCCTTTAAACATCCCTGTATATTTATTTTTCCTGGTAGGTTCTGTTGAAGCGAAATATTGATGCATCATTTTTACGGTTTCCTTGGTTTCTTCTTTTGCTAAAGCCTCAAAATCAATGGCCAATATATTAGGTGATGTATCAATGGGAGTTGGCGTTGGTATTGCCTTTTTTACCACATCTTTTTCTTTGCTGTTTTTATTGTTAACTGTGTCTTTCTTATTTTCCTTAATACCTGCTGCTATTGTTTTGGGACTATTATCTAATAGCAGCCCCGTGTTCAGGGTAGTACCGGCTTCTTTGACAATCAACCGTTTCACATCAAATCTGGTACTTGTTAACACTCCTAATTGTTCTACACTCATTTCCGGAACCCAGGTTCTATGATATATATCATAGGGAGAATAGGTTTCCTTACCAAAGATAGGAAGGATAAGCACTCCAAAAAATTGCACAACAATAAAGCAAGTTAACGCCGTAACTTGAGAACCTATAGGTTTGCTATTCATATCAATTTGTTTCTTTTTCATGAGTATTTTTAAGATAATCAGAGGTGTACATAATAAGAAGATTCCAATCAGATTATTTCCAATGGCCGCTAAAATCTGATCAAAGAATTCTAACACGTCTTTCCCAACCACTCCAACGGAATAGATAGAAAGAAAGGTTTTAAAGACATAGTTATAAACAAGCTGGGTGCTGAATATTAAACATAAAGCAGTGGTAAAAATCCATATAAGCACTTGGTTTAGCTGTTTGCCAAATATTCCGCTGATAAATCCAAGTACAGCCCCCACCGGTATGGCAAATACTATGGGTAATAGTATTTTGCCATCCAAGCTTTGAAAGGTTAGAAGATGGAAAACCACTTCCAGATAAATTATAATTAGCTGGTAAAAACAAGTTATTTGGAACAAATGGCCTTTACCATTCCATAGGTTATGTATGCTTTTTAAAATAGCCACATGTAAAACCTGTTCATCCCCATTACTTTCCTTTTTCTCCTGATTAAAAATGTTATTTTCTACTTCTTTTATAAAATTTCCATTCTTAATTTTATGAACTATAGAAAGCAGTTTATCTTTTGGGCTGATCTCAATTCGAATTTTCTTTTGTGTCAATCCATTCTTTTTTGGATTATCACCGGAGATAGATTCCTTCCCTTTCTTTGAATCTATCTCTTTGTTATTGCTCATGAATTGCGCCCCCCAATCACCATTGATTCATTTCTAAAAGAAAATTCTATTTCTTTCTTATTTCCTAAATAAAATCATAACTCACAGTACCTTTTCCATCTTTACTGTGTATCTTGGCCATAGCTCCGTTAACTATAGTCATCTGAGGTAATTTATGTCCAATATCTGCATCTAATATAATAGGAACATGGAATTCCTCTAATACAGACAGAACCGCTTCATCATAGGAAATATCATAATTCGGATTAAAAAAAGCAGGTCTTCCGAAAATAAAACCTTTTGTATATTGAAACCATCCGGCTTCTTTTAATTGCCACAATCCTAAAGTTATAGCTTCACTATCCAGTGCAAAACTTTCTAAATACCAAAGAATTCCGTTTTCTTTATACTTCTCAATAAATTCCTTCGTTCTATCAAATCTTGTACCTACCATATGAAGTAACACATCCAGGCAGCCCCCTAATAATCTGCCTGTCATGCTGATTTCATCTTCCCCCTGTAAATTTCTCCAACAGACAGGTTTTTCAAGTTGATAGCCTTCTAATCCGGTAATCCTGTCATAAAAACCGTCTTCATATTGATCAAAACTATGCACTGTATTTATATCTCCCTCCACTAATTGAAGGTTATCTTCCATGGCTTTATGCCACACTTCCATTCCAAAATCATTAAAATTACAGCCATAAAGAGTAGCTATATCACAATGGGTAGTTATGGTATAAGTTAAACCTGTATTATCAGAATATCCCTGTATCCACTTAGGGTTAGCCTTTATATGATTAAAATCCATTAAAGGAAGCATTTCCAGCAGAAAGTCGCCGCCTTTTGCAGATATTATCCATTTTACATTATCATTATTTATTAGTTCAGCCAATTCTTTTGTTCTTGTCCCTGCATCGGTACTTCTTCCTTTGTTACTGGTTCGGACATGTGCTGTTTCTATGACCTCATACCCTCTTTTCCTTAATTGTTCCTTACCATTATTAAGCCTTGTAAAATCTGTCTCTTTTTTATTACCCTCTGAGGGTGCAGTGATTCCAATTACATTACCTTTCTTCACGTATTCCGGATATATCATAATGTATTTCATTCCTTTCAGATATATTATTTTCTATGTTTTAATCAAATTATTAAATATGTGGCATTGTAAATGTTTTTAAAGATACTATTAAAATAAACCTATTTATTACAGAACATTATATTTTAAATGTATTCTAAGGACAAATCCAATATTCCGTACCAATACATTATACATGAATCACATAAGATTTTCCATTATAAAACCAAAAATTATCTAAATATTTACCCATAATAATTTAATTTTTATACAAATATTCCAAACCAATCGCCATATAATTATTCCCCAAGGTATATAGGAAGTTGTAATCATCAGAAATAGGGAGTTATTCACTAGTACTCTCATAGTGATTACTCCCTTTTCCAAATATAATATAATTTGATTTATAACATTATAGCTTCTTAATTCTTTCTATTGCTTCAAGGGTGTTCTCATAAGTACCAAATGCAGTTAGACGAAAATATCCTTCTCCCCCTGGGCCAAAACCGGAGCCCGGAGTTCCCACTACATTAGCCTCTTTTAATAAATAATCAAAGAATTGCCATGATGTCATATCCTTTGGTGTTTCAAGCCAGATATAGGGAGCATTAACACCACCGGATACATTGTAACCTGCTGCGGTTAAACCTTCACGGATTACTTTTGCATTCTTCATATAATAAGCAATTTGTTCCTTGGTCTGTCTCTTACCTTCTTCTGTATAAACAGCAGCACCTGCCGCCTGAATTATATAAGGAGCACCGTTAAATTTAGTACCGTGCCGTCTTGCCCACAAACTGTTCAACATTACACCGCCACATTTTAATTCTTTTGGAATTACGGTAAAACCAAGTCTTGTTCCGGTAAAGCCAGCATTCTTAGAAAAACTTCTGATTTCAATGGCACAGGTCTTAGCACCGTCACATTCATAAATAGAGTGGGGCACATCCTCTTCAGAAATGTAAGCCTCATAAGCCCCATCATATATGATTACAGCCCCTGTTTTGTTGGCGTAATCAACCCATTTTTGCAGTTCTGTTTTATTAATGGCTGCTCCTGTGGGGTTATTTGGAAAACACAAATATATAATATCCGGTTCCTCTTTAGGCAGTTCCGGTGCAAAATTAGTTTCCTTGGTACAAGGCATATAAATAACATTACTCCATTTGCCCTGCTCCGGCAGATAATTACCGGCTCTTCCTTCCATAGCATTGGTATCTACATAAACCGGATAAACCGGATCGCAAACCGCAATTTTATTGTCTGCATCAAAGATGTCTCCTATATTACCGGAATCACTTTTTGCACCATCGCTGATAAAAATTTCATCAACAGCTATGTCAACCCCTCTTTTTTTGAAATCATTTTCCCCTATGGCACTTCTTAAGAATTCATAGCCAAGATCAGGTGCATAGCCTTTAAAGGTTTCTTTAACTGCCATATCATCCGTAGCTTTATGCAGTGCTTCAATTACTGCCGGCACCAGTGGTAGGGTAACATCTCCAATACCAAGGCGGATGATCTTTTTATCAGGGTTTGCTTCTGTAAATTCTTTTACCTTTTTACCAATATCAGAGAACAAGTAACTTCCAGGTAATTTTAAATAATTTTCATTTATTTTAAACATAAATTTCTCCTTCAAATACAGTTACCGCAGGCCCTGTCATAAATATAGTGTTCTTTTCCCTGTCATATTTTACCTTAAGTTCACCGCCTAATAATCTTACCCTTACTTCATCCTCTGTTAATCCATTTAGAATACAGGCATATACACTGGCACAGGCTCCTGTTCCACATGCTAAGGTTTCACCGGAACCCCTCTCCCAAACCCGCATATCAATTGTATGCCTATCAATTACATGAATAAATTCCGTGTTTGTTCTCTCCGGAAACATAGCATGGTGTTCAAACAAAGGACCTATTTTTTCAATATCAATGGATTTTGTATTGTCTACAAATACAATTGCATGGGGATTACCCATAGAAACACAGGTCATTTCGTATGAAATCCCGCCCACTGTTATAGGCATAGCAACAATCCTTTCCCTGTCCGAAACCACAGGAATTAATTCAGGAACTATAATAGGTGTTCCCATATCTACCGTAACTTCTGTTACACGGCCCTCTTCTACTTTTAAATCCAGATATTTTATACCTGCACCGGTTTCAATTGATATATTTTTTCTATCTGTCAAACCATAATCATAAACATATTTTGCAACGCAGCGTATGCCATTACCGCACATTTGTGACCGGGAACCGTCTGCATTGTACATATCCATCATAAAATCTGCTTTATCAGAAGGTTTAATTAATATAAGCCCATCCGAACCAATTCCAAAGTGTCTGTTGCTAACCTTAATTGCTGCTTTGGATCCATCCTCCACAGATTCCTTAAAACAATTTACATATACATAATCATTGCCGCAGCCTTGCATCTTTGTAAATTTCATGTGTGCCTCCTATATTGGAATATCTGCAATTTATAAATATTAACAAATAGCTGGAATGTGTAACCTCATTCTTTTAAAGTAAATTCAAAATCATTTCAGCCATTTCAACCATATTAATTCCACTGTCCATACTGTTTTTTTGTATATATCGATGTGCTTCTTCTTCTGTCATATTATTTCTAACCATAAGCACTTGCTTGGCTTTATTGATAGCAGCTTTTTCTTCTTCTGTTCTGCCCTTTTGCTTTTCTTTCCTCTTACGCCTTGTATAGTTATAGGTCATCATTTGCAGCGTATTAAGCAAATCATTGATTTTTAGAGGCATTTTAAGGCAAACAATATTACTTTCCTTACTTTCTGCTAATTTTGTTGGCGAAGCAATCAAAAGCATTTCAAAACCTTTTGGAAGATAGTTATTCAGTTCATTATAATACATGTCGGAAAGCCGATACCCGGAAATTACAATTCCTCCATCCAATTGATCTGTAATACTAATTACCTGAGCACCTGTAGTGCAAGTAGAATTCACTTCAAATCCGTTTTTAATAAGAGTATTTTTAATACTTTTCGCATCATCTATCTTTGGAAATGCAACTATAATACTCAGCACATCCGATCACCTCCATCGCTTATTATGCTGATTTGCTTTCTCTTATTAAATACGATGTAAGTATTGATCAATTTCCCACTGAGACACTTGAATAATATATTGATTCCATTCTTCTTTCTTTGCTTGAACATATTTGGTAAATATATAATTTCCAAGTACATTTTTAATAAATTCATTTTGTTCCAGAGCTATCGTTGCTTCTTTTAAATTAGCAGGAAGGTACTTAATTCCGCACTGCTCCATCTCTTCTTTTGTCATAGCCACAATATTCTTATCCACACTTTCCGGAGGGGTAAGTTTATTCTTAATACCATCTAAACCGGCAGCTAAGCACACTGCCAATGCCAAATATGGGTTTGCAGCCGGATCCGGACTTCTCAATTCCACTCTGGTATTAATCCCTCTGGATGAAGGAATACGAATCAAAGGACTTCTGCTGGTGGCGGACCATGCAATATAGACCGGCGCTTCATAACCTGGAACCAGTCTCTTATAAGAGTTCACGATTGGGTTGGTAATGGCAGTGATTCCCTCCATATGTTTCATCAATCCGGCTATAAAATGATAAGCATCTTCACTTAAGCCCAGCTTACCTTCAGGGTTATCAAATATATTTTTCCCGTCTTTCTTAATAGACATATTAATATGCATTCCTGAACCATTAATTCCATACTTTGGTTTTGGCATAAAGGTAGCATGGAGTCCATGTCTCTTTGCTATGGTTCTTACTGCCATTCGAAAAGTCATTATATTATCTGCGGTTTTAACAGCATCATCATATTTAAAATCAATCTCGTGCTGTGCCGGCGCAACTTCGTGATGGGAAGATTCTATTTCAAAACCCATATCTTCTAATGTAAGTACCATTTCACGCCTTGCATTTTCACCGGAATCCAATGGGCCTACATCAAAATATCCTCCTCGTTCCTTTGAGCTATTGGTAGGTTCCCCATTTTCTTTCAGGTCAAATAAAAAGAATTCGCATTCCGGTCCCACATCAAAGGTATATCCTAACTGTTCCGCTTCTTTTACAACCTTTTTCAATATATTTCTTGGATCTCCTTCAAATGGTGTTCCATCCGGCTTATATACATCACATAGAAATCTGGCTACCTTTCCTTGCTGAGGCCTCCATGGAAAAATTTCAAAAGTATCAAGTTCCGGGTAAAGATACATATCCGACTCTTCAATACGGGCGTAGCCTTCAATGGAAGAACCGTCAAACATACATTCATTATCCAGCACTTTTCCCAATTGACTTGTAGTTACAGCAACATTTTTCAGGTTACCGAATATATCGGTAAATTGTAAGCGGATGAACTCCACATCCTCTTCTTCTACCAATCTATAAATATCTTGTTTTGTATAGTGCCTCATATTGTTTTCGCTCCTTCATTCATATTATTATTGTACTGATATACGTAAACGAAAAAAGCAAAGGTTTTCCTATTCTATTACAGAACACCTTTGCCATGCTGTATTTATGATAACAATCTAACTATTTTTTGTCAATCAGTTTTCATTTATTTATTTCGCTACATAACGCCATTAATACAAACATCCAAGTAGTTGGGATCATTTTTCAGATCAATGATTTGCTTATTATGAATATTGCGGACAATCGGCCTTAAAATACAATCAGAATAATTATGCATAACAATACCTTGGGTACCATCACTTAATGCAACACAGGTTCCTATAGGGTATACTGCAATACATTTTGTAAAATGATCTACAATATTATAATCATATCCTGTATTTCCTGCTCCAAGCAAGTATTCCAGAACTTCCGAAGCTTCAAATGCTTTTCGGTAAGAACGGTCGGAAGTCATGGCATCATAAGTGTCTGCTACAGCAAGAATTCTACCAAAGGGTGATATTTCCTCACCTTTTAGACCTCTGGGGTATCCGGTTCCGTCAAATCTTTCATGATGCTGTAAAACACCCACTTTTGTTGCTGAATTAAGGTTATAAGAGCTTGACAACATATCGTATCCTTTTTCCGGATGTTTCAATATTACATCAAATTCTTCCTTAGTTAATTTCCCCTTTTTATCAAGTATATCCAAAGGTACGTATTTCTTTCCAACATCATGAAGCATACCGGAAGTCCCCAGCTCAATCAGTTCTTTTCGGCTATACTTCATTTTAGCGCCAATACAGGTAGATAATATTCCAACATTCACACTATGCATAAAAGTATATTGATGATGTCCGCACAGGCGGTTTAAATTAATCACTACATCCTTGCTCTCAATGACACTTTCTACTATTTCAGATATTAAGGGTTTTAATGTATCTAAATTTCCTTTATTTCTTAACATCTCTTCCAATCGGAATGCTGCTTCCAGTCTGATTTCATCATCAACTATATTATTAATAACAATATCTTCCGATATCTCATCTTCAATGTAAACACCTTGATAACCAAGTCCCTTTAACCGGCATATGATTCCTTCTGTTAACTCAAAATTTTCTCGAACTAAAACTAATCCATGTGCTCCATAAATAGGTTTAGCTAATTTAGTACCGGACATTACCTTATCTATTGAAAGAAATCTCATTACAATATATCCTCCAGATTTCGCTTATGTTCTCCACCTTAAAATACCTTTTTTGTCATATACTGTTACATTATATCACATGAAGTCAAATAATGGTACATATTTTTTTTATTTATATACAAAAAATATTATAAACAACCAAAAATGGTTCACATAATACAAAAGCTGTCGCAAAGTGTATTATTTTGCGACAGCCTCTGTATGTATTGTAACGAGTTTGTAACTTTTTATTCTTATGAAAGAATCATTCTATCATTTGCAAATTCACCGCCGCTTGCACTTTCGAATTTGGCTAATAAATCGGCTACTTTTAGATTTTTCTTTTCTTCTCCTGAGACATCGTATATAATTTTTCCTTCATGCATCATGATTAAACGGTTTCCATACTGAATTGCATTTTTCATATTATGGGTTACCATTAATGCAGTAAGTTTATTGCTTTCCACAATATGCTCTGTTATTTCCAGTACTTTATTAGCAGTTTTAGGATCCAGTGCTGCGGTATGTTCATCTAATAGTAACAGCTTTGGTCTTTGTAAAGTTGCCATAAGTAAGGTTAGTGCCTGCCTTTGTCCACCGGATAGAAGTCCTACCTTGGATGTTAATCTTGTTTCTAATCCTAAATCCAGAATCTTTAAGGCCTCTGTATATTTTATTTTCTCTTCTTTGGAGATTCCCCATCTCAGTCCTCGCTTTTCTCCTCTGCGGAAAGCCAAAGCAAGATTTTCCTGAATCTCCATATTCGCAGCAGTTCCCATCATAGGATCCTGAAAAACTCTTCCCAAATATTTTGCTCTTTCGTATTCGGGCATTCCTGTTATATCTACTCCATCTAATATAATGTTACCTGCATCAGGTACATGTACGCCGGCAATCATATTTAGTGTAGTTGATTTACCGGCACCATTACCTCCTATAACAGTTACGAAATCAGAAGGATTCAGATGTAAGCTTAATCCCTTTAAAACTCTTTTTTCATTAATAGTTCCGGGATTGAATGTTTTATATACCTTTTCTATTCTAAGCATTATTCTTCCTCCTGTATAACTACAACTTTTTTCTTTCTAAGTACCGGAATAGAAAGGGCTATGGCAACAACAACTGCAGTTAAAAGTTTTAAATCACTGGTGTCTAATCCTATATGCAACACTAAGGCAATTATAATACGGTATATGATGGAGCCTACTATAATGGCTATTAATTTATGAGCAAATGAAATCTTTTTGTGAAATATTACTTCACCTATAATAATGGAGGCCAGGCCGATTACGATAGCACCAACACCCATAGTTACATCCGCATATCCCTGGCTTTGTGCAACCAAAGCTCCAGATAATGCGATAAGCCCATTACTGACAACCAACCCTATGATAATGTATTTATTGGTGTTTCCTCCTTGTGCTCTTACCATTGCTTCGTTATTACCGGTAGCCCTTATGGCACAGCCCATCTCTGTTCCAAAGAACCAATATAAAAATCCGATCATTAGAGCAGAGAATAAAACTCCTAATACTATGACAACCAAAATCTGTAGTGTGGAATCTTTCATGCCTAATTCTTTTGCCGGTGGTAATAAATCTTTTATCAAAGTAATAATTGTGCTTTTATCACGTAAAAAGGGTGTATTGGATTGACCCATAATTCTTAAGTTTATTGAATATAAGGAAATCATGGTTAAAATACCTGCTAAAATGGAAGGTATCTTTAATTTTGTATGTAGTAGACCGGTTATAGCACCTGCCGCCATTCCGGCCAGAGTTGCCACAATCAGGCTTAAAAATGGATTCCAGTTAAATCCTGCCACTAATAATGCACATACACTTCCTCCCGTTGCAAAACTTCCTTCACAAGTCATATCCGCAAAATTTAATATTCGAAATGTAATATATATTCCAAATGCTAAAATGGCCCAAAATAATCCCTGGGACATGGCACCCAGTATTGCCAGTAATAAATTCATATTTACCTCTTTTCTGCAGCTATAATACTGCCCTTACGTTCATTTGAATCTGCCTTATTTTTACTTTTTTATAATGCCTTATTCTTCTTTTCTATAGGACCTTGTTTTCTCTTTTCTATAAGACAGCGAAAAAAGACTTTGCAATGCAAAATCTTTTTTCAATCCAATTATATTTATTGAACTAATTTTACTATTTGATTCTTCTTACATTAAATTTCTATTTATTTTAAATCTCCAGGAATTTCAATACCTAGCTGTTTTGCAACATCTTCATTAATAGTTAATTCACAATCTTCCTCAGCCAGATAGCCAATTGGCATATCTTCCGTTTTTGCTTTTCCCTCAATAATTTGAACAGCCTGCTGACCGGTTAACTTACCAAGTTCATAGTAATCAATTCCGTATGTAGCCAATCCACCTGATTCTACCATTCCTTTTTCACCGCAAATAATCGGTAGTTCACTGGAATTTGCAACCATAGCTACCGTTGGCATAGCCTTTGCAATCAGATTATCCGTAGGAGCATAGATAGCATCCACTTTTCCAATTAGGGATTCCACTACCTGTTGAATTTCGTTGGTATTGGATACGGTAGCATCTACAGTTTCCAATCCAAATTCTTCTGCTGCTTCTCTTGCTATCTGTGCTTGAATTTTAGAATTAGTTTCACTTGATGTATATAGAATGGCAACCTTTTTAGCATCAGGAATTAACTGTGTTAATAACTCAAATTGTTTTCGAACCGGTGTTAAATCGGAAGTTCCGGATATATTTCCCCCTGGTGCTTCATTGGATTCTACCAAACCTGCATCATAGGGATCCGTAACAGCTGTTACTAATACGGGTATATCCTTTGTAGCATTCGCAACTGCTTGAGCGGAAGGTGTTGCAATTGCTAATATTAAATCATTGTTATCATTTACTAATTTAGTTGCAATGGTATTGGTATTGGATTGATCCCCCTGGGCATTTTGATAATCTATCTTTATCTTTTCACCGTCAACATACCCTGCTTCTGCCAATGCATCTACAAATCCTTTATAAGATGCATCTAATGCGGCATGTTCTACATACTGACTTACTCCTATTGTGAATACCCCATCTTTCTTACCGCAGCCAGTAAGTGCAGTACTAATTAGTCCTAAAATTGATAAAATTACCAATGTTTTATTCCTTTTTTTCATAATAACCTCAATTCCGGCGCTTTAGCGCCTTTTAAATAATGATAGCAATCTGTGTTATGGACAAATTGCCGGTTGAAAACTTGTTTTTCAACCTGACCTAGATTTGGCGCTTTAGCGCGCCTTAATTACCCCTGTCTTTAGCACATAGTCGCTTTAAAGCTTTAGTGCTTTCACTTAATAAAGTCTACTATAAAAATTTATTTTTGTCAATTACTTTTCAGCAACTTTCCTGTAGTTTTATTACTTTTCACCACCAGCCCATTGTATATAATTCTGATTTATTTTTCTTTGAAATAGAAGGCTGATATGATATAATAAAAACGGAATGAGAAAAATGCAAGCTTGCTTGAATTTTCTGAGTGGAGTCCCAAGATCCATGAACAAGCTTTACGTTCATGATATAATAAATAGGCAAATTACTATTCCCTATATATACATATAAATAGAAAGAAGGTATAACTTGACAGAAGAAATTAATAATCTGAATACAGATCTAAAAGAATTATTCGTAGATTCCAAATTTGATAGAATGCAAGAAGTTCTTGATAAAATAGCAGATAGTACTATTATGGAAATAACCCTGTATAATTACGATATTATAAGAAAATATTATGAAGCAGAACGATATAACTTACTTGCCCAATTTATTAAATTTGTGGCATATTCCAGTTTTCTATGTGAATATTCCATAAAACATCAAATAATAAGCAGTGATGAATATGAAAAAATGTATGAAACATTTACAAATATCTATATTAAAATTAAAGAAGAAAAAGAATAGTTGATTCAATCATAAAAAATATGGATATCTCCTGGCTTTATAGGAGATATCTTTTTTATTTCACAGTTCCAGATTCTTTTTATCTATAAATTCTTTACTTTCTAACTACTTCCACATGAATGAAAAAATTCTTTTAAGCCAAAGATAACTATACCATGTGAAATCGTAGTATTATGCACGGTTTTTAAAGGGTATAAAGATTGTGTTAAGGTTTCTTAATATCAATTGTAATCCCCAAATTAAAGTAGTATAATCCACATTTGCTTTCAAAAGTTTAGCATATTTTTTTACATTATAGAAAGAAGGATTGGTGAAAATTGAGTAATAAAGACATTGTTTCAAATGCAAAAGAATCTATTTTTAAACTTCCTGTTAGTGAAGTCTATGAAGCACTTGGAACCAGGCCGGGGGGACTTGCACAAACGGAAGTGGAAGAAAAGCAGAAAGAACAAGGTAAAAATTTAATTGAAGAAAAGAAGAAAAAATCTTCGTTGCTTATCTTCCTTGGTAACTTTACCCACTTAATGGCGATTTTATTATGGATTGGCGGTGCCGTAGCTATTTTTGCAGATATGCCTCAGTTAGGTATTGCTATATTTATGGTAAATATCATTAATGGTGTTTTTAGCTTTTGGCAGGAACATCGGGCAGGTAAAGCAACAGATGCCTTAAGAAATATGCTGCCTTCTTATTCCCGTGTTATTCGTGATGGAGAAGAGCAAAAGATTTTAGCACAGGATTTGGTAATTGGTGATATAATTCTTTTAGAAGAAGGTGATAAAATTTCTGCGGATGCCCGCTTGATTGAAACCAGTGATTTACAGGTGAATCAATCAACCCTTACCGGAGAATCTAATCCTGTCCGTAAAACAAGAGATGCTGTGTTAAAAGATGACCTGACAAAAGCAGAAATTCCCAACTTAATCTTTGCTGGTACCAGTGTGTCAGAAGGTAATGGTAAAGCTATCGTTATGGAAATTGGCATGAGAACAGAGTTTGGTAAAATTGCAGGCTTAACTCAGAACATGGAGAAAGTTGAAAGCCCTCTGCAAAAAGAGTTAGACCGGTTAACAAAACAAATATCCGTGATTGCAATCGGTTTTGGCGTATTCTTTTTTATAGCTGCCTTATTTTTAGTTAAGGAACCGGTTGCTTCAGCATTTATATTTGCTTTAGGCATGATTGTGGCATTTATCCCGGAAGGTTTATTGCCAACGGTTACCTTGTCACTTGCTATGGCGGTACAAAGGATGTCAAAACGCAATGCTTTAGTAAAAAAACTCTCTTCTGTTGAAGCCTTAGGAAGTACTACGGTTATCTGTACTGACAAAACAGGTACATTGACACAAAACGAAATGACCGTTAACCATTTGTGGTTAGCAGGTACACAATATGAAGTATCCGGTGTAGGGTATGGACCGGAAGGGAATATCCTACATGGTGGTAAAAAAGTGACTGCAGATGATAATGAAGATCTGAACCTGCTGCTCACAGGTGCAGCCCTATGCAGCAATGCAAGATTATTACCACCTAGTGAAGAGTCTCCACGGTTTACTGTATTAGGCGATCCCACAGAAGCCTGTTTAGGTGTGGCGGCAGAAAAAGCAGGTATTGATGTACACAGACAAATGGAAGAAACACCTCGTTTACGTGAATTGCCTTTTGAATCGCGCCGTAAAAGGATGACCACCATACATCAGCTGAAACAGCCTATAGAAGGAACAAAACGTATTGCTTATGTAAAAGGTGCTCCAAAAGAAATTATAAAATTAAGTAATAACATTCGTATAGACGGAAAAGTTGAACCACTTACGGAACAGATGCGAAAAGAAATTATGGATGCAAATGATACTTATGCACGGGATGGCTTGCGTGTTTTAGCTGTTGCCTACCGTTTACTTCACAAAGATGATAAGATTCCTGTTGCGCTAAGTGAATATACACCTGAAATTATTGAACAGGACTTAATATTTGTTGGCTTAGTGGTTATGGCTGATCCTCCCCGTCCTGAAGTGGCTGCTGCCGTAGAGGAATGCCGCCGTGCGGGAATCCGTATCATAATGATTACAGGTGACTATGGATTAACTGCCGAAAGTATTGCAAAACGCATTGGTATTGTAAAAGGTACTCATCCACGTGTGATATCCGGTATGGAGTTGGAAGAACTATCTGATGAGCAGCTAAAAGAATACTTAAAAGATGAAATTATATTTGCCCGGGTTGCACCGGAGCAAAAACTAAGAGTGGTATCTAACCTTCAGGAAATGGGTGAGATCGTAGCAGTTACAGGTGATGGTGTAAATGACTCACCAGCCCTTAAAAAGGCCGATATTGGTGTGGCCATGGGTATTGCAGGAACTGACGTAGCAAAAGAAGCTGCGGATATGATACTAACAGATGACAACTTTGCTTCTATTGTTCATGCTATAGAAGAAGGCCGTGCAGTTTACAGCAATATACGTAAGTTTTTACTGTACATTTTAAACTCCAATATGGCAGAAGCTGTTCCATCCGCTTTATACCTGTTTTCAAGAGGCACTATTCCTCTTCCCTTAACAGTAATGCAAATATTAACCATTGACTTAGGTACTGATATGCTGCCGGCATTAGGTCTAGGTACAGAAAAAGCGGAAAAAGGCATTATGGAGCAGCCCCCACGTAATCAGAAAGAACCTCTTTTAAATAAAAAATTAATTATTAAGGCCTTCTTATGGTATGGCTTACTAGGATCTATTGTTTCTACCATTTCCTATTTCTTTGTAAATATGCAAAATGGATGGCCAAATGTTCCTCTTGCAGGAGGAATTGATCCTGTATATGTAAGAGCCACTACCATGGCACTTGCTGCAATAGTATTTGGCCAAATTGGTGCTGTATTCAACTGCCGAACAGAAATACAATCTGTATTTAAAGTGGGTTTATTCAGTAATAAACAAGTAAACTTCGGAATTATATTTGAAATAATCTTAATAGCAGCCTTAGTATATTTTCCACCATTTCAAACTATATTCCATACTGCCCCCCTTAATATAACAGACTGGCTGTTATTATGTGTTTGGCCTCCGTTAATTTTATTTATTGAAGAGGCAAGAAAAGCAATGCTTCGTAAAAAAAGTGGTAAGGACTATTAAAATAGAGAGGTGAATTATCATGAAAGTAATTATTGTAGGTTTAGGTAGAATGGGTAAAGGTTTAGCCCTTAATCTAGTGAAAAAAGGGCATCAGGTTACTGCAATTGACTATAAGCAGGAAACTTTGGATGATTTAGGTCCCGATTTTAAAGGTTCAAAAATTTTAGGCTTTGGATTTGACCGTGATATATTAAGTAAAGCCAAAATTAATCAGGTGGACGCTGTTGTATCCTGTACTCAAAGTGATGAAGTAAATGCTGTTGTTGCAAGAATCGCTAAAAATATTTACCGTGTCCCCCGAGTCATTGCAAGGCTCTATGATTCAAGTAAAGCAGATATCTACCGTCGTTTAGGTATACAGACTATTTCAACAACTACCTGGGGAATCGAAAGAGCAACCGAAATTATAACTTTTAATCGCTTAGACAGTGTGTTTGAAATGGGAAATGGCAATGTAAACTTAGTGCGTATTGAAGTTCCAGCCCTTTTAGTCGGCCATAGGGTAAATGAAATAACCTCCCTTGGTGAAATCCATGTAGTTTCCATTAGTAGAATTAATAAAACATTCATCCCTACTTCCGGAACCATTTTGGAAGCTGATGATGTTCTTTATATTTCCCTTATTTCCTCTGCTATAAGTAAATTGAAATCCATGTTGGACATAGTATAAAAGAAGAAGGTTGAAAAACAAGTTTTTCAACCAGACAATTTGTATTGGGAACACAAATTGCTATTGTATTAAAAAGGCGCTAAAGCGCCAAAATCGAGGTTAGGTTGAAAAACAAGTTTTTCAACCAGGCAATTTGCGTTGGGAACACAAATTGCTATTGTATTAAAAAGGCGCTAAAGCGCCAGAATCGAGGTTAAGATGAAAAACAAATTAATAAAAAAAGCAATGTGCGTTGGGAACACAAATTGCTATTGTATTAAAAAGGCGCTAAAGCGCCAGAATCGAGGTTAAGATGAAAGTCATAATAATAGGTGGAGGACAAGTGGGATCCTACCTTGCTTCCTTATTAATATCAAATGGTCATGAGATAAAAGTTATTGATAACCGTGAAGACATCGTTTATAAACTGGAAAACGAATTACCAAAAGAATCAATTATATTTGGCAGTGGCTCTGATCCTGAAATCTTAAAGCAAGCTGGCATAGAAAATGCAGATGTAGTTGCAGCCGTTTCCGGTGCTGATGAAATTAATTTAGTAGTTTCCACTCTGGCTAAAATGGAATTTGGAGTACCACGAGTAGTTGCCAGAGTAAATAATCCTAGGAATACCTGGTTATACAATGATGGAATGGGTGTAGACGTCTATGTAAATCAAGCAGAAATAATGTCACATCTTGTTGTAGAGGAAATGGACTTAAAGAATATGTTCACATTGTTGAAGCTTAGCCGTGGAGATTATTCCATAATCCAAATTAAAGTTGGCCAGCATGCAAAAGCAGCTAATGAATTCGTAAAAGATCTATCCATTCCAAAGGAAACCGTTATTATAGCAGTAACACGTAATGAATCCGTTATTATCCCCAAAGGAGATACACAGATATTAGTGGATGATGACATATTACTACTTACTGATGAAAAAAGCCGTGATGCATTAAAAGAAATATTCGGGTAATGAATAATACCTGACCGAAGTATTTCAGAGGTTGTAATATAATTTCGAATGCATAATTTTAAAAGGTTGCCGTAAACTATCATTAAGAATGCAAATACAGTTATACTGAATTTACCCTCAAAATGATAGTTTGGGGCAGCCTTTCCTATTAATTGTGAACTTTTTGTGAAATTAGCACTCAACTCTTGACAGTGCTAATTAGAGGTGTTATATTACATATAGAACAAATATAATAAAGCTTATAATTACATAAGCTTCATAAATAAATTTTTCAAGGAGGAATGTATATGTTATTACCAAGACTTTTTAATGACAAATTTGTAGACAATATTTTCGATGATATGTTTTCTTTCCCATCAGCTTTCAACGTATCTTCTTCCAGATGGATGAGTACTAATGTAAAAGACCTGGGAAACGATTATCAACTTGAAATTGAACTGCCGGGTTATAAGAAAGAAGACATACAGGCACAATTAAACAGCGGTTATTTAACAATATCTGCGGATAGACAGTCTGCTACCGAAGTAAAAGATGAAAATGGTAAATACATCCGCAAAGAAAGCTATAGCGGTAAATGCCAAAGAAGTTTTTATGTAGGTGAAAGCTTAAAAGAAGAAGATTTTAAAGCTTCCTTTAAAGACGGTATTTTATCCGTTGTATTTCCAAAAGAAAAAGGCCAGAATAATATAGAAGAGCAAAAATATATCCCTATTGAATAATGAAAACCTTTAAAAACCACTTAAAGAAGGGGCTGTTGCAAACTTGCAGCAGCCTCTTCTTTTTACACTTATATAATCCCTGAAAGGATTACTTGTTTGTCTGTAGACCTTTATAATCAACAGACTATTTTGTCTTAGCGTCTTTTTTAATATCAGCAGCTTTATTTGTGTTAACAGCCAGGATAGATTGTTTTGCTTTCTTCGGCATTAGCACATAACTACCGCCCTTTGAAATATTAATTTCAATAAATCCGCCTTTACCAATTACTACAGATGAAGTAGTTGTTTCCTCCAATCGGAAGTCATAACTATTCTTACCAACTGGAGACTTTTCATTAAACAGGTATATATACTCTTTATCTCCAGCTTCAAATCCTTTTTGGTTTCCAACATATACTCTAACTTTTGCTGTAACAGGCAGAACACCTTTTTCTTTCAATTCCAGAACCAGACCTCTGTGTTTTGCATTATCAGGAATTGTGGAGTTAATTAAGTTAAATATCTTATTTCGTTTATTAGGTTGCAGAATTTGTAGTAATACATTTACATCCTTTAATACTTCTTTTGATTTACCTAATGCTTTACCATCAAAAGTTATGGAATAGATTTCTTGTTTCTTATCATCCGTTATTACAACACGGATTGTTTTATTTTGCTTTCTGGCTTCATTGATTACATCTTTTCCTAAGATAATTTCATTAAATATAATCTTTTCCTGGGAAGTGATTTCTTCTGGAATTGGAATTGTTATGATTACTTCATTCACGTTCTTTTCTTTTAATAATGCAGTTAATTTGGAAGTATTCATTCCAACAGATACGTTAACTTTTACTTTTCCGCCTAATGCCTTAAACTGTTCTATTATATATTCAGGAAGAATGTTTAATGTAACCATGGCTTTATTGTCTTTTATGGAAGATGCAGAGATACCTGCTTCAATAAATATATCTCTCTTAATATCATCTTTCTTTTCACCTTTTGTAACAACCATTCTTAATACAGAACTGGTTTTACTGTCTGTTATTCTAGTCTCTTTAACGGTCTCTAATATTTTGTTGGTCTTTCGATCCATAATTACTTTCGTAATGTCTTGTATTTGATTGCCTTTACTGTCTATGGATGTTTTTGTGGTTATAATTTCAAGTTTGGTTCCATCTTCACTAATGTTTTGCTTTACAGAAACATTACTTTCAGATCCTGTTCCACTTGATGGATTAACAGGCGGAACTCCCGGATCCGTTGGGTCCGTTGGTTTGGTTATAGTAATTTCAGCACGGTCACGTACACGGATTCTAGCACCTTCCCTATCCATAGAAGCTAAACCAACTACTTTAACCATATCACCTACTTTAAGGTTTGTTGTTTGATCCTTACCGGTGGAACTTAAAATATATCCATCAATAAATACTCTGACAGAAACACCGCTGTCATCCTTTACTATAAAGTACGATACAACATCTTTTACTTTTTCTACTTTGGTAACTTTACCTTGAACTTTGATTAATTTGCCGCCTGTCTTTACATAATTGGCAGCATCTGCTGTAGTTACCAATTCCGCTTCTTTCAGGTTAATACCGGAATCGATTATTTCTTTTTTAGAAGCGGTTAATACCAGGTCATTCTCATATATATTTAATTTGCCTGTAATTCTTACCTTTTGACCAAGTTTGATTTCCAGCTTATCAAGAAGAAGGATATTTACACTAATACCACCAGTTGCATCCTGAACATAAATGATATCAGCAAAAGCATTACCAGCTTTTGTTCCTGCTGTTATATAACCTTCAACGGTATATAATTCATCAACTTTACCTTTACGTACTTCCGCTATATGGGTGATAACAACAGGTGGAATATCCTCTAATACAATTTCAGCACGGTCACGTACACGAATTCTAACACCTTCCGTATCCATGGAAGATAAACCGATTGCTGTAACGGTATCACCTTCATTAAGTTTGGTTGTAGGGTCCGCTCCAGTTGAGCTTAAGATATATCCATTAATGAATACTCGGATCGGAACTCCGCTTTCATCTTCTACCATAAAGTGAGATACTGTACCCTCTACCCTTTCTACTTTGGTTACTTTGCCATGAACTTTGATTAATTTGCCGCCTGTCTTTTCATAATTGGCAGCATCTGCTGTAGTTACCAATTCCGCTTCTTTCAGGTTAATACCGGAATCGATTATTTCTTCTTTAGAAGCGGTTAATACCAGGTCATTCTCATGTATATTTAATTTGCCTGTAATTCTTACCTTTTGACCAAGCTTGATTTCCAGCTTATCAAGAAGAAGGATATTTACACTAATACCGCCAGTTGCATCCTGAACATAAATGGTATCAGCAAAAGCATTACCAGCTTTTGTTCCTGCTGTTATATAACCTTCTATTGTATATACTTCATCAACTTTACCTTTACGTACTTCCGCTATATGGGTGATAATAACAGGTGGAATCTTAAGACAACAGCACCTTCCGTATCCATGGAAGATAAACCGATTGCTGTAACGGTATCACCTTCATTAAGTTTGGTTGTAGGATCCACACCAGTTGAGCTTAAGATATATCCATTAATGAATACTCGGATCGGAACTCCGCTTTCATCTTCTACTATAAAGTAAGATACTGTACCCTCTACCCTTTCTACTTTGGTTACTTTGCCATGAACTTTAATTAATTTGCCGCCTGTCTTTTCATAATTGGCAGCATCTGCTGTAGTTACCAATTCCGGTTCGATCAGATTAATATTAGTATCTATTACAGAAGCATTTATAACCATTAATTCCAGGTCGTTTTCATATTCAGCTAAGGTACCTGTAACTCTGACTTTTTGGCCTAATTTAATACCCTGTTCATTAATAGGGAAGATATCCATACCGCCTGTTGCATCCTGAATATAAATAGTATCAAAGAATGCATTGCCGGTTTCTGTACCTGCTGTTACATAGCCTTCTATAGTAAATACTTCACCTAATTTTCCTTTGCGGGCTTCTGCTATTGGTGTAATGGTGATTTCTTTTTTAGATTTCTGTAATGCATTTAGCATAATATTATAGTTTGAATTTTGTAAATCACCAAAGTTATCTAATTCAGCCTGCACCTCAAAATTAGACATGAATACGGAACCGCCAACAAGCAGGAAGCCTCCGCCATTTAATTGCTCACTGGCTAATACTACCACATTACCTTTGGTTTGGGGAACATAATTTCCGTCATAATTTGTAATATTCTTGGTTTCCGTTGTTGAGTGGCCTTTTACTAACCATTGCACTTTTCCTGATGCTACTGCTGCAGGATCAAGGATTACGGAGCAGCCTTTATACATACTGTATTTTTGACCTTCTACCACTCCATTTAAGAATTCAGATTTCATATTAAAGTTTGTAAAGTGTAATCTGTATTCCTGACCGCTATTGGTTGTAAAGTCTGTTCCTTCATCACTGTTAATTCTGGTGGTAGATCCGATACCAGCTAATAATTTGTTTATCTGGGTAGAAGCTTGTGTTCCTACTTCGCTGGATCTGTCTTCTCTGTCAGATATACCGCAGATTACTACATTTCCGCCCTTATCTGCATAATCTTTAACCATGGCAATAAATTCATCGCTAAATGGTGAAACTACTACAGGTTTATTTTCATAGTTATAATGCCCTGACCATCTTGCCGGCACTGATATAATCAACATACCTGCATCCGTAAGCATTTCAGGTGTTATCTTATCTGTAACCACTTGTACCTGAATCATTTCTTCCGCTGCAATTTTTACTAAATTACCCATGTTATTTGAATAATATCCATATACATAATCATTGAAATGGGTACCATCTACAATAACCTTTGTTACGATACTAGGATCTTGGAAGTCTATTTTCACAACATCTGTAAATACTTTTTCTACTCCGTCCAAAATTGCATATAACTTCACATCAATATTTACACTGCCTGCAACAGGACTGGTATATTTAATGGTAGCTTTTCCCTGACCTAAGGATGGAACAGCTTCTAAACCAGTTACTGTTTGAATCACTTTTCCATCAATAGAATACTCTAATTTATTAATTATTAAAGGCAGGGACTCATTGTTATAATAGGATGTGGTTATTTCAATTTCTTCACCTTTCATACATAGTTCTTTATTAACTTCAGATTTGGAAATACCGCATTTTTCTACATTGCCAACCCATACAGGAGCAGTTACTGCTATATCCTTATCCGGTTGGATAATTCTAATAAAATAATAAGAATAGTTGGAAGGTATGGTGAATTCTACAGTTTCATCATATGTTGTTACATTTTTGCTATCTACAACCATTCCACCGTTTACAACTACCTCTACCTTACCGATGGCTTCTTTATCCGGATCGCTAATATCCACAGATATGTTAACCGGTCCCTCCGTGTCACTAACGATACTTCCCATAATACTATTATTTAAGGTATAGACAATATTTAAGTTGTTATCTTCTGATGAATATACTCTTTTGTTCCGTACGGCATCATAAATTGCTTCTTCTGTTAATTCTGAAGCTAATACAACGGTTCTTGCCGTATTGGCATCTCCCCATTTGCCTTTATGGTTATCCTGGTTGTTAGCAGGAGCTATATGCCATCCCTTATCCAAAGCACGTACATAGTACTCATAGGATGGGAAATATCCGCTTCCGCGAACAGGGCCTTCTCCATTACCAAC
Organism: Anaerocolumna aminovalerica; assembly: GCF_900115365.1. Lineage (GTDB taxonomy): Bacteria > Bacillota > Clostridia > Lachnospirales > Lachnospiraceae > Anaerocolumna > Anaerocolumna aminovalerica. Next base: position 105,034 of record NZ_FOWD01000002.1, read on the forward strand.
TTCAATTAAATTAACCAGATTATCAACGCCGGGATCCCAATAGGAGAAATCACCAAAGTCACCAAAAGTTTTTCCCGGATGATTAAACATGGACATTGACTGAGGTTGGGTCTTTAATGCTTCAAAATATGTCTTTAAAGCCGTTGTGGTCTTAAATGGAGCATTATTACGGTTTTCAAAGCCAGGTGTATTAAAAGTATTCATATGTCCAATACTTCCACCCGACCAAGTCATTTCGTATCCATAAATACCTACGAAATCATCTACTTCTTTAGTAATGTCTGCCGCTGCTTTCTTTCCTCTATTCCATTTAGTACTCTTTCTGGCATCAGAAATATTATTGGTACCTGCAACATCCTCAAGCCAGTTAGAGTGGTCTGTAATTGCTAAAAAGTCTATGTTTTTAGCTTTCTTTGCTGCATATTCAAAGGCCTCTTCCACTTCACCGGCACCGTCGGATAAATTCGTATGGGCATGAAGCTGTCCGAAGTAAATGTTATATTCCTGTTTACCTATATAGAAACTCCAAGTATAAGTAAGTGATTTTGTATCTTTACGTGTAATGTTTATTTCAACTTTGTGGGTTCCCTCTGTAAGATTTGCAGGAGGATTATAAGTTGCTGTATATACATCTTCTGATTTGGTTAGCTCAGGGCTAATAACAGTGGAATCTAATTTCATAACTACAACCGGTGCTTCCCCTGCATTATCAAAAGTAACAATGATGGAAGGTTTAAAGTCTTCACCTGTACTGGAACCATCAGCAGGTAATACACTGAGTATCCGAGGTAAATCAACAATCGGTTTTTCCACGCTTACCTTACTTACATTAGCCGGTACCACCGTATCGGTTGCTGTAAAGTTAAGAATTAGTTTCGTGCCCGTTAGTTCCGCTGCCGGAATGGTATATTCATATTGTCCGGCTGCTTTTTCTGTTAAGATTACCTCTTTTGCTGTTACTCCATCCGCTATGTAAGATAATTTAACTTCTTTTACACCGGTACTGTCAGTAACAACTACAACTACACGATAGTCTTTTCCCTTTTGAACATCTTTCAAATTATCCGTATTTATTACAGGACCAAATTTATCAGCAGCTTTCGTGACATGAGCTTTGTCAGCTACTCTTAATTGATAATTATTAAATTGTCCAATAATTCCAATAACATTAATAATATCCCCTGCAACAATACCCTCTACTGCCGGTATCTTATATATATTCAATGTTTTACCTTCAGTAGATGTAATTGGAGTATCACCACTTGTATTAATAGTTCCAATGGTGACTCCCTCAAAACGTACTCTCTGGGATTCTAAAGCTTCAAAACCTGCCCCGTCTAACTTATTTAAATCTGCCAGTTTGGGTTCCGGAAGAGGCTTGGTTTCTCCTACTTTAGCTGCTGACATTTTCGTAACTTCCAATAAGCCGTTGTATTCTATTAATTCACCAGTAACCGTCAGCTCTTTACCAATTGCAACACCGGATGGCTTTGATATTCCTCCACTGAAATAAGCATCTATTCCGGCAGTATTATCCTGCATAAATACATTGTTACCGTCAATAAATGTAACAACACCGGTTACTGTTACTTTTTTATCCGGAACCTTAGGATCGGCAAAGATAGCTCTTGCTTCTGCAATACTGGTTTTGCCATCGCCTATTGTATAGGTAAATGTATTCGTTATACCTTGTATTCCGTCTTTCTTAGCATAAGCTTCAATAGTGGTTCTTTCGGTAATTGCAAATGGCCCTTTATATTCTGTAAGGGTTCCCCCATTTAATTTATACCAAATAGTTGCCCCTTCTGTTATACATGCTAGTGTAATTTTTGTCCCACTTGTTACTTCACCGCTGCTTGGTGCTGCTGTAACTTCTGCTACCGCAGGGCTGCTAACCCATATGATGTCAGATGGGTTAACCACTCTAAGCTGATAACCACCGGTTCCAGTTGTAGTAAACTGTGACATTATGGCAATTATATCAACTGTATCACCCTTTTTAGCAACAGTTGGTACAGGTATCAAATAAATATTCATTGTATTAATGCCATCTGAAATCTCAGTATTACCGCCTGAATTGATTTCTCCAAGAACAACATTGTTGATTCTGATTAATTCAGTTTCATATTCTTCTGAATTAGCCACTGCTTCTGCAAGGGTTATTACTTGTGGTTCCGGTAATACAGATGCTGCCGGACTTCCATTCAATACCGCATTATTTAATTGAAGAAGACCGTTATATGTAGATAATGAACCATAAACAACGATTTCATCACCTTGTTTGAATGTCTGATCTGCTGCAAACCTTGCAACAATACCAGCTGTAGCATCTTGAATATATACACTCTTTCTGTCTACAAAAGTAACAACACCTTTAACCAGATAATTTGTTCCTTCACTCCCTGCTCTGGCTGTAGCTATTGTAACTATATCGTTTTCACTTTGTATCGTATAGGTAAGTGTACCATTATAAGTGTTTTTACCATCTGCTTCTGCTTTTACATAGATAGTAATCTGTTTATCCGTGGTATTTAAGGTAATCTTATCAGAATAAGTTACCCAAGGATCCGTTTCACTAAATCGATAGAAAATGGAAGCTCCTTCAGTTTGACAGGAAAGGGTTATTTCCTGTGTTTCTGATATCATACTTCCACTGGCTGGATGACCTATTACCGCTGCGACGTCATTGCTGCCTGTACCGCCATCCATGGTATGGGAACCTAGATAAGTAAATGTATCTATTGGATATGTATCCCATTCACTAAAGGAAAAAATAGTGCTTCCTTTTATAATGTTTGATTTACGAACCAGGGTTTTATCTGCATAATCGTTAAGGCGGACTCCAACCTCACCGATAATATCTATCAGAACATTGTTTTTACGTAATTCCAATGCATCATCACCGTTATAATTAGCAACTGCAGAAGCCAAATGTCCTACATTCTTTATTGCCTGAACTGAACTGGAATTATATATTACATAAGTTTTACCATTTCCCAGTATACCATTTAGATTAGCTGTATTAGTTGGTGCTGTTGCGCCATTAGCATAAAGGATAACAGAATAGCCGGATAAATTTACATCCGCGCCTGTTCCATTGTATATCTCTATTGCCTTATTATTACTGCTGCCCTCGATATACTCTGAGAAGAATAAATCTTCCGCTGCTCCCACTAACTGTTTATTGGCTGATTCTTCTTTAATAGTGTATGTAAATATAGTATTGGAACTTCTAATACTTTCATCTTCTGTGGAATAAGTGTATGCCGTAACAGTTGCACTGTCATCTTCGCTGCTTACACCGTTCTCTTCTAAAGTAAATGGTTTATCATATTCTTTTTCAGGTCCATCATTTACTTTAAAACTAATTGCAGCACCTGTAACAGTTGCCGTAGTATCTAATTCTATGGGAGTAGAAATTGTTATTTCGCTTCCATCTGATACATTAGCGGTAATCTTGCTGTCTGTTACGGCAGCAGAAGTTTCCGTCTCCAATGTTACCGGGGAACCTTCTGCTAAAACATTTTGTGGAGTTGCAGCTGTAAATAATGTAGATAATACCATTACTACAGCAAGAATTTGCGCAATCCACTTACGTTTCACTTTGTTCATGCTTTTCATTTGCTTATCCTCCTTACATTATATAGTAAAACATCAGGAAGCGGCTCGAAATGCTTTGACGCATCCCCCAACACATCTTGCAATTCATTTTGCCTCCTAATGTTAGTACTTAAGATGAAACTGTTTAGATTAATTTAAATAAAAAAAGAGCGTAACTGAATAAGTCACGCCCTCTATGGGAATGACCCCTTTTATCATGATAGTATTCTATCAATACTACCTAATACTTCTTATACAAATGAATCAAGTAAAAAAGAACTATAATTAAAAAATTATAGTTTTCGTTTTATTCCTATCTCTCTTTTGTATAAAAATCTTATTGATAAAAGGGGGATGTAAAATTAATTTGTTTTATTCATATTACCATATTCGTCCATAAAAATCAATAGATTTTTGTTATTCTCAAAACATTTTTAAAATCAATTTGTTGTTTTTTTAACATTTTTAGTAAATATGATTGTATTATCACATTTCTTATGTATATTAACTAACAATATTATGTTTTTATTCATACTTTAGTTTATATTCTACTTGATACCAATAACTGAGCAGAATAAAACTTAAATATCTATGGGGTTTTAATTGATAATTATAAAATTATAATTCAATATACAAAACCTATAAAATGAGAATTTATTCGTATATTCACAATCTAGCTATTTTTTTCTACTGAGTAATACTTTATGAAGGACCTGACTTATTCAATTATAAATTCGAAAGCGCCTGACATATGCCAAGCGCTTTCAATTTAATAATCTATATTCTATTCTTCCCGGATATTTTTCTTAAAAACTCCACTCATTTATATTATCCGTTTATTTGGTCTCGTTATGAGATGTTTCAATGGCATCGGTTTTGTAAATAAATCTTACACTGCCATCCATGTCCTGGCTGATACCTGCAAATGACTTATAGTCTCTGGAGATTTCCCCAGTGGCACGTAACCTGTTAATCAGGCCGTTCAAATCTCCGTCAACAGCATCTATCAGTTTCTCCACGCCCTGCTCATTAAACTCTTTCAGTCCGTCGGAAAGCTTCTTAGCTCCGTCCTTTAGCTGTGTCACACCGTCTACCAGTGCATTGCTGCCCTCTTTTAACGTATTAAGGCCGGCATATAGTTCTTTCGCTCCGTCTTTCAGTCCGTCTGTACCTTTTTTCAGAGATTCTGTCCCGTTCTTTAGTTCTTTCGCACCGGAGCTTGCTTCTGCCACACCGTCTGTATAAGCCAGCAGACCCTGGTAGAACTGATTGTAGCTGTCCAGCTGTGTTTTAAGTGCAGCAATTCCGGATGCTCCTGACTTGGCACTTTCTACCGCCTTAGTAATCTGTGATTTTACTTCATTGGATTTCATTTTTTCATCTGTTAAATTCTTAATCTGTAATTTTGTATTTTTAGCAATCTCATCCTTAATTTCTGAAGAAGACATTTGCTTTTCCACTGCTCCTGTGATTTTTGCTTGTGTCTCACCAGAAAGCTTTCCCCCTTTGACTGCTGCTTCATATTCTTTTGCAGTCATTGGTTGACCTATGGCTTTAAGTACACCTTCCAAAACTTTTTCCCGAACTGCTGCTTCTACTTTAGAACTTATGGCAGCTTCCTGTGCACGTACGGCTGACTCTACCTGACTGTATGCCTTGTTGTATGCCATATTATAGACGGTTTTTCCATCCAATGAAGACATAACGCCATTCAAAACCGTGCTATAGTTATCTATAGTAAGTTTTTTTACAGTAAGCCCTGCATCGGCCAACTGTGAATCTGCCATGGAAAGTAAAGATTCAAATACCTGCTTTGCTCCGGCATTCAGAGTGGTGTTATTGGAAGACAAAGTGTCAAGTCCACTAGCTAGTTTTGCGGCACCATCCTGTAATTTTGCGGCACCATCCCCAAGCTCTCCGGTTCCTTCAGACAGCTTCTTTGCTCCTGTAGTAAGCTGGTTGATTCCATCAACCATTTCACCGGATTTATCAAGCAAAGTAGACAATCCATCATAAAGTTCGAAAGATCCATCAATAAGCTGATTCATGGCATCCGTTAATTCATCCAAAGAGCCGGATAAGTCATCCAGGCTGTCTACATTATCCAAATCCACGTTATGGAACAGTTCATTTGTAACTATGCTTATGGTTGCAGCCATTTCAAAGTCAGTAACATCCGCAGTAATTTCCACATTATCAGGAATCTCAAAAGTGTCCTTTTTCAAATTCAGATTATCGGAAAGACCCGGGAAAGCAATTCCTGCAATGACGGTACGGTCACCATCATTCATCAATCTTCCATTAGTAACTTCAATATTTCTGAAATTATCATTGTTAAGTACCATACCGGTAAGTACGGAAAAAGGTACATACATCTTTTCCTGTTTACCGTCTATATTCATCATTTCATATTGATTATTCGTATAGTCAAAACGGATTGTTACTTTACCGCTTTTTCCTTCCAGTTCCTCAGCTGAGATAGCACTGCCATCTAACTTATAACTGATATCAATATTTACAGGCAGTTCTTTTTTAATATTGCCCCGGTAATAGATATCATTACCTTGTGCGTCCCATACATGAATGTTATCCCCCTCTGTAGTATAGGATTCATCACCTTTGATGTTAATGACATTTTCAAGTTCTGTTTCGTCCTGAATCTTCTCGCTGGCAATGGCATTTTTAATCCATTCGCTGACTATAATCTTTTTTGCAGTACCATTGGCACCGGCAATAACATAAACAGTTTCATCTTTGCTTATTTCAGCGTTCTCATCAGCAACTGCCTCTTTATTTATATTTAACTTCTCATCGATTTTTGTATTATTTCCACCGGTGGCATATACTGCAATGCTTATGCCGCCACACAAAACGAAAAATCCTAATAACAGTGAAAAAGTCTTCACCAGATGTTTCTTTTTCTTATTCATGTTTAAGCCTCCAAATCTATATTTAAAGTATTATAATTAGAAATTTATGACTCCTTAGTTACATAAACCTTTATCTACAAGATTATACTTTTCTTATTTTTCCGGTTTAAAACCCATACTTGTGGCACAAATAAACCGATCCAGCAGCATAAAAGCAGAAGGTAGTATAAAGATTACACATAACATACTGATAATTGCACCTCTTGCCATCAGCATACACATGGAACTTATAATGTCAATGTCAGAATATACTGCAACCCCAAAGGTGGCTGCAAACAGACCCATGGCACTTACAATAATAGATGGAATTGATGCCGCAAGGGCAGTTGTTATAGCATCATGCTTATCACAGCCGTTATGACGTTCCGCTTTATATCTTGTAGTCATGAGAATTGCATAATCTACCGTTGCTCCAAGCTGAATGGTACTGATACATATAGGCGCTATGAAGGGCAGAGACTGGTTAAAATAATAGGGCAAGCCCAGGTTTATAAAAATAGCCAGTTCTATAACTGCAACCAGTATAAAAGGCAGCGTAAAACTCTTTTCCACTAATGCAATAATGATAAATATTGCAATGATAGAAACTGCATTTACTACCTTAAAGTCTCTGTCGGTTGTTTCAATCATGTCCTTCATACAGGGAGCTTCACCAATTAACATACCGTTTTTATCATATTCTTTCAGTATCTTGTTCATCTTATCAATCTGTTCATTTACCTCACCACTGGCTACCTTATATTCGGAGTTAACAAGGTATAATTCCCATTGGTTACTTTTTAAAGCACTTGTTAAGGACTCTGGGAGAATTTCCTCCGGAACCCGGGAACCTAATACTGACTTTAAGCCTAGTACATATTTTACTCCTTCCACACCTTCCATGTTCTTTATCATGGCCTTGACGGATTTATCCGGCAGATTGGAATCTACAAGAAGCATATGGGTAGATGCTATATTAAAATCTTCACTGAGTTTTGAGTTGGCTATGACATACTTCATATCCTCAGGCAAACTCTCACCCATATCATAGTAAACTTCTTTATTGGTTTTACTGTATCCATAATAAGCAGGCGCAATAAGAACTGCAAAGATTACAAGAAATACCGGAAACACCTTGGTTACCTTGTGAGCAAGTTTATCCATACTGGGAATCAACGGTTTATGTTTTGTTTTCTGCAGAGGTCCATCCATCAAAATTATTATTGAAGGAAGAATTGTAACGCAGCCTAACACCCCTAGAAGAACACCTTTAGCCATTACAATGCCAAGGTCCTTTCCAAGAGTAAAACTCATGAAGCATAGTGCAATGAATCCTGCTACGGTAGTCATAGAACTTCCAATTACAGCAATGAGAGTTTCATTAATGGCTGTTGCCATGGCTTCCTTATGATCTGAATAGCGGGATCTTTGTTCGTTATAGCTATGCCATAGAAAAATGGAGTAATCCATAGTAACCGCAAGCTGTAGAACAGCTGAAAGGGCTTTGGTTATGTATGAGATTTCTCCAAGGAAATAGTTGGAACCCATATTCAGCAGTATGGATATGCCAATGCTCCCCAGGAAAATAAAGGGTATCAGCCAGCTATCCATGAATACCATCATGGCTATACAGGCAAGAATAACAGCAATAGCCACATAAATCGGTTCTTCTTTCTCACACAAATCCTTAAGATCCGTTACCAAAGCGGACATGCCGGATACAAAACACTGCTCTCCGGCAATGGAACGAATTTCCCGGATGGCATCCATGGTATCATCAGATGAAGTAGAAGTATTAAAGAAGATGGCCATCATAGTTGAATTCTCCGAATTGAAGGCATCATAAACCTTCTCCGGCAATAATTCCATAGGAATCGAAATATCTAGCATGCTATCATACCATAGCACAGTTTCAACATGTTCCACTTTCTCAATTTTTGCTTTTAATGCGGATACATCTTTTATTGACATATCCTCTAATATTACAAATGAAAAAGCACCTTTTCCGAAATCATCCAGAAGCTCATTCTGGCCGATGACCGTATCCATGTCCTCCGGCAAATAATTAAGCATATCATAATTAATTCTGGTAGATGCCATACCGAAAATAGAGGGAATCATCAGAATGGCAGCAATAATCAGAATTGGTATGCGGTGTTTTACAACCACTTTCCCAAATTTCATAATCTATTTTCCTCCTTCATTTCCTATTGATTATTATTGGCTTCCGGGTATTGATTTTTAATGATTTTAACTGTAAATAGCATGACACAGAAATTAAGAAATCCTTCAGCCAGCAATGCACTTCCAAGCATAATCATAAGCAGGTTTGTGCTGGTAAAGGGATCGATCATTAAAAGTATACCGAAAGCAATAGCGATAACCGCAAGAATTGTAATCAACCACCATTTACGAATGCCAAATTTTTTGGAATCTATGGCAATCTGCACTTTAAAAAGCCCATCAGACAAAATGATGATACCAAGAACAAAGTTAACCAATGTAATCATATGAGTAGGGCGCAGAATCATAATAATTCCTACGGTTACAACCAACAGACCAAAGGCCAGATCAAATTGAAATGCAAGACGGAATAAGTCTTTTGACAGGTACCCAATTACTTTGAATATTCCATAACAAATAAGCAGCACACCAATCATAATACAGAGTGTGTTGGCAGAAACCTCAGGGTGTATAATGATTACTATCCCGAGGATGCAAAGCAGCAAAGACATAACAATATATCCGGTTTTTGCAGTCTGGATCGGCTTTGTTGAATGCATCAGGTTCACTTCCTTTCTTAACTGTAATTTATTAGTGTTCAAACAAACTAGCTGTTTTCAAACTGAAATCTATTTTAATGAAGTTTTTGGAAAAATAAAATAGGCAAGAAAAGCCCCGTGCCCTAAAACTAGGCACGGGGCGTGGAATGACCAAAATATAGACATTTACAAGGCAATGGTGAAAAAGCAGACAAAACTTCTTGTTTGTCTAATTTATAATATCAGAAAGCTCCGCTGGGAAATCCGGTTACTTGCGATTTCTCAGCGGAGCACAATCATTAATACATTTTTGCTCATGATTTGGTATTTATAGCTTTCCAGCACTTCTTTCAAAAGCAATTCTTGTTGTATCTTCAAAGAGTTCACATATACGCCGTACTTGATTTCTTATATCATACCGCATACCGTCAGACATCCAGTCCAGTATATATCCGATTAGTTCACATTTGAAAAATTTGATTATTATTTCTTTATCTTCCTCTTTGGCCGGAATATCTACAAAGGTATCTATATATTTCGTTACAACATATTCAGATACCCTGTTTAAGTACCTTTCATATGCTTCACGGCTGGCAGAACTGTAGATATGCATAACTGCCTTTTTATTCTTTACGGCAAAATCTATGGCAACACAAAGACATTCTTCAAGAGAACTGATATCTCCGTATTTCTCTATGATTTTGTCGGCTTCTTCCACCATGATTTCTTCTACCAATGATGACATATCTTCAAAATGGTAATAAAAAGAGTTACGGTTGATACCGCAATCCTCTACAATATCCTTTATAGTAATTTTATTCAACGGACGTTCATTAAGTAACTTCAGAAATGATTCTATGATAGCTTTTCTTGTAAAAGAAGCCATATTCTTTCTCTCCTTTTCCTGCATTTAATTTATTTTGTCACCTAGGGGAGCAATTAAAATCACTACTCCACATTGCTGTTAAATGTATACTTTATGCATATAGAACTTATACATAATAAATTATCCCAGTATGGATTCGGTGTAATTATAATATTACCCTTCCTTCTTTTTTTACTTTTAAGAATTATTATTACATATTCTCCAAAAAATGCAAGTATCAGGAATATAGAAAAATAATAAAATATCTGTAAGGAGCAGTTCTTTGCACAAAAGATTATTCATCCCCTGCCTTAAAATTATAGATTGGTTTGATAATTTTTATTATTTCTGCTGTATCACCAATATTCTTTACAATATCCTCCATATCCTTATATGCCATAGGGCATTCATCCAATGTATCCGAATTTACCGATGTGGTATAGATTCCCTTCATCTGCTTCTTAAATTCTGATACAGTAAAGGTGCTCTTAGCTTTTATTCTGGACATAAGTCTTCCTGCCCCATGGGGTGCTGAATTGTTCCAGTCTTCATTACCTTTACCAATACAAATAAGTGAGCCATCCCTCATATTAATGGGAATTAACAGCCTTTCCCCTTTCTTTGCAGAAACTGCACCCTTTCTAAGAATCATTGCCTCTGTATCAATATAGTTATGTATGGTGGTAAATTCATCCTCTACCTTTAGCTTTAATCCTCTGATAATCTCATCCATCATTGCCTTTCTGTTCAACAAAGCAAATCTTTGGACAATCTTCATATCATGGATATAATCTTCCATAAGAGGTCCTGCTAAATAAGCAAGCGATTTGGGAATTTCAGTCCGTACTTGTGCCTTCAGATCATCAATTCCTCTCTGTATTTCTTTTTCTCTTCCGGCTGTTTTACAATTTATAATTAATTGATTTATATCATCTGCAGTATTGCCATTCAATGACTTATATGCAAGCTCCTGATAATAATTGGCCACCTCCAATCCAAGATGCCTGGAACCTGAGTGAATTACAATAAATATATTACCTTCTTCATCCTTATCAGCTTCAATAAAATGATTGCCTCCCCCAAGGGTTCCCAAAGATTTGACTGCTCTGTCTAAATTAATTCTGCCTTCCCTTTTACACCTTAGCATATTCAAATCAATTTCATCATTGTATTTATGTACCGAACTCCTGATATTAAAGCCTGACGGGATCTTCTCATAGATAAGTTTATCCAGCTTCTGCAATTCAATATGGGAATTCTTTATTTGAATGGTTTCCATACCACACCCGATATCAACTCCTACAAGGTTGGGAACCACACAATCTTTAAGTGTCATTGTTGTTCCGATGGTACAGCCTGCACCGGCGTGAACATCCGGCATAATTCTGATTTTTGAATCCTTTACAAATTCTTGATTACACAAGGTTCTAATCTGTTCAAGAGCAGTTTCCTCCACAACTTCCGTATAGACCTTGGCAATATTATACTTTCCTTCTATAATCTCCATAATTTCCTCCATTAGTAATTAATTCTCCTAGTAAATTCCTTTAAATCATCCAGTTTGTGATTATTTTTGCTGACTCGCTTTTTCCTGTTTGTATTTTTAACTTTTGCTCTTGGGTAATATTTATCGCATTTTTGACAATAATGTTCATGGCATGCATCTCTGCCCTTTTTACATTGACCTAATGCAATGTAATTGATACAAACTGCCTCTCTATATATGGCCATAATATTTATTCCTCCTGTTATAATAACTCCCTAATAGGACATAAAAAGAGCCAATTATTATGTGATAATCTGGTATCAACAATAATCGGCTCCAATTGCTATTTCTTTTATAATAGTTGCCGATAGCATTTAAACATGCTATCGATTCATATCTTTAACTTACTGCTGGATTCCATTGTATGAAATCCAGGTATCATTAAAACTATAGCATGTATCATAATTCTGTTTTAAACTTAGTGTGTTTTTTACTTTGTTAAATATACTGATTGATTTCATAGCAATGTCTCCTTTCTGTAATATTTTTTTACAATTCCTAGTAATTTAATATAACACATTATTTTCATATTGTAAAGATGCAAAAAATTTAGTCTTGATATCTATCTCAGACATTTTGTGAAAGCAAGTCAGTCATATTTATAAAAATTTAACTGTTCTTTACCTTTTAAAATAATATTAGCCAAAGTCTCTGCATTCTTATAATAATAAGTGAAGACTTCATCTCTTTCTATAGATTTATCATTTAATTCTCTCTCTATAAACTCAATACACTCATTTATACATGAAAGCAATACATCCCATATAAATTGTTTATAATCAGGTTTAAATACCAATTTATCATATACACCTTTCAGAAAAATATTTCGGTATTCATCGGTCATATAAAATGGAAAAGGAAAAAACTTTTTTGAACCATGAGATATTAAACGGGCAATATCCAAGGAGTAGGGCATAATTCCAGCGAAAGCCCAGTCAATTAAAATAATGTCTTTATTATTTTCTATTACGTTGCATTGCAAGAAATCTCCATTACATAAAGTGCGTGGACAAACTAACTGTCTGTCTAAAAAAGCACGATATGCAGAAGATAATTTTGGCTCATTTACAAGACATTCTGACCTTTTATTTATTCTTGTCCAATATCTTTCAAAACGATTATCTAACTTATTTTCTTCAAAGTCTTTTTCCTGCCAGTACATATTAAAAATGCGGGAAAGACTGTCGGTACACCCATAGGCCATGTTTTTATTAAACATTCTTAAATCTGTTCCAACAATATATTCAATTAATATCCACTTTGTATTGTTAACGTAAGCCCAACCCAAAAAGTTTGGTACAGGAAGGTTTTTACCTACAAGAAACTTTTCATAAACTTCTGCCTCGTAGTCATCTGACTTTTTCAGAATATATGTCTGCTCGTCTACTGATATTTTGTAAACATTATAGGCTCTGTCTACACCTTCCCCATTGTCGTGAAAACGTTCGATATGCATTTGCTCCGAAAGTATTGGTCTGATTTCTCCCATAACTTTTTTGAACATATTTATTTGGTTAATATCTGTAACTATCTCTGTAAAAACACCTTTCATTAAATATCCCCTTTCTTAATATATAACCCAACTGCTCTATGCCGTTTAGAATCTATTAAATTAAATTCACTAGAATTATACCATTTTCTAGAAAAAATACATATAGGCTAAGTTACTAGTGAAACTATTTTCTCTTTTTTATCACGATTTTACTTTTCTCCCTAATACAGCACTTTCCTATCCTATATAAAAAAAGTAACTGGGAGCATTTGTTACCCCCAGTTAGTATCTGAATTAATCTATTTACTTCTCAAACTGTCTTCCCTCATGATCCATATAATATTCTCCGGTATAAATCAATTGGGAAATTGGAACAATCTCATAACCCTTATCCTTTAGTCCTGTAATCATAGATTCTAGGGCATCTTTCGTATACTTCGCTCCATTATGGCAAAGTATGATAGAACCATTTCCCAGATGGTTATTATTTACTACCGTATCTACGATAGATTTCGCACCATAATCTTTCCAGTCTAAACTGTCAACATACGCAACAACTTTAAAACTAGAGTAGGTAAGGGTTTATTATAATAATAACCCAGCTTTAAATTTAGTTATCCTCTATAAAATTTTACATAAATAGATGGAACTTCTTTAAATCTCGTGTAGAAATTTAAACTATTGTTTATATGAATTAATTTACTTTTCTTAGGACTCTCTATTCCATAAGATGCTAAAAATAATTCTTGTTTTATCTTTTGTTGTTCTTCAATTTTTTTAGATAGTTCTGAATAATCTTTTTTATTTAATCTTGCTAATTCTACTTCTTTGCGTAAATACTTATTAATCCTTCAAGTGATTCCAATTTCTTTTTTACTGTATTGTTCAATTTAATAGTATTTTTGATAACTTCATCATTCTTTTTCATTACCATAATTGGTTAGCTAATAATTTTATTTGTCTTAATCTGGTGAAAAGCTCTACAATCAATATAAAGCATTTTGTTATGATCTTTATATCTTAAGTATCCTAATAGTGGATTTGCTAAAATATTGGCAACTAAAGAATATTTATCATTTACTTTTTTATATAAAGAATATTTTGAATGATATAACTTGGAATACTTAATTCCTTTTTTAACTTGTATATATTTCCTGGTTCGATCATATTCCCCCCTTAAAAAACATTTTACACATTCGAAACTTTACATAACAAGTTAAACTTAATTTTGAAATGTACTATGATTAGACTTCTTAATTCTTAGATAGATTTTATTAGAATAAGGCTCGCTATGTACATCAAATAATTTATATATGTTCTAATTCTATATACTTTATTTTCTTTAATTCGTAACAATTCTTTGATTGTCTTAATAAATAATCCATATGTGATTTAGATACAATATGCTTATTACACTGCCTACAAAAATATATTGTATCTTTAATCTTTTTTCCAAAATTCATTAATTTAACATCCATCTTTGAATTATGAATTGGACATTTTGTGCTTTCTTTATTCATAAAATAAATTGTATCTGTTTTTGTATCTTTCAACTTTATTTTTTCAAATTCACCTTTAGGGTTCACATTATCTTCTAGCTCTAGCTGTTCATCTTCAAAATCCATAATAGATAAATCAGCTATAAGTTTTCTTCCACCAGTATATTCATAGACTTTTTTGTATTGTTTTTTATTAAGAAATATATGCATACAACCAGAACACTTCCTGGCTATAATCTTATCTTTCTCATTTGATATGGTACAAGTTTCTAATTTATGATCACATATTGGGCAATTACTACTTTGGGAATAAATAAGTAATTCATTAAAAATCAGAGACTCAAAGGTCATTTTATCTCTTTTCATTTGTTTTTGTCGATAGAGTCGCGGTTTTTCCTTTATAACTTCATTAATCAATTCATCAAATGTTTTTTCTATCCTATTCCTTTGAATTTGTATAGCATCATCTTTTGACCTAGATATAGGTAAAAATAAATAAAAGCTATTTTTATTTTTTTCCACACCTATAGTAATAGATTTATTATCCTCAACTTTTAAAAATTCGTCATACTTAAGTACTACGATTTCACTGTTCTTCAATTCTTTTTTACTACATAATAAATATATAAAAACTGGTAAATGGTCATTATTATAATAATTATATATTCTTTCCTTATCATCATCAGAAAAAGTAAATAACCAACTAGAGTAATTTTCATTTCTGTTGAACGCTTTAGGCTGACTAGCATACTTAAAAAATACAATACATTCCTGTCTAGATGTGTTTGTTAAAATTTTATATGCCTGCCTTGTGTCTTCATCATTTAATATCAGTGCAGGTGATGCATCTTCATTATATTGAAAAATAGCATCTAAGATTGCTCCATAATAGAAATGGCTTTTTTTAAGTTTTGGCATAAGCTTCCTCCTTTGTTATTGTTTGTTTTTTTGCTATATACTATAACGTAAGTCATTTTATTGAGTCTTACTTTTTACTTTTCTTCTCATATACTCAAACATCATTTAACAAATTGTTCTATCCGCAAGCACTGATAGAAAGAGTACTCCCGTATTCCAATATTGAAGTTTAATTAGGAGTGTAATCAATAAAAAACACTACTAATGAGGTCGCATTTCAAGAATTGGACCCTTAAAATGCTGGAGTTAAGGCCTCTAAAAAACATACTCTTGATGAGTTTTCTATGTTGTAAATAGCAAAGTGTAAGTAAATTTAGCCAAATCAAAAACCCTATAGGTAAATTATAGCATATATTATTACTTACTCAATATTTTAATGCAAATTATTATATCCTATAAAAACTTTGAACAATGTTAAATCATGGTAAATAAGAAGGATTTTCATTCATTCTAAATACAGTTATCCAAGGTACTAATAGTACATCTTTGACTATATCGCATTTTTGGGAGCATCTGTTATCCCCCAGTTAGTCTCTGTATTAATCTATTTACATCTTCGGAGTAAAAAAAGGAACAGCACTTTTTAAACTACTGATATACCCAATAATCATTGTGAAAGTTATGACCAATCACACTTGAGTAATCCGTATTTCTTATTTCATTATTCTACAACATTATAATTTTTTTTAATACAGTCTAAAACCTCTTCCAGATTATTAAAATCTATTCCATCATCCATTCCATTAACAGGAATAAAGTATGCATATTTGTCTATTATAATTATGCTGCGGCAGCAGTGTCCGTTCACAGCAGCTCATAGTGTTCTTCCATTCGTCCATAATAACAAATATTTCAATCATGTTAGATTTATTTATACATCTAGGTGTTCTTACTACATTATATAATGTCGCTGGATTACCGTTACAATTTGCTTTGGGACTAATCGGCGAAACAAATTCTCGGAAAACAAGTATTGCCATGAGTATGACGCAGATATTTAATTGCAATCTTAGTCATACCGCAGAGAAAAACTTTACCGCAACGAAATGCGGAATTGAAGCGCGGTTAGAAAAATATTCAGATGTAGTACTTCTTGTTGATGACTAAACACCTGCAACAACGTCAAATAAACATAAAGAGCTTGTAAATAAGGTTGAGTTTTTTATTCGCGCTTATGGAGATCGAGTATCAAAAACACTTATGTTCTTTGATGATTCTCCATATAAAGAAAGTTATCCAATACAAGGCTACTGCGTAATGACAGGCGAATTTGACGGAATACAATCATCTATTACCCGTATGATTACATTGAATATTGATAAAAATAAATTAATAATGACGTCTAAGCTTTTATCAGAATAATTATAAGATTTTTCCAACCCATATATACGTTTCTTGGATTATATAAGATGTAATTACAGCTTATATTAAACAGCGTAATCCAGAATCAGAAAACAAGCTTCAACACACTTTCATATAGTATGATATGCTGAACTTTGATGAGAAAAAACTGGTGGTAAGCAAAGTTTATTGAAAGAATCATGGTATTTGAAGATAAAATTGAAATTGATAAATTGCCCTGTGAGTATCTAATTCTCACAGGGCTTAGTTATGTTTCATTGCAGATAAAGACGAGATTTCTTTGTCATTTGTCAGAGCATCTATTATTTTCTAGAATACAACCATTCTTCTGTCGATTTTATAGGTATAATTTCATCAATAATAGCAGGTATATTGTATTCCTGTAAGGCCCAGGCCCTCCAACTATAATTAAAATAATTAAAATTTTGGTTATATCTAGTATATTTACCAAAGTCATTCACGTAATTTATACAACCATTAGCTGTATTTACCAGGTGCCATGAGTTATTGTAAAACACAATATTCACATATAATGGAAAATGTGTGCCCCATGATTGATTTGTATCTTCAGGAAGGATTGTATGACAGGGGAGTCCAGCAGCTCTCATAAGCGCAGTTGTTACATTTACAAATGCATAATCAATTCCTTTTTTATTTTTAAAAGCAGTGTATGTATAATTTGCTTTGATATCATAATTCTTTCTTACGACCATTGCATATCTTACGGTGCCAGCTTCACCTTTACTATTATCGACTGCTGTATAATCATATGTAAAATTATTTATTATCCAATCATAGATTTTAAACGCTTTTTCTTCATCTGTTTTAGCACCTTTTGTTATTTCGTCAGATTTTTTAACAATTTGTTTCCATTGTTGATTCGTTAATCCATTCGGTTTAACTAAAGCTGATTTTAACTTTTTTGTAGTACTTATTTTTTTTAAATATTTCATTGTTTTATTATATAATTTATTTTCTTCCTTTATTCTCCAAGGAAAAAATGCTCTGCCTGCACCTATAAATTTAGCTTTTTCATAAAACTTTATAGAACCTTTTGGAACTAATATATAATTTTCATACTCATCGCTATAGGGTGGATGTAAATTACTTTTTAAAGCAGGTGGGTTCTTACTTTTAAACTCTATGTATTGTATATCATATATATATTCATCCATTATTTTAAGAGATTTAGGAAGAATCAATTCTTTTAAATTATCGTGAAGAGCACCAGCCCTAATATGTTCTATCCCCTCTTTAACCTTTACTAATCCTGAATTAGGTACATTAATATGGTATGCTATTTTTCCATCAGAACTATAAATTGAATTATTTTCAACTTTAAAATAGTAGTTACCTTCATCAAGACTTACGCTTTTAATCTTACAGTTTACAAAAGTATTATCCTGTATTTCTTCAAGAGAAGATGGTAAATTAATACTTAAATTTTCAATCTCATTAAATGAGTCCTTAAGAATACATCTTACCGTATTAGGAAGTTTTATAGTTAGATTTTTAGTTTTATCACCCCATCCAAATCTTGTTACAATATATTCAAAATTATTATATTGCAATTTTTCTGGTATTAAAATTTCATATTCATCTTCATTATTGTCATTATCATAGAATAGAAATTCAACTTCACCTGGTGTATTAACATCTGCATCTTTTATAATATTAAATTTAAAAGTTAAGTTTGTATTATTCGGTAATGTAACTGTATAATCACAAAAAAATTCAGGATCTGTCCAACTGTAATCATATACAGTATATTTAGCACTTGCTATTCCATATGGATATACAATTAAAGTTAATACTAACGCCATTATTGATAAATGTTTTTTCATAAGTTTAACCTCCGCTTTAGTCAAGTACCATTTTATCGATACCTGCATAAATCTTTTACTTAGTTTTCTAATACTTATTGTTTGAAATGTGTAGATATGGTCTTTACCCGCATTTAAAGTAACTTTTGTTTTCTGATGACAGTAGTTTTTTACCGTTGACGAGTACGGATGATTCTCCTATCTCAACATGGATTATGCTCATTTTGCACCTTTGCTAATTCCTAATACTAACTTTTTATCTACTCGATATTCGATAATTGATGTACTCTCATCAATAAACTCATTAATAAAAACAATGTACTCATTTGTATTTGTTTTATTAACATCCCACCACCAAACATAATACCTGAAAATTCTTTTAGATTACCGGATTTATCTAAATAGCATCAAAAAAATTTTATAGATAAAATCTTTAAAGCCATCTTCACCTTTTGTAAATATTTTAAAAATAATATTCATTGTTTTCATATATATCAAAAAGGTACTTATCGCACCTCGTGCTGGTCAAGAAACATTTTTTTAGTTCAACGAGAAACGCATCAAAGTAATCTCTATAACTTGGAACACATCCATAATCAGGGTTGTAGCAAGGGTAGGAGCCTTTCCCTCTATGCTGGTTTAGAGTTTCTATACGTTTTTTCATCTAATTTCTCTTTTCGAGCTATTTCAATACTTCCAGGGTGATTTGGGAAAACTGCCATATTTCCAATGGTGCAATACAATTTTCGAAACTCAATAATTTTTTTATCAGTTGTTTATCGTTTATAACTAACTTCGGCTCATTTAGTTTTCCAATTTCTAATCTGTCATAGCTCTCATTAGATTGAACATTTTATTACATAAATCCCGGCTAAGTAATGTAGCAAACGTATTTATGGTATCTCCGCGAAAATAACCATTAAAAATTTATCAAATGTAAGTTCATGAAAATTATCACCCCAAACAAGACAATATATAACTCTTGCCAAATTAGTATCATCACAATCAAAATTCCTATTAGGCATCCATAGATAACGTCACCATAAAATTGCTCAAAGTTGAAATTTCAAAATCTCCATCCAAAAATTCATTCATGAATTTAATAATAAATTCTTTAATCTCCATCAATATAAAGATTTATAAAGAGTTTTTCACTATTAAATCAAAAAAAGTATCCATTATTATAACATATTTTACAAATATCCACAAGGAATTTTACAGTTGTAATATTTATATAGGCTATCATTTAGTATTTATATATTAATTCGTATTAACCTTGATATCTATCAATATTTATATAATACTCGATATAAAGAGGTGAACCATATGCCATCAATCAGACCAAGCACAGACCTACGTAATTCTTATAACCAAATATCCAAATACTTCCACACCCATTCCGAACCTGTATACATTACCAAGAATGGAAAAGACGATCTCATTGTATTGGATATCGAAGCCTATGAAAAACTTGTGGGTCGTTTTGAAATAAGCACACTTCTAGACCAAGGCCTGGAAGATGTAAAACAAAAGAACTATAAAAATGCAGATGAAATTTTTGATGAATTTGAAGGAAGGTATAAAGATGTCAAGCTATAATATCGTAATTGCAGAAACCACACAGCGGGATTTGCTTGAAATCTTTGACTATATCGTATTTGAACTGCGTTAGCCGGAATCGGCAAATCATCTACTATTAAAAACTAAACTTAAGGTGAAATCCTTAGAAGAGTTTCCGGAACGGAATAATATAATTTCAGGTATCCCAGATGCAAGACCAAGTTTTCATTCTTCGTATCCTATATAAAAAAAGTAACTGGGAGCATCTGTTACCCCCAGTTAGTATCTGAATTAATCTATTTACTTCTCAAACTGTCTTCCCTCATGATCCATATAATATTCTCCGGTATAAATCAATTGGGAAATTGGAACAATCTCATAGCCCTTATCCTTTAGTCCTGTAATCATAGATTCTAGGGCATCTTTCGTATACTTCGCTCCATTATGGCAAAGTATGATAGAACCATTTCCCAGATGGCTATTATTTACTACCGTATCTACGATAGATTTCGCACCATAATCTTTCCAGTCTAAACTGTCAACATCCCATTGAATACAATGATAACCAGCCTCTCTTGTAGCCTGAATCAATGTATTATTATAATCTCCGTATGGAGGCCGGAAGAGGTTCATATCAATACCCGTCAGCTCTTTCACCTTATTATGAGGTTTCATAATCTCTTCTATGGACTGCTCTTTAGAGAGCTGGGACATATGTTTGTGATTCTCACTATGATTCCCAAGGTCATGACCGGCTGCTGCAATTGCTTTTACATCATCGGGATATTTTTCAACCCAGCCTCCTGTCATAAAAAAGGTAACTTTAACATTATGTTTCTCAAGAATTTTTAATATATCCGCTGTGTCCTCATTCCCCCAAGCGGCATCAAAGCTTAGAGCAACTTTCTTCTCAGGAGAGTTTACACAATAGATAGGAAGTTCTCTTGCATTTGCTAAGTTTGTAACGGAAAGGGCTTTAGGAATATATTTAATGCCAAAAGCACAGATAGCAAGGAATGATAACACTACAATACCTGTTTTTATAAAAAATCTTAATTTTTCCTTATCTTCATTATCAATTTCCATAGCTTCACCATATATTATTCTTCATAATAATATATGGAAAGTTTTTCGTATCTATTACTGGATTTTCTCTCTCCGATACTTACCGGTTTCTAGTGCTGCCAGTCCTTCCAGTGCAGTTTCATCTAATAAGCTAAAATTAAAGAGTTCAAATTTAATACTACTGCACTTGTGTAGGTTTAATCTACTATCTCTTTGATAAGTACATCAATTTCTTCTCTAGTTGGCATAGAAGTCGTAGTTCCTAGCCTTGTTACTGAGAGTGCAGCTAACGCATTCCCAAACTTAGCTGCTTCCCAAATGCTTTTTCCTTCAGCTAATGCAGTGCAAAATCCCCCATTAAAAGCATCTCCTGCACCTGTAGTGTCGATAGCATTTACTTTAAATGCTGGTATAAATTTACTTTCATCTGGTGTAGCAACAAATACGCCTCTAGAACCTAATGTAATAACAACATTCTTAACACCTTTTTCAAAGAAAATATTACATGCCTCCTGTGCCTTTGTTTCATCCGATATATGCACACCCGTTAAAATCTCAGCCTCAACTTCATTTGGTGTAATAATATCTATCATACTAAATAATGCTTCATCAATTGGTCTTGCAGGTGCTGTGTTTAAAATAACCTTCACACCATTTTCATGTGCTATTTTTACTACATTTTCTACAGCATCTATATTAACTTCCAATTGTACCAGTAAATAATCTGACTCTATAATCTCATTCTTTACTTTTTCAATATCCTCTTTAGAAATTGTTTCACAGGCTCCCAATGTAACGACTATTTCATTTTGACTTGTAGTTTCATCTACCATAATAAGTGCTGTAGCCGTTGATACATCTTCTGAGAACATAATATGGTCTTTCGGAATATCTAATGCAGTCATTGTATCTAATGCAACGTTGGCAAAAGTATCTCTTCCCAGCTTTGTTATCATAGTTACATTGGCACCTGCCTTTTTAGCTGCCACACATTGGTTAAATCCTTTGCCTCCTGGCCCCATTTTAAACATGGATCCTTTTACTGTCTCACCAGGTACAGGCAAATGAGGAGTCCTTGCCATTAAATCAACAGCAAAACTTCCAAATACAGTTATTTTTTCTTTCATCATATTCTTACCTTTCTATAAAAAGATACTTATTCACTTAACTATTTGAGAAAAAAGCACTACCTATTACAAGGTAGTGCACTTTTAAATTATTTATGGAAGTGAAGTCTACAAACGCCATCACCTTTTGCAATTGTTTTTTCTATATCAAGTTTAAGCCCCATACCATCTGCTATACCTCTATCACCATCCATAGCGATATCACAAAGAAGCTCTAAATCTTTACCTTCATACCCCAGCTTTTCCCATGCCTGAACAAGTGGACATTGCTTAAATTCAGCAATTACATGATCTTTATCTGATTCAATAACTTCAATCTCCATATTTTTGGAACCTTGCTCATGAAAGAATGCTTTACCGAAATCTGCTGCACTTGTTGGATCTTCACATTGTGCTTTATATGTCTTGGCATGAATATGTCCGCATTTTCTAATAGCATCTCTTCCAGCCTTTTCAAAATCTATTCCTTGTTTTTTAGCCTCATCGAGAATAAGTGCCATCCAAGTAGCCCTATGCTCTACTGCACCTCTTAACTGCATTGTTGTAAAATCTGTGTGTTGTGGTTGATTGTGTTTAATTGACATTTTAGTGTCCTCCTAAGTATTATTATTTTTATTTGTAACCATTTAAATTTGATTACTTATCTTTAAGTCATAGGAGTAGGAAGGGTTAAGTACTACGCTTCTTCCTCCTGATACTTCAAGACTTGTTGCTGTAATATAGCTTGCTTGTTGAGAGCACAAGAAGACAATAGGCCCTGCTATTTCCTCAGGTGTAGCAACTCTTCTTAATAGGGTATTCTCTGCATTATGTAAAAGTTCATTTTCACTTATACTTTCTTCTACTTTGGGGGTGGTTGTAAATCCTGGTAATATGGAATTAACTCGGATACCATATGCAGCAAATTCACCAGCAAACATAACAGATAAGGAACATACTGCTGACTTTAATGGACCGTAAAGGGTACTTCGTCCAACCGTTCCACATCTTGCCGCTAAAGAACTTACATTTACAATGCTTCCTCCCGTGTTGACCATATATTTAGATGCTGCTTGGCATCCGTAAATAACCGTTTTAAAACAAACATCTACTATCCAATCAATCTCTTGATTTGTATAATATTCTCCTTGTTTTTCTATAGTTGCTCCTACATTATTTATCCAGTAATCAATATGTCCATATTGACTATACACTTGGTCTGCAAAAATATTAATCTCTTCCATTCTAGTAGCATCTATTGGAGCTGCGTACACTTCTCCATAGGTACTTAATGTTTCTTTCGCTTTCTCTAGTTCATTTTTATTTCTGGCACAAATAGCAACTATTGCACCCTCATTCAGAAAAGCCTTTGCCGTAGCAAAACCTATTCCCTTACTAGCGCCAATGATAACAGCAACTTTCTTACTCATTTTTAAATCCATTGTAGTACCTCCGCGAAAATGAAAGTTCTATTGTCTATTTTCCAATCATTATATTGAGAATTTCTACATCCGTTGAACGCATACCTTCTCTCCCCATTCTACCAAGGTTTTGAATCGTTTTTTCAACATCCTCTTCAACAAGTCCTTCGCCTGCTGCAAATACTTTATTATTAGCACTCATAAAATAGCCTAAAATTCCGGCATCCACAGCTGACGCAATCTTAGCTGCACAAGAAGGCTTAGCTCCATCACATACCATACCGCCTATATTAGCAATTGTATTTGTAATTGTCTCAGAAATTTCTTTGTATCCACCACCATTTAAATAGGCAATGCCACAACCAGCTCCACAGCCTGCACTTGTTGCTCCGCAGTATGCTGATAGACTACCTATATAGCGTTTTTGATGAATGGATATTAGGTTAGCAATTGCTAATGCTCTATATAATAGCTCTTTACTTGCATTCATTTCCTTTGCATACTCAATAACAGGTACTGATACCGTAATTCCTTGGTTACCACTTCCCGAGTTAATAACAACGGGTAATGCACATCCACTCATTCTTGCGTCAGACCCTGCTGCACTCATAGCCCTTGCTCTTGTACGCACATCTGTACCGTAATATTCCATAATTGTTCTTCCTACTTCAGTTCCATATCCATTCTCAATACCTTCTTTTGCTATTCGTGTATTCAGTTCTACTTGTTGTTCTAATAACTCACTTATTCTTTCAATAGGCACTGTGTTAGCAAACTCAATAATATCTTTCACATTGAGCAGTTCTTTGTTACCATTACTCTCCTCTACTTGTGGTTCGTTTCTTTCAAAAACCACTTGGTTATTTTTAATTATTTTAGTAATGTACGTATGCTTGTCTTTTACTTCTACAGATGCCATTTCATCTTTACAAATAACCTCAGCAATAATATGTAGATTTTCTGATCCATCTATAAGTTCACATTCACAAAACCCTTGACCTATGAGTTCTTTTGCTTTTTCAATATCTTTGATAGTGATGAATTGCAATACTTCAAGTGCTTTGTCAGCTCTTCCACCTACAACACCTAAAGTCGCAGCTACATCAATACCTTTCAGTCCCCCTGAATTAGGAACCGTTACACCTTTTACATTCTTAATAATGTTGCCACTGCAATACATTTTTATTTTTTCCGGCATATATCCTAGTACCTCTTTAGCTTTTGCAGCTGCAAAAGCTAAAGCAATAGGTTCTGTACACCCTAGTGCTGGAACTAATTCACTCTTTAGTATAGCAACATAATTGTCATAAATTTCATGTTCCAATAGTGCAATCTCCTCTTTTTTTCCTCGCTTTTATAATATGAATCTATTATGCTCCTAAGTATGCTTTCTTAACTTCAGGATCAACTAATAGGTCTTTTCCTTTTCCTTGTAAAATAATGTTACCTGTCTCTAACACATATCCTCTATCTGCTATAGATAGTGCCATCGATGCATTTTGTTCAATTAAAAGAACGGTTTTCCCTTTCTCTCTAATCTTTAGAATAAGTTCAAATATTTCCTCGACTATAATAGGTGCAAGTCCTAGAGAAGGTTCATCTAACATAATGATATCGGGATCCATCATAAGACCTCTAGCAATCGCAAGCATTTGTTGTTCTCCACCCGAAAGGCTTCCACCACCTTGTGACCATCTCTCCTTTAGTCTTGGGAAAAGAACATAATTTTCCTCTATAAGTTGTTTTATTTTATCTCTGCTTAGCTTAGGATTACCAATAGTTCCTGCAATTAAATTTTCATACACTGTTAAAGCAGGAAAAATTTTTCTTCCTTCTGGTACGTGGCTAAGTCCCATTTTCACAATTTTATCCGGTGCCATTTTTGTAATATCTTGTTCTTTGAATGTAATCTTGCCCTCTAACTTTTCATTCAGATTAGAAATAGCCATAAGGGTTGTACTTTTACCAGCACCATTCCCACCAATCAAAGTAACAATTTCCCCTTGCTTTACTTCAATGTTAATATTCGTAAGTGCATTGATATATCCATAATTGACAGAAAGATTCTCTATTTTAAGCATCTTATTTTACCGCCTCTCCTGCAATAATTCCTTTACCAAAGTATGCTTCCTGAACTTGTTGATTAGACTTAACATCATCAGGTGTTCCTTCGCATATTTTCTGTCCGAAGTTTAAGACTAGTATTCTATTACAAGAATTCATTACAAACTTCATATCATGCTCGATAACAGCAATTGTATAGCCATCTGCATTAAGTATCTTGATAAACTCCATTAATTCTTGTGTTTCTTGTGGATTCATTCCAGCTGCTGGTTCATCAAGTAATAATATTTGTGGATCTAAAGCAAGTGCCCTTGCAATTTCAACTTTCCTTTGTATTCCATAAGCTAAGTTGCCTGCCATTGTATCTGTATATTTAGACAAGCCAACTTTATCAATAATTTCTAATCCTTTTTGTACCGTAAACTCTTCATCTTCTTTGAATGTTTTTGTATGAAGCACGGAGTCCCAAAGTTTTGTTTTTGTATGAATATGAAATCCAATCTTAACATTCTCAAGTACTGTCATATATTTAAACAACTGGATATTTTGAAATGTTCTTGCCATTCCTCTTTGCGCAATTTGTTCTGATTTCAAATGAGAAATTTTGTCTCCATTCAGTAATATTTCTCCTTTTGTAGGTGTATATATCCCAGAACAAATATTAAAAAAGGTTGTTTTACCTGCACCATTAGGCCCTATTATTCCAAAAACATCTCCTTTGTTGATATGCATGCTTACATCTTCTACAGCTTTTAAACCGCCGAAATACTTACATATTCCTTTAGCTTCTAACAGAGACCCCATGTGCTCCTCCTCCTTTTTGTTTTGACTTTTCTAGTTTCTTACCATTGCCCTTATCCCCTGCTAAAATACTATCTGAAGCTCCAACAAGCCCTTGTGGTCTCCACCACATCATTACAATAATCAATATAGCATATGCAACCATTCTCCATTCACCGATAGGCCTTAGTACTTCAGTCAATAAGTTAACAATTACCGATCCACAAACAGGTCCAACTAGTGTTCCTTGTCCACCTATAATAACCATGGATAGAATATTAAATCCTTCATCTAATGTAAAGAATGTAGAATCAATAAATCTTACATAAGGTGCATAAACCGCACCAACTACACCTGCCCAAAATGCACCATACATAAAGTTAAATGCTTTATATTTAGGAACTTCTACTCCCAATGATTTCGCTGCTAACTGATCTTCTCTAATAGCTAACCATGCTCTTCCTATTCTAGATTTCACTACCCTTTTTGTTACGAAAATAAATAAGATTGCTATTGCTAAAAAGATAAAATAATATGTTTTAGAGTTACTTATTTCAAATCCAAATAAATTAGGTGTTGGAATTCCTTTAATCCCCATCGGGCCACCTGTTACTGACTCCCAATTAAGTGCAGTGAGTCTTACAATTTCTGAAAATCCAAGTGTCACAATAGATAAGTAAATTCCTTTCATCTTCAAAGTTGGTAGGGATATACCCAATCCCACTATTGCAGTTACCAAACCTGCTAAAGGAATAATAATCCAAAAATTTATTCCAAACCGTGTTGCAAGTATTGCTTCACAATATGCTCCGATGCAAAAGAATCCCGCTTGTCCAATACACATCTGTCCACTATATCCATTGATAACGTTAAGTGATCCAGCTAGGGTTGCATACATTAGTATACGACACATAATACCCATAAAATAACTTTTGGGTACTAAAACAGGTAAAACTAAAGTTATTATAGCCGCCAAAACCACTATAATTATTTTATTTTTTATGTATATTTCTTTACACTTTTGTATTATATTTTTCATTACGGACGTACTCCCTTCTTGGAAGCGAAACCTTCCGGTTTAATGATAAGTATTAGAATTAAGAATCCAAATGCAAACACATCTCTAAAGCTTGCTGATGTAATAGTAATACCTAAGTTTTCAATAATACCGATACATAAACCACCTAATGCAGAGCAGCGAATGTCTGTTAATCCCCCAAGAACAGATGAAGAAAAGGCTTTCATTCCTAGAGAACTACCCATTGTTGCACTAAGTGTCTGATAATAGATGGCCAAAAGCATACCTGCTACTCCACCAAATCCACAACCAACACAATTTCCAATCATAGCAGTTCTTTTTACGTTAATTCCCATTAAATAAGAAGCACTTTTATCCTGACTTACCGCTCTTAAAGAAATTCCCCATCTAGTCTTATTAATAAATAAAGATAATAGTATTGCTAATACTACAACGGTTATAATAATAATAACTTGTACCAAAGAAATTTGAATCGTTCCTAATGCGAAAAATTTGTTCTCTATCACATTTAACATAGGCTTTTGATTCGGTCCAAAAATAATTTGTGCTAAGTTTTTAATTAACATACTTACACCAATTGTACATATTAATGAAATATGTCTAGGTGCATTAAAGAACCGTTCATAACACACTTTATAAACAAACATACCTATAAGCCATGAGGCTGAAAAGCTTGCAATCAAACCTAAAAGAAGGTTATTTCCAAATGCTTGAAATATATAGAAAGCAGCAAAGGCTCCTATCATAATGACTTCACCATGTGTAAATGTAACCATTCCAACTACACCTACAACAACAGAGTAACCAACAGCCATCAATGCATATATAGAACCTTGACACAATCCATTAATTATCTGATTGAATAAATACTCCATGAACAATCCTCCCAGATCGAAACTTAATTTTATTTATAAGGGTATCTCTATACAGAAACCTCTTTAGAGATACCCTTGTTATATTGCAACTTTTTTATTGCTTATCGATGAGATGATTTTCTATTTCTCTGAATAATCAAATCCTTCTTTAATAACATATTCTCCATTTTCCACACTACATATAAGATATTTTCTTGTAATATCACCATCAGGATTAAACTTAATAGGTCCTGTAACTCCTTCCATTTCAACATTAGCAAGGTTATCTCTTATTGATTGTCTTGTAACATCGCCATCACCACAAGCTTCTATTGCCTTTGCTATTAAATTAACACAATCGTAAGCACATGCCGGGTGAACAGTTGGCTCAAATCCTGACTTTTGTACAAATTCATCTTTCCATGCCATAGAATCTTGATCAGCCGGATCAAAAAAGAATGGTGTTGAAAGGTAAATACCCTCTGCATTCTCTCCACATAAATCAATTAATTGTTCTGATGTTCCAGGTCCTAAAGTTGTAATGTTTACATCCCATCCTGATCCTCTTACTTGATTTATAATTTGAGGCACCGCACCTTGATCCATGATACAAATTGTGTCCGGATTAGCAGCCTTTAATTTAGTAATTAAAGAGGAAAAATCTTTCTCATCTTGTACGTAGTTTACTGTTTCTACAATATTTAATCCTACTTCATCTGCGCTTTTTTTGAAGTTATCATAACAAGATTTTCCCCAGTCACTATTGATGTAAATAACGCCAACGCTTTGTGCATTTAAATATTTTTTAAGTATGTACTTAGAAAAAAATGGTGCCTCACCATCTTGTCTACCCATAATACTAAAACAATACTTACTCATAGCAGCATAATCTGGGTTTGATGCTGTTGGAGAAAGTTGTACTAAGCCAGCCTCATCAAATATTGGAGCATTAGCCATACATGAACCGCTTGCAAAGTCTCCAATAACTGCCATTATTTCTTCATCATCTGCAAATTTTCTTGCTAAGTCTGAACTTTCTTTTTGGTCTCCTTTTGAATCTTTCACCTCTAATTCTAATTTGTAACCATTTACTCCACCTGCAGCATTAATCCTATCTACTGCCATCTTTGTCCCGATTTCAAAACCTTTACCATACTCTGCGTTTGTGCCTGTTAATGGCGCAAGAACACCCAGTTTAATCGTACCACCTTTTTCTGCCACACTTGAAGAGCTACTCCCACATCCTGTAAGTGATGCTACACCCATTACTAAAGTTAACCCCAAAGCCACTAGTTTTTTCATAAGTAATAACCTCCTGATTTTATGATTTCATATTTTAATTTTAGCTTGTCCCTATTTGTGAAATCTTAATTTGCAAGATGCGCAACCTTTTGCTATTGTGTCTGTCAACTCAAGTGTAAGCCCCATAGCTTCTGCAATACCTCTGTCACCATCCATAGCAATATCACATAGTTTTGCACATCTTTCATCATCAAACCCCAACTTTCTCCATGCATTGACTAGTGCACAGTAATGGAATTCTACCTTTACTTCATCTTCTGTTGATTCAATATGATCCATTTCAAATGTTTTTACACCCACTTCTCCCAAGAATACTTTCCTAAAATCATTACAATCATTAGGATTATTACATTGTGATTTAAAGCCTTCTCCATGAATACATCCACATTTTTTAATTGCTCTTCTTGTAATTCCCTCAGCGTCTAATCCTGCTTTTTCAGCTTCATCAAATATTAACCCCATCCATGTTGCTCTATGCTCGATCTGAGCACGATTAATATCAATTTTTTCCTCTTGGATTGAAGCCAAATTATTAATTTTTGCCATAATATCCTCCTTAAAATAATTATGTAGTGTTAAAAACCTATAATAATATTATTAATCATATCAGAAAATTTAAAATTTGCAAGACTTTTTTGTAATTATGTATAGATTATATTATTTAAACATACTTTAATATACATATTAAACAGTTTTATTATATTTTCTTACTATTTATTGACCTTCTCAAGATATTCTGATATGATTAGCAACATAATTCAACTAATAGAAATAGAGTATTGTTATGCAAGATGGAAATCTCAAATGAAACAATTTAATCCAAAATTAATTTTTTTCTAGTCATATTGATTGAGTTCCACTAGAAATGTTATAATATTAATTATGATTACTTTTCTTGCTGTTTTTGTTGAGCACATAATAAAATCTTGCATTGCATACCTTGTTTCTACTTATCATATCTTATGGTAAAATACTTAATATGCGAACAATCAGTGCATGACATACTATATGTGCACTATATTTCCGACTTACCAAAAACAGCGAAAGCAAACGCTGTACATAAAAAACAGGGGGGTTCTTAATGAAAAAATCTGAAACATTAAAAGATAAAATATATAATGATGTATTTGATGGTATTATTAAAGGCGAGTATCTTTCTGATCAAATCCTGAGCGAAAAAAGTCTTATGGAGAAATTCAAAACAAGTAAAGCTCCTGTACGAGAAGCGCTTATAGAACTTTGTAACGAAGGAATCCTGCGTAGCATACCTCGATATGGTTATGAAATTATCAAATTAACCGATAAAGATGTAAGCGATATTCAAAAGTTTAGAATCATCTTAGAGTGTGAATGTTTATCTCGCTATTGGGATATGATTACTCCCGATCACATCGCTCAACTTGAACAAATTATTACCGAAGACTATGCTAACTGTACAGAATATAATGCTATAGTTCATTGGGAAAATAATTCTAGATTTCATTTATTACTTATGTCTTTTTTTAAAAATCAATATATCTATAATACAATTAAATCTTCACTATCTATTCTCACTAGAGCCTATGCACAATTTTATTGGGATAAGTGGCACACAAC
Source organism: Anaerocolumna aminovalerica (assembly GCF_900115365.1). Taxonomy (GTDB): domain Bacteria; phylum Bacillota; class Clostridia; order Lachnospirales; family Lachnospiraceae; genus Anaerocolumna; species Anaerocolumna aminovalerica. The sequence continues at coordinate 136,597 of NZ_FOWD01000002.1, forward strand.
ACAATTCAAGACTAGTGCAGAATGTCATGAAAAATTTATAAAATGCTTAAAATCTAACGACAAATATGGTGCTATCAAAGCATTAGAATGGGATCTTAGTGGATTCCATGAAAAGACTATTTAAAACAGAACGTGAGATTGCATTGCTAGTGATGAAAAAAAGTAAAGCAATTTAGTACGTATTATTTTAATATTTACTACAAATATCCCAGTCTAGATGGTTCTAATTATCCTAAACAATTAGAACTATCTCGACATTCGTCAAAACGGCCACAAGAATGCATAAACAAAAAACAGTCCTAGAATGGTAGATTAAATCAGATTCTTCTAACCAGAAACAAGAATAAAACCTTCTGGATTCTAGCTGTCCAGAAGGTTTCCAATATTGGCACACAGATTTTCTTTTCATATATGTTATTCTAACTTGTCATTCTTCCCAGTGCAGTTTCTTTTAATGCCGCCCCTATCACACAATACGTACATTGCCAAATCCATTTTCAAGTGCAATCTGTTTTAGTTTCTCCATATACTCATAAGTCGGAGATGCTGCCTCTTTTAGCTCTCCTTTTACGCCAAAATGACGAAAACGAATCAACTTAAGAAGAACATTCTCCCTTGTTTGTTCAGATACATAATCAGCAATTCCCTTAATAGTGTCCTCTGCATCTACATAGTCCTCCAGGCAGACAATGCGAAGTTCCTCTAACTTATTTCTATTAGATAGCTGGCGGAGATTTTGTTTTACTACTTCATTGTCCGCTCCGGTCAGATTACGAAAGCACTGATCAGACCAGGCCTTTACATCCAGCATGATTCCATCACACACTTCCATCACCGGATTGTTCCACAATGGTATCGTTCCGTTACAGTCCATCAGACAGGTAATACCAATACTTTTACACTTCCCAAACAATTCCTGCAAAAAAGGAGTGTATAAGGAGCATTCTCCGCCAGATACCGTAATTCCCCGGATAAATGGCAGATTTTTAGCAATTCGATCAAATACTTCATCCACAGTCATTTCTGTTACTTTAGGTGAACTATCATTTGGACATACATGAATACAAGTATCACATTTGATGCAGGCCCATGAATCCCAAGCCACCTGGCCCTCCACAACCATTAATGCACCCACCGGACACTTAGCTACACAAAACTGACAATGATTACACAATTTCTGTGTCTCTGGGTTATGACAGTATTTACAGGAAATATTGCACCCTTGAAAAAATATAGCACTACGATTTCCAATGCCATCTACCAATGAATGATCTATGATTTTATTAATCGGCGCCTTAAGCATGGGAACGCACCTTTCTTTCATCAAGCCTATTTAATTTATAGTTGGTACTTCCATTCTGAACGGTATCCTGAAGAACCACTTCCCCATTGTCATATTTCTCAATATCGCTTCTCTTGGCCAGATAACCGGTAATACGTACCAGATCACCGTCAGACTGATAAATAGCTATGTATTTGTCACCAATAGAAAATGCACCCTTTATAATATCCAGTACAGCCGCCGGATTATTCTTAGCCGTCCCCTCAAATGGGAAAATATCCGAACAACCTGTAGGGAAATATTTATGAAGCCTTGCACTGTGTCTTAAATGGTCATAAATACTCTCAGGCTCATCCCCTACCACAATACGAATGCCAGAGGTAACTCCTATATCCGTTGAAAGTCCTGCCTGGGCATGGAGATAATAATGCCCTCCGGACACTTCGCAATATTTTGCCGGATAAGTAGCAACAAAATCTGAGATAATTTTTAAAATCTGCTCAGCTAAATCATCTGCTTCCGGATCGTTTCCATAACGTTTACCACTATCACGAAGCAAATAATTAACTCCATCGCAGAGTCCTGCAATACCAAACATACCGGTGAAGTTCTCTCTCTCAATCAAACCTTCTTTCACCAGGAAGGAGCTCTGGAAGAAACCGGATTCCTCAACCAGAAAACGGATTCTTTCATCCATATATTCCCCAAGACCCTGCAAAGCCTCAGGCAGAATTTCATTAAGAAACTGTTCGGTACTTTCCGCCATTTTAGCAAGACGAGGGATTACTACACGGGACAGAATATAGGAACCACCTCGCAAAGGTAACACATTATAACAGCTGGACACACCATAGTCCCAATAGGTGTCCTTGTGTGCCTTATGGTTTGCAATTGCAGGATTGGCACAGGTAAGGGCGCAGAGTATTGCTTTTTCCATCAAATCATCCGGTGTAACGCCCACCTCATACTTCATAGTAAAATTAGGAACCGCATTTTGTAATTCTTGCTCACATTCCAGTAAAAGGCGGGTAGCTCTTAAATCCTCTGGTCCCAGGTTAGCATGGCAATATCCATCTGCTATGGTACGATCAATATAATTAAGGAACAACTTAAATTTGGTTTTAACTGCTTCATCACTGAGTCCAACTATAAAAGGATCCAGCAATACATCTAAATTGCCCAGATATACCGGCATGGTGGTAATGGATGGCACATGATAATACAGTGTAAGCAGAGCAAAAATAGCCTCATCCAATGTATTGGGTGGTGCAATTTTTAAAAATTCACTTCCTTGCATTAGAAAGCGCTGATAGTCCACCATGACATAACGCGGACGATAGGGCGCATTTCCCTCATTCATATCACAAAGTGCACGGGTTTCGAAGTATTTAGAAAACTTTTCTGGTATATTTAATACATCTAAGCTATTTTCAGCCTGTTTTGCTAACTGAATTATTTTTTGTTGATAGGTTAAACGTCTTGATGTTAATATTTCATAAGTTTCCTGTGTTGTTGTCACATTCTCCATTGTCCTGATCTCCTTTCTTTTTATTTTCTTTTTTATGTGAAGATAAATTTGTAATTGATGTTTCAATTGCCATCCTTGCGTAGATGGAAGCTACCTCCGGGTTTCGTTCTTTTATTGCTTCCAGTATTTTCCCATGATATTTGATTGCACTTTCCGGCCCGGTATTGTGATAAATCATCTTTTGATTATCTACAAATACATTCATGAATATTTCTGAAATCTGTATAATCATAGGATTTCTAGTACCATTGGCAATAATATTATGAAAAATCTGATCTAATTGGTGAAATTCCCGCATATCATCCTTTGCAGCAACCATCTCTACGTAATTGTGATCCAAAGCTTTTATGTCCTCATCCGTAGCATGTTCAATAAATAACTGCACATTATATGAATCGAACATCTTACGGAATTCCAGGATTTTCAGGAGAAAATTATCATCAAATCCTAATATTGAACCACTCATAATAGACATGTTTTCTTTCTGTTCCACATAGGTACCGGAACCCTGGACCTTTTTTAGTATGGACAATGCTACTAAGCTTTGAATTGCATTACGTATGGCAGCTTTACTTACTCCAACTATCTCCACCAATTGGGATTCCGTTGCAATTTTATCCCCCGGCTTCCATTTACCTGAACGAATCTGTTCCACAATATAATCATAAGCGATATCTGATGCCTGATTAATATACATACTATCCTCGATTCTGGCGCTTTAGCGCCTTTTAATAACCATAGCAACTTTGTGTACCAGCACAAAATTGCCGATACTGTCCTCCTGCATACTTTTCATAGAGTGTTTATTTATTATACCACAGACATAAGTAATTTTTTTATACATTATCCAATTTTTTTAAATAATGTTATTTATTTCCTACCATATGGGTAATTCAATAATATATAAATATTTTCATTTGAACTTATAAACTTTTCGTAACTTTTATAAATTCCTTCACACATTTGTCCCAGTATTCCCAATCATGCAGACCATTTCCACCAAAAAACTCTGTTTCAAATCCACAACTTTTTAATTTTTCATATAACTTGTAATTCATTGAATAATTATTGGTATCATCTTTACCACATGCTACAAATGCATAAGGTTTCTCAGAATATTCACTACATTTTTCCGCCATAACCTTTAGATCGTCTTTGCTTCCGGTAACTTTATCACTACCACCAAAAATCAAATCATAGCGAAAAAAACCAAAACCCATCTGAACCATAAGAGGTTCCAGCTTTTGCGGATCTACGGCACCGGAAAAGTCACCAAAGGCACGGTATCTATCAGGTCTGCCAAGCCCACATTTACTAGCACCATATCCGCCCATAGAAGGTCCGGCAATATAGCGATTCTCTCTGTCACGGGATACCGGGAAGGTATATTCAACAAATCTTGGTAATTCCTCTGTAATATAGTCAAAATAATTCAATCCACAGACTGCATTACTATAAAAACCATTCTGCCCTGAAGGCATTACCACTGCGATACCGGCTTCTTCGGCATAACGTTCTATATTCGTATGGCGAAGCCACATAGTATAGTCATCCAAAGCCCCGTGAAGTAAATATAAAACAGGAATCTTTCTTTCCTTATATACTTCATCCAGGCTATGGAAAAAGCAATCATTATCCGGAATAGTCGGAATAAGAACGTTAACATCAACATGATTATTTAAGGTTTTAGAATAAAAATTACAATGACATAAAATCATGCATTTCCTCCTTCTCTCATTTTAGCAGACCCTAATACCGCTTTTGAACGCTTTCTATTGCTTACCTTTCCCACATATCCAAAGACACCAAGTCCAATGAGAGTAGCAACATATGGCATAGCTTGAATAATTTCAGAAGGCATGTTCAATGTCTGTAATACATTGGCCAAAGCTGTTACCGCACCGAAAGCAAGTGATGCCAGTAAGCTAGGAAGAGGAAGAGCAGCACCAAGATTCTGAGCTGCAATGGACATGAAACCACGACCAGCTATCATGTCCCTGGAGAACCAACTTAAATATCCCATTGACATATAAGCTCCGGCCAAAGAGGCAATTACTGCGCTGATTGCCAGAGTGATAAAACGAACTTTCAAAACATTGATACCTACTGAAGCAGCTGCATTGGGGTTTTCACCCACTGTGCGAATACGTAATCCCAACGGTGTACGAAAAATAATTATATAAGTAAGAAACACGGTAATAAAAGCTATATATGTCAGTAGATTATGTCCTGAAATAATCTCCCCCAATATAGGAATATCTTTAATAATAGGAATTGCGATATTAGGAACCGTCAGTGAAGGAAGGGAGTTTGATGTACCTTTATCCTGAACCAAAAGATATAGGGCAAAGATTGTACCCGCTGAAGCAAAGGTGTTCAATGCGATACCTGTCAGTGTCTTATCTGAATTCAACACAAGATTGAAATACCCTAACATCATTGAAATTAGTAATCCCCCTAATATCGCTCCGATAATTCCCAATAGTACATTCTGTGTCAGAGCGCTTATAAGCATTCCAAAGAAAGCTGCAGACAACATGATACCCTCAAAGGCAATATGAAGCATACCACCTCGATTACAAATCAGTGCAGCCATGGAGCCAAGAATCAATGGGGTGGATACTCGAATTACTGAAAACAGGAACGCAGGTGTAAAAATTGCTGTTAATATTTTATCCATCTATTATGCCGCCTCCTTTTCTTCCAACTTTTTCTGAGCTGCTGCTACAATTCGTTTGTGTTTCATCTTATATAGAAACTTTTCTGCAACAATCATAATAACGATTACAGCTATCATGATATTAGCCAGTTCAACCGGTACATCGCTGGTTCTCTGCATACTGTCAGCACCAGCCCGGATATATGCTAAAAACAGGGCAGCCAGGGGCAGCATTTTAGGATTATAATTTGCCATGATACCGATCATAATACCGTCAAAACCGTGATTGGTCAGAGACTGGTATTGGAATCTCTTATACATACCAAGAACCTCAACGGCACCACCCATACCGGCTAAAATTCCACCCAACAGCTGCGCCTTTATAATAACACTGTTTACATTAATACCTGAATATCTGGCAAATTCTACATTACGGCCTACCGTACGAATCTCATAGCCAGCCTTGCTTTTATTCAGATACAAGAAAGTAATAATCAGTACAGTAATACCAATCAGTATTCCATAATGAATACCTGTTCCCGGAATCATCTCTCCGATACGGGATGTTTTAGCAAACTTATAGGAGGCTAAGAATCCAGCGGCCGGATCACGAATAAGATGGTTAATAACAAACAAAGCTACAAACAAACACATATTATTAACCATAATGGAGCTTACTACCGGTTTTGCATTAAACTTTACAAATAGAAATGCAGGAATCAAACAGGCCATTGCACCAGCAATACCCCCTGCAATCAGACATGCTATCACATGAATGCCCGTAGGTAATTTAACACAGGTAGCAACAACACTGGCAAACATGGCACCAACAAAAAAGCCGCCTTCTACTGCCATGTTTGTCTGATTAGCGGAAAAAATCAAACATACACCAGCACCTACAAACAGCATAGGAGTAAGATTCGTTATAATGTTACCAATTTTACGTTTGGAAGTAAGGGGCCCTAAAACGAAGCTTTTAATGGTTTCAATTGGATTATCACTAATAAAACAAATAATTGTAAATGCTACGGCAATGGCTATAGCAACAGCAAGAAGAGTTCGTAATATCTGAAACTGTTTCTCAATATTTCTATTCATCACTGGATGCCCTCCTTATTTCATCTGGTGTCATTTGTTTAATTCCTAACATGTAAAGTCCCATTTCTTCCTCAGTAACCTGAGAGGCATCTTCAAAATAAGCTGATATTTTCCCCTCATTCATTACAATCAATCGGTCACTGACATCCATGACCTCACTCAAATCAGCAGAAATTAGTAAAATTGCAGCACCAGCATCTCTTAATTCAACCAGCTTGTTACGAAGGAACATACTGGCACCGATGTCAATACCACGAGTAGGCTGATTGGCAACAATTAAATCTGCTTTACTGGTAAATTCACGAGCAGCTACTACCTTCTGCATATTGCCACCGGAAAGCATACGTATGGGCTGGTCTTTTCCATCGCATTTTACATTAAATCTTCCAATCAAATCATTTACCAGGTTATCAATCTTCTTCTGATTTAATAAAACGCCCTTCTGAAACTCTTTCTTATAATAACGATCTGAAATCATATTCTCTGCGATACTTCCATCACCAACAATACCATATGTCATACGATCCTCTGATATGTGGGCCACACCATTTTCACGCAACTGACGAACGGTCATGTTTCTGGTTTCTTTTCCATTGACCATTACATTACCAACAAAGTTCTGATCCATACCTGCAATTATTTCAGAAATTTCACTCTGTCCATTACCTTCAACACCTGCTATACCAAGTATTACTCCTCTGGGAATATGAAAAGACACATCATTTAGAACCTGCTTGCCAAGACTGTTTACCTTGTTCACATGGGAAACCTTAAGAACAGTTTCTTTCGGCACAGCCTTATTTTTATCAATATCCAAACGAACATCGCGTCCCACCATCATTCGTGAGATGTCCTGTTCCGTTACATTCTCTATCTCTTTAGTACCTATGGTCTTACCTGCCCGAAGAACCGTAATACGATCACACAGTTCTTTCACTTCATTTAACTTATGGGATATAAACACTACAGTATATCCTTGCTCTTTTAAATGCTTCAGCTCTACAAATAGTTCTTTGGTCTCCTGTGGAGTAAGAACAGCAGTAGGCTCATCTAAAATAAGAATTTTAGCCCCTCTTACAAGAGCTTTCAAAATCTCAACCTTTTGTTTCATACCAACAGACAAGTCTCTTACTCTCGTTTTAGAATCTACTTTAAAATTATATTTTTCTGATACCTCTCTGGCAATCTCCTCAGCCTTAGCAACATCATATAGTCCATTTTTCTTAGGTTCCATACCAATTACCAAATTGTCTGCTACTGTAAGGGATGGTACTAACATAAAATGTTGATGTACCATACCAATTCCATAATTAATAGCCACTGTAGGATTATCAATGTGTATTTCCTGACCTCGAAGAAGTATTCTCCCTTCATCCGGCTTCTCCGAACCAAAGAGAATTTTCATTAGTGTACTCTTGCCCGCCCCATTTTCACCTACCAGGGCATGGATTTCACCTTCATGGATAGAAAAGTTTACATTTTTATTGGCTACAAAACCATTTGAATAAACCTTTGTAATATTCTCCATTACTAAGATGTTTTGTTCCATCCTTTATTCCTCCAGTTTCTTTCTCTCCTGCCTCATTACAAAGAGGCTGTCACAAACTCAGTTTCTTAGGCAAAAAGGCTGCCGCAGATTTCTTCCAACTGCGGCAGCAAAAATATCGCTTTATTGAACGCTATCTTTTAATGCCTGAATAGAAGCATTATCTGCACCTATTGCTGTAAATACGCTTATCTCACCAGAGGAAACTTTAGCTTCAATTTCTTTCAGCTGGGCAATCTGGTCTTCAGTAAAAATACCACGGAAGTTTTCATTATCTGCTGCACCAACTACACCGCTAGCCAAGCCTAACTTGTCATAGGAACCAAAAGATAAAGTACCTTCCAAAGCAGCACTTACACAGTTGTAAACAGTATTATCACACTTCTTCTGCATGGAAGTAGCAATAGCTTCAGCTGTTATAGCATCAATATCTTTTAGAATCTCATACTGATCACCATCAACGCCAATAGAATAAACATTTTTTTCAGCACATCCTGCTAAAACACCCAAGCCTGCACCACCGGCTACCGCAAACACAACATCTGCTCCCTGATCAATCTGGGCCATGGCTAGCTCTTTGCCTTTTGCAGAATCAGAGAAGCTTCCAATATAAGAAATTAAAACTTTAATTTCAGGATCTACAGCTTTCGCTCCTTCAATATAGCCTACCAGAAAATCTTCAATAGCTGTGTTCTGTCCACCACCTACAAATCCAATAATGTGTTCGTCATTTGTCTTCTCATCACCAGAAGTTGTCAACATGGCTGCTGCTGCTCCAACAATATAGGAACCTTCATTCTGTGCATGCTCCATAGAATAAACATTTGGATAATCTTCTGCTGTAATACCTTCTTCAGCATTTGCTACCCCTGCATCATATAGAATAAATTTTTGTTCAGGATAATCAGCTGCAACTTCCATAAGGCTTTCCCGTAAGTTAGGGGTACCTGCAACAATGATATCCCACTCTGGATCCTCAGCTAAATCAATGAAGGTTGGAATCTGTTTTGTAGCATCGCCGCCTAATTCGATACATTTGATTCTTACACCATAATCTGATCTTACTCTTTGCAGTCCGGCATAAGACAAATCACAGATGGATTTATCCCCTAGATTTGTATTAATTACCAAACAAACCCCAATATCATCATCTTCAAACTGATCAACAGCAATTTTACTAGTTGTGCTGCCACCAACCGGGGCATTATCATCCGTTTCATTTGTTGTTTCATTTTCTGTCTCATTTTTTGTCTCGTTTTTTGTTTCTTTTTTGCCACTTGCACATCCTGTCAAGCCGGAAATCACTAGAACCAGAGCAATCCCCATAGCCAATACTTTTTTCATGATAAATCCTCCTCTTAATTCATTTTTTTATATCAACCATCCGGTTTGATATCTCATTAAAAATTACTGCTTTTTTAATACTTTTTGAAACTTTACTATAAACACTTTCATAATCGGTCCGATGGTGATTGCTGAAATAAAGGTTCCTATTCCCCAACTTGCATGAAGCAGGATTCCTAAGGATAACAAAAGTAAATCTTGACCTATCTTTACTTTATCAAAGGAAATGCTTGTCTTGGCGCACAGATACTTTACCAAACCCTCCAATGCCCCAAATCCTCTGTCAACTGCCACATACAAAGCCAATCCAATTCCCATCATTGTGCACCCCACAAGCATACATATAAAGCGAATAAATACATGGGCTGTTGCAATTGGAAGCAGGCCAAATACAGTGTTTCCTAAATCAACAAAGATACCTATCATAAAGACACACAACACAGTACCGATATTAATCATTCTTCTGTCACATATGAACAATACCATCAGAAATGCGAGGTTAGCTGTCATATTGGCTGTTCCATAACTAATATTCAATAAAAGATGAAGGCCATCACTAAAAGTTGCCATGGCACTGGAACCCATACCCGCTTGATAAAATAGCGCTGTGCCAAATGATGATATCATTAATCCAATACATATTATGATTACATCTTTGATAATCTCAAATATTTTATCCGATTTTGTTAACTTTTCATCAATAATGCTGTTTTTTAACATTTTTCTCCTTTCTGTTTGTTCATATTTACATTATACTGCTTATTTCGTCATTGTCAATAGGTCAATTTTATTTTTATTTTCAAATAAATCATATCATAATTATTGTCTTTTTATTAAAATCATGTTATAATTTAAAAATAACATCATAAAACAAAGGAGAAAGATATTATGATTAATAAAGACCAGCTTATGCATCATATTAAATGCAAGGTGGGGGATGTTGGTAAATATGTATTATTACCCGGAGATCCCGGACGTGTATCCAAAATTGCGGCCTATCTGGATGATGCTAAACACGTTCAGACCAATCGTGAGTATGAGATATGGACCGGATATTTAGAAGGGGAAAAAGTAAGTGTAATGTCGACCGGAATGGGTGGGCCTTCAGCTGCCATTGGCTTAGAGGAATTAAAGATGATTGGTGCTGATACATTTATTCGCATCGGCACTTGTGGAGGTATCGACCCCAGCCTTGAACCCGGAACCTTAATTATTCCCACCGGAGCTATCCGTAAAGATGGTACCGGCAAAGAATATGTTCCTGTTGAATTTCCGGCTGTACCCGATTTTGAACTGGTTACTGCTTTGAAGGCAGCATCTGATAAATTAGGATATACCAATGCCCTAGGTATTGTAGAATGTAAAGATTCTTACTATGGCCAGCATTCACCAGAACGCATGCCAGTAAAATATGAATTACAGCAGAAATGGGAGGCATGGAAGATGGCTGGTGCAATCGGTTCCGAAATGGAATCCTCCACCCTATTCATCGTTTCCTCTGTATTACGTGTTAGATGTGCTACTGTTCTTTTACTGTGCAGAAACCGGGAACGAGAAGACTCCATGAACACAGGATTGGTGCGGGTAACAGAAATTGCTCCTGCTATTGAAACAGCTGTCAATGCACTGAGAAATGTTATTACAAATGATAAGAAAATAAAATAATCAAGTAATCCATAGGTTTTAAAAATTTTATTTTGACACAAATAAAGCCCTACAGATTAATTTTGGCAGCTACCGTCAGGTGGTACACCATTTTAATCCATAAGGGCTCTTATTTTTATAATGTATCTATTACTGGATTTTTTCTCTCCAACACTTACCTGTTTCTGTTGCAGCCAATCCTCCCAGGGCAGTTTCTTTTAAAGCAATAGGCATGGATAGGCCAATTCGGTACATGGCACTAATTACTTCATCCCAGGGAATTCGGCTTTCTACTCCTGCAAGTGCCATCTCTGCAGCTGCAAAAGCATTAACTGCACCTGCTGCATTTCTTTTAATACAGGGAACTTCCACCAAACCTGCAACAGGATCACAGGAAAGCCCCAGCATGTTTTTTAAGGCCATTGCCATTGCATGGGCAGCCTGGGACGGCGTTCCGCCGGCCATCTCTGTTACCGCAGCAGCTGCCATAGCACTGGCAGAACCAACTTCTGCCTGACATCCTCCTGCTGCTCCTGAAATGGAAGCATTATTTGCAATTATATAACCGATTGCCCCAGCTGTGAACAGATGGTTGATCACTACTTCTTCCTCTGCCTGAAGTTTTTCCTGGGCTGCAAACATAACAGCAGGGAGTACCCCCGATGAACCAGCTGTAGGAGTAGCACAGATCAGTCCCATAGAAGCGTTCACTTCATTGGTTGCAACTGCGTAACAGATAGCAGATATTAAAGTATAGTCTGTCAGATAGTTACCGCTGTTTCTATACGCAGAGAGTCTCTTTGCATCTCCCCCTGTCATTCCGGATTTAGAGGTAACTCCCTGCATTCCTTTTTCTATGGCGGCTTTCATGACTGTATAATTCTCTTTCATTTTATTAATAATTTCATCTTTACTAAGACCGGTAGCTTTCATTTCCTGTTCTAACATAATTTCATAGATTTTTTTGTTCTGTGTTTCTGCAAGATTTACTAATTCAGCGATATTATTAAACATGTCAGTCCCTCTAAAACAATGTACTTAAGCACTAAGTACATACACTTTCTTCACATTGTCTTTTAATCCAATTTCTTTTAGAATCTCTTCTTGTATTGTCTGGTCAGTTTCAATAACCATTAATGCCATACTATCCCTCTCGATTCTTGATACATTCATCCGGCTGATATTTATTTTGTGGTTAGCTAGAATTACTGCAACGGATGCTACAACTCCATAGGCATCTTTATGGTATATAAGCATGGCAGGATTTTCACCGGATAGGTTTAGGGAGAATCCATTTAATTCCGAAATCTGAACAGCACCTCCCCCAACAGATATTCCGGTAAGTTCCAGGGTTTCATCTCCTTTTACTAATTTTATTTCTAGAGTATTGGGATGGGAAGGTACTATTTCCTCTGTATAAAAATGAATTTGGATACCTTTCTTTTGGGCAATAAGTATGGCGTCCTGAATTCTTGGATCATCGGTTTCAAAATCTAGTAAACCTGCAATAACTGCAATATCTGTGGCATGCCCTTTATAGGTTTCAGCAAAGGAACCATAAAAATGAATATGGATTTCTTCCGGTTCCATGCCAAATATTCTACGGGCAATCTGACCAATACGAACAGCTCCCGCCGTATGGGAGCTGGACGGCCCCACCATGATGGGGCCTATAATATCAAATATGCTTTTATATTTCATTTCATTTCCTCTTTTGGTTAATCCGTTTAATTTTCACTTACTGCATATTATACTTTATTCTTAGAGTATAAACAATACTTTTTGAATTTAAACGAAACCGTAGTACATGTGCTGAAAGTAAAATGCCTTGAACCATATTGTTCAAGGCATCAATTAGCGTTAACTATTATTGGAAGATGAGGAATTTTCTATTTCTTTTAATATAACCATTCTTTCTAACACTGTCTTATAAACCAACACAATATGGGCATCAATAAAACAATACTTATTAATTAAAAATTCATAGGTTTTTGCAATAAAGCATACGCTCATTAAGATAATACTAATAATAGTGATAATCGGATTAATATCTTTCGTGATAAGAAAGAATGCTGCACCCAGATAAAAGAGAAAAGAAAAGAAATAAGTTTTGCTTATACGTACCGCTAAAAATAATGCATCATTTAGCCGCTCCTGCATTTTCCTTATTGCATTTCGGTCTAGCTTTTTTAAATTCTCATATATATCATTATAAATTTCTTTGCTGTCAAAAGATTTATCTTCCAAGCTTTTTTGGCAAACGAAAAAATATTTATTGTATTTGTTTTCACCAAATTCTTTACTTATTAATTTTTTAAAAACACTTGCCATATTCCCTCTTTTCTTGCATAACATAAAGCTTATGCATAAAATCTTTCTTACTATTTATAGTTCCCATGAAATTAACTGTTTCCTTCCTTCTCATTAAAAATAACTTATACTTAACTTTAGTATCTGTATCTTTCAAAAAAACAACCTCTGAAATTCATGTGAATATTACCTTTTAAAGTAATAAAAAAGATAAGAAACTATCCTGTTTTTTCTTTTTCTGTTTTAAATTGTAAAAAATGTCTTTGATTAAAAATTCACAAATTGTTCATAAATCATCCACATTATAATCATATATGTCTATTATAATAAAGTCATAGTTAATAAGTTGTACACTATATTGCTAATAAGATAATTTTTTTCATAAAATAAGCCTGGTAGTTACCCTCCCCCCTCTACCGGGCTTCTCCTCTGTCTAAACGGGGAAAGAGAGTTCCATTATCTCATATATTATCATATTTCACTTTTTTCAATCTTTGCTTATCCTATTAAAATACTTCCTGCTTTTTATTTTCATATTTTATATTTTATACACGAATATATTACATTACTTTTTCAAAAAATACAATAAATATAATTTAACACTTTTCTTAGACATTTATTTTTGTTATAATACTTCTAGCAAAAAAGTCTAAAAAACAAATGGAGGCAAGATTATGTCTAAAGTAATAATTATGAATCATCCATTGATTCAGCACAAAATTGGAATTATGAGACGCAAAACAACTTCAACAAAAGAATTCCGTGATTTGGTTTCCGAAGTTGCCATGCTTATATGTTATGAAGCAACAAGAGAACTTCCCCTTGCTGAAGTAGAGATAGAAACACCTCTTGTTAAAACAATTGCTCATGAAATTGAAGGCAAAAAGCTTTGTATCGTTCCAATCTTAAGAGCTGGTTTGCATATGGCAGATGGAATATTAAACCTGATTCCCAATGCCAAGGTTGGACACATTGGTTTATATAGAGATGAAAAAACATTAGAGCCAGTTGAATATTTTTGTAAGTTACCTGCTGATGCTGATGAGAGAGAGATCTTTGTTGTTGACCCCATGTTAGCAACAGGTGGTTCCGCAGATGCTGCTATTGCCCTATTAAAGAAAAGGGGAATCACTAAAATTCACTTCTTATGTCTTATAGCAGCACCAGAAGGTGTAAAACGTCTTACATCGGCTCATCCTGACGTTGATGTATATATTGGTGCTTTAGATGAAAGATTAAACGAAAGTGGTTATATTCTACCTGGACTTGGCGATGCCGGGGACAGAATCTATGGTACTAAATAATATATATTGACTTTTTTTTTGCAAAATGATATACTGACAGCGTTTATACAGCAGCTTTAAAGCTGTTTCATATATCAAGTGGTCACTATCTTCAACCCACATAAATAGTGACATAATAGGGAAACAGGTTAAAATCCTGTACGGTCTCGCCGCTGTAATTGAGGAGTTTTCTTCGGTATGTACCTTATAAGGGTAATATAATATCACTGAGCGAATGCTTGGGAAGATTCGAAGAAAATAATGATTCATAAGTCAGAATACCTGCTTGATATAGTACCAAGTATGCCACGAGAATATGGTAAAAGGTACAATGACTGTCAACCGGATATTCTGGTAACAAAGTTATTGTTAATAATCTAAACTATTTTAGGTTCCTTTACCTTTCTGGCAAAGGAACCTTTTTAATTCTCCCACAAAGCCTAATGGGCAATAAAATGCCTCCCTATGAATCAAGAAGGTTCCTAAATAAGAAGGAGGAGAATAAATTATGGAACAAAAAAGAAATGTTAAAAAAATTGTTGTTAGTTGTATTGCTTTGGTTGCAATAATTGCTGCTATGTTTTTTGTATATAAAACATTCATGGCAAAACCGGTAGAGGGTTCTAAAGAAATTGTTGCAGAAGTAATATTGACAGATGGTACAAGTGAGTCCTTTAAAATTACAACAGATGCCGAATTCTTAAGAGAAGCCCTAGAAGAAGAAAAACTGATTTCCGGTACTGAAACGGATTATGGTTTATATGTTACTACAGTAAATGGTATAACAGCAGATGAATCGAAACAGGAATGGTGGAACTTTTCTCAAAAGGGAGAATCTTTAATGACAGGCGTTGATGCAACTCCAATAAATGACGGTGATCATTACGAGATAACATTAATGGTTGGGTATTAAATTGTAAGTTATGTAAGGGAAAAGGAGCAATTCTTCTATTCATTAAAAATATAATGAAGAAAGAGGTGTAGGATGCGTATAAAAGATATTGTTTTAATTGGTATGTTAAGTGCTCTTTTAATTGCTGTCAAAGAAGTCCTGGCCTTTCTTCCTAATATAGAATTGGTTTCCTTGCTTATTATACTGTTCGCCTTGCTGTTACACAAAAAAACCTTGCTAATTATATCAATATTTGTTTTGCTGGAATGTTTCATTTATGGTTTTGGTTTATGGCTGATAAATTATTTCTATATTTGGTTTATACTATACTTTATTGTTCGAATTTTTAAGAGAGAACAATCCTCTTTCCATTGGGCAGTTATTTCAGGTGTTTTTGGATTGACCTTTGGAGCTCTTTGCTCCATTCCTTATTTATTTATGGGATGGTTTAATGGAAGCTTCCTTACCGGTATTCAATCCGCAATAGCTTTTTGGATTACAGGTATTCCTTTTGACATTACACATGGAATAAGTAACTTTTTTATAACTCTGTTCTTGTTTAAACCTCTTTATAAAAATTTAAATAGAGTAATAACAAAAGAAATATATATAGATAAAGACTAAATATTTAATCCAAAGCCTTAACAAAGTTTTTTCATCTTGAAACCCTTCTTTACTTATAGATAAAAGAAAAAGCATGCTTTACATTCAAAGCATGCTTTTTTTATAACTGGTAGATAAATTAGAAATTTACAGCTTTTAAAAATTCTTCCTGAAACTCTTTACATAATGCCAACTCCAGATGCTTTATCTTTTTACTTATACTTTCTGTCTCTGCTTTTGATATTTGGCCTAATAGTACCTTAGAGGCACCATCTAAGGCGCCATTACCAATATAATTTATTCTATCCGGCTCAATAGGAGGCAACAGTCCAATATGAACGGCTTTCTTTAAATCAATATTACTTCCAAATGCACCTGCCAGATAAATGTAATTTAATTGTGAATTAGATAATTCCGCTTCTTTTAATAGAAGCATGATTCCTGTATAAATCGCTCCTTTGGCCAGTTGGAGTTCTCTGATATCCTTCTGGGTTAAGATAACTTCTTTGTCATGATGTTTCCATAAGGTAACATAATTATTGTCACCCTCCTGCCCTAACAAGCGGCCTGTTTCATCCATTATATGATTATTTAACAATTCAGAAATTGCTTCTATTACTCCTGATCCACAGATACCAATGGGATAAATGTCACCTATTTCACCAACAGCTTTCCCGTTCCTATTCATACTGTAGGTTAAGGCACTGCCTTTCTCCGGTCCAATCAATTCAACTTCAATCAAGTTATTCCTGATATTTACCTTTGATATAGCTCCTTCTATTGCCCGCATACCCTGATGCAAAGAAGCACCTTCAAAGGCAGGGCCTGCTGCTGTTGAACATACCATAAGCTCCCCCTCCTTTGCAAGAACAATCTCACCGTTGGTTCCAATATCTACAAGAAGATGGTTTCCTTTTGCATGATTCAAATCTTTAGCAAGAATGCAGCCTAGTGTATCAGAACCTACATGACCTGCAATTCCAGGCATTACATATACTTGCCCGTTAGGATGCATTTGAAAACCTACATCAGAAGCTTTTAGTTTTACACCTTCGTAAGATATCCCTTGAAAGGGTACCTTTGCCAGTTTCTCAACAGATTTTCCTAAAAACAGATGGGACATGGTTGTATTTGCCGTGATAACAGCAGCCTCTATTTGGTTTGTATTAATATTATGCTCTGCTGACAAACGTAATAATAAGGTATTACAGCACTCCCGAATTAGATAAGCCAGCCTTCTAACATTATCACCACTGCTGTTGGCATAAGTAATTCTGGTTATTACATCTGCTCCATATAAGCTTTGAGGATTCTTAGTACTGATTTCATCAATAAACTCTTTCCGATCCAGATTCCACAATCGGACTGCTACTGATGTTGTTCCTATATCCAAAGCAATACCATAATGCTCCTTCGCTAAGGAATTTGTCAACAGATTCCCAAAGCTATCCTCTATCTTATCTTCTTTTCTGCTGACCTGGCTCTGCTTTTCTTTTTTGCCGGAAATAATAACACAGGTATCTTCTGTAATGGTAAAACAGCAAGTTAAACGAATGCCTGAATTACGTTCCTCTTCTGTAAGGAGCTTCCGTTCTTCTTTGCTGTACTTTCTGTTGTTACCTTTTGTAATCATTGCCTTACATTTACCACAAGTTCTATTCCCGGAACAAACACCTCCAAAATCAATTCCATTCTCCATGGCTGCATGAAACAAATTGCTGCCTGCATTGATTTGAATTTTTTTATTCATAGGTAAAAAGGTTACAAGCATAGGCCTCTCCCTCCCCGAAATTAAAAAAGGTTATCCATAAGGATAACCTTTTTAACCAATTCCGTTTTAAAACAATATATCTAATTCTTAATAAAAACTTTTAAAAATAATAATTCTTAAAATTTATATATCAGAAAAAGGCACATCGAAAAACTTGGTTAATTATAATTTGATTACGTTTGTAGCCTGAGGTCCCTTAGCACCTTGAACAACGTCAAATTGAACTTCTTGTCCTTCTTCAAGAGACTTGAAGCCGTCCATGTTAAGACCTGAATAATGTACGAATACATCGTTTCCTTGTTCGTCGGAGATAAATCCGAAACCTTTTTGATTGTTAAACCATTTTACTGTACCTTTGTTCATGTTAATTCCTCCAAAAAAAATAATAAAATACTGCTATAAATTATAACAGTTATTGATAGTGTATGCACTTTCATGCAACATATTCATAATATCACTCTTTGTTCAATCTGTCAAACATTATTTTGGTAATTTTAAGGTGATTACTATGTAATATGTATAAATTTAATAAATAATTATATATTATTTTATAACTTTTATAAAAAATTCTGGCTATTTTATGTAGTTCAAATTTGCAAGATTCTCTATTTTCTATTTTTTATTTACAATTTAAGTTCTCAGTTTACAACAAACTTCTTATTATATCCCTACCTATTACGGAAAACATACTATAAAGTATTCACAGTTTTTTAGTAAGGGGATATTCTGCTTTTCTAATAAATATTCTAATTTATTGAACCAACTGAAATTTAATATATTATATTATTTATTGAATAAAAAAATAAGCAGTATAGTTTGTACCATCAAAATCAGAGGCATACCTATAACAAATGCTGTATGTTTTGTTTTATGGCGGAATACTTTCATTCCTAATACGGAACCTGCACTGCCGCCTATAACAGCTATAAAGAACAAGGTTTTCTCTTTTATCCTCCACTGATTGCTCTTTGCCTTCTTTTTATCCACACCCATACTAAAAAAACCAACCAAATTTATTAATATAAGATATATTACTGCTATATATATAACTTCCATGTCAGAACCTTTCTAAATAAAAGCTAAAATATTACTCACTTATAAACTAAATTAGCCTTCGAGAGCAAGGGGATTCCTATGAATTTCCTAAATCATATAAAACATCCCCTACTCCCGAAGGCCTCATTTTTCATATCATTGGTAAAGGGGTTCTTATTAACTATTCAGCCTCTTCAACAACCCCAATTCCAAGTTCATCAAGTTGTTTTTGATCAACAACGTTTGGTGCATCTGTCATTAAACAGGAAGCATCTTTTACTTTAGGGAAGGCAATTACATCACGAATGCTGTCTTCTTTTGCCATAAGCATAACCAGACGATCTAAGCCGTAGGCTAGTCCTGCGTGAGGCGGAACACCATATTTGAAAGCGTTTAGCAGGAACCCAAAACGGTCATAGGCATCTTCTTTGGAAAAACCAAGTACTTCAAACATTTTTTCCTGCACATCGTTCTGATAAATTCTCACACTGCCGCCGCCGATCTCTGTTCCGTTTAATACAATGTCATAGGCTTTAGCTCTTACTTTACCCGGTTCCGTATCGATTAAATGCAAGTCTTCTTCCATTGGCATAGTGAATGGATGATGTTTTGCTGTATACCTTCCTTCTTCTTTTGAGTACTCTAATAATGGGAATTCGGTTACCCATAAGAATTTGTATTCCTCTTTATTTAATAGGTCCAGATTTCTGGCAATCTCTAATCTTAGATTTCCTAATACATCAAATACAACATCCTCTTCATCTGCTGCAAATAATAATAAGTCACCAGGTTTACCGGACATGGCAGCTACTAAGTTTGATAATTCTTCTTCTGTCATAAACTTTGCAAAGGAGGATTTATAAGTTCCATCACTGTTTACTGCAAGGTATGCTAAGCCTTTTGCTCCATAACCTTTTGCATATTCTACTAATGCATCGATTTTCTTTCTTGGCATTTCGCCTTGTCCTTCTGCATTAATACCGCGAACTGAACCGCCCTTTTCCAAAGCACTTGTAAATACAGAGAAACCGCAGCCCTTTACTGTTTCAGATACATTCTTTAGTTCCATGCCAAAACGAATATCCGGTTTATCGGAACCAAAACGATCCATTGCTTCTGCATAGGTCATTCTTTGAATAGGAAGTTGTACATCCACTCCGATAGTCTCTTTGAATAATTTCTGTAATAACCTTTCATTTACATCAATTACGTCATCAACATCAACAAAAGATAATTCCATATCTATCTGGGTAAATTCCGGCTGTCTGTCAGCACGTAAGTCTTCATCACGGAAGCACTTAACGATTTGGAAATATCTATCGTAACCGGAGCACATAAGCAATTGTTTAAATAACTGGGGTGACTGTGGCAATGCATAGAAATTACCCGGATGAACACGGCTGGGAACTAAATAATCTCTTGCTCCTTCCGGCGTACTTTTGGTAAGCATTGGAGTCTCAATTTCTAAGAATCCTTCTTCTGCCAAAAAACTACGGGTTAAAGTAGCAACTTTACTTCTCATAATCAGATTCTTTTGTAAGTCCGGTCTTCTTAAATCCAGATATCTATATTTTAATCTTAGATCTTCTTTTGTCTTACTATCTTCTTCAATAGGGAACGGCGGTGTCTCAGCTTCTGAAAGAATGCGAAGTTCTGTAGCTCTTACTTCTATATCGCCGGTAGCAAGATTTTCATTAACAGCACCGGAACGAGCTTCCACCCTTCCAACTACCGCAATAACAAATTCGCTTCTTAGTTTCTCAGCTTTTGCAAATCCTTCTGCACCTATATCGTTTTCCTCAAATATAATTTGAAGGATACCGGAACGGTCCCTTAAATCCAAGAAAATAATTCCACCTTTGTTTCTGCTTTTTTGTACCCATCCCATTACGGTAATAGTTTCACCGATATTGGTCTTAGACACTTCTGTACATCTATGGCTTCTGTTTAAGCCCTTCATTGATTCAGCCATGTTAATCCTCCTATTTCCTATTGTCAAAACAGATATAGCCATCTGCTGCTCTATTTTTCTCATAACCTTATTACTGCATGGCAAGTGTTATATTATAAAAAACTCTTATGCTATCATATCACTCATGGCTAAGAATAGTCAATATTTTTCTGGCATTTATAACTCTATTCCACCTTGCTTCCATGTATCTAATAAAATTCCGATTTTTCATATTGTTTTATTGGATTTAGTGTCCCACCCCAGCTATTACGCCATTCTTAATTACAGGTATAAGCCAAAAAAAGAACACCCTTGCAAATATTGCTCCGTCTATGTAAAACTGCATACATAAATGTAAGGATGTTCTTTCTTATGATAAATCCTTTGTATTATAATTTTCCTAATACTTAGGATTGTTCTTATTACTTAAAACTCTCTGCTATATTTCTTTCAAAAAGGCTGTATAACCTCGCATAGTTTCATATACGTCCACTTTGCTGGTAATTTCCCATGGTGCATGCATATTTAGAACAGCTACACCACTATCGATTACTTCCATGTTATACTGTGCCATTATATAGGCGATGGTTCCGCCGCCTCCTTCATCTACTTTACCAAGTTCTGCAGTTTGGTAAGATACATTATGTTTTTCCATAATACTTCTTAATTTTGCTATGTATTCCGGATTAGCATCGTTTGAACCTGATTTTCCTCTTGCTCCGGTATACTTATTGAATACCATTCCTTTACCAAAATAAGCAGAATTCTTTTTCTCCATAACAAGGGGGTAATTTGGATCAAAAGCAGCACTAACATCAGAAGATAACATATGGGAATTCTGTAAAGCACGTCTTACTCCAAGTTCTGAATATTCGCCTTTGCAATTCATAATCTCTGCTACAACATTTTCAAAGAACTTAGAATGCATTCCGGTAGCACCAACACTGCCGATTTCTTCTTTATCCACTAAGACACATGCGCAGGTTCTGTCTGTTTTCTCCACATCAAAGAAAGCTTTCATAGAAGTGTAGGCACATACTCTGTCATCCTGTCCGTAACCCATAACCATACTTCTGTCCATACCATAATCTCTTGCTTTTCCTGCAGGTACAATCTCTAATTCTGCAGATACAAAGTCTTCTTCTTCAATATCGTATTTTTCTTTTAATATAGCTTTTATATTGGCCTTCACCGCATCTTTTTCTTCGTCATTTAATGGCATACTGCCTATAAGCAGGTTTAAATCTTCCCCTTCTATTACTTTAGAAGCCTTTTTATCCATTTGAGCTGCGGAAAGGTGAACCAAAAGGTCTGTAATTCCAAGTACCGGATCATTATCATCTTCACCTATTACAACATTGACTTTGGTACCATCTTTTTTTACAACAATACCATGAATTGCAAGGGGAAGAGTTACCCACTGGTATTTTTTAATTCCACCGTAATAATGTGTATCTAATAAAGCCAGATCCGTATCTTCATATAAAGGATTCTGTTTTACATCAATTCTTGGAGAGTCAATATGAGCTCCAAGGATTTTCATTCCCTCTTCGAAAGGTTTTTCACCAATTAAAAATAAGGCTATGGCTTTGTCCATGTTGTTATAGTAAACTTTATCTCCAGCCTTAAGCTCTCCTTTATTAGCTATTACGGACTTTAAGTCCTTATATCCTTTTTCTTCTGCCTGTCTGATTACCTCAGCCACACATTCTCTTTCTGTTTTACCTTTGGAAATGAAATCTTTGTAACCTTCATTAAAGGCAAAAATCTCTTTTTTCTGGCTGTGGTCATATTTTAGCCAGGCATTCTTATCTTTCTTATTCTCCTCTTTCATTCCTAAAACCTTATCATATGAAACAATTATTCATATGGCCACTATAATTGTAAAAGAATCCTATTCGTGGCATCCTTTTCTTCAAATTTTCTTTCACAATTCCTATGGGGTAATAAATAATTATGCTTTTCCCACCATTTATTCAGAAAGCCAATGTCAGTACTGCCATTGGCTTTTTCCCATTATTTGTTTGATTCTTATATAATTTATAATAGTAAACCTTTGAAAATGTACTGTATTCTATGTTACTTATTGATAAAATATTCTGTAATTTTATCCAGGGTAACTTCTGTCTGTTCACCGGTATCCATATTTTTGATATTAGCCTTATTATTTGCCAGCTCATCTGCTCCAATAATAACCGTGTTTTTTGCACCGATTTTATTGGCATATTTCATTTGTGCTTTAACACTTCTGTCCATGTAATCTGTTTCTACTACAATATCTGCATTTCTTAAGGTATTTACTATTTTGTATGCTGCTCCTTTTGCTTCTTTGCCTAATATACCAACATATAATTCAATGGCAGGTTCCGATTCCAACTCTACACCTTCCTGCTCCAGGAAATATATAATTCTCTCAATACCCATTCCGAATCCTACAGAAGGAATATTCTGCTTTTCATCTATTTCATGAACCAGGTTATCATAGCGGCCGCCACCGCACAATGTAAATCCTTCTTCATTCACCAATTCAAATACTGTCTTTGTATAGTAGTCCAAACCTCTTACAATTCCTGTATCAATTTCATATGGAATATCCAGCTCTGTTAGAAGGCTTTGTAATTCTTCAAAATGTTCCTTGCACTCCTCATCCAAATAGTCAATGGTTCTTGGAGCATCTTTAACGATTTCTTTACAGGAAGGAACTTTACAATCTAACACACGAAGAGGATTCTTCTTCATTCTTTCCCTACAGGTTGGGCATAAATGCTCTTCATGTTGTTTCAAAAATGCCAGCAATGCATCGTTGTAGATTTTGCGGCAATTGCTGCATCCAATGCTGTTAATGTGAAGTTTAGCATCTTTTAAGCCAATTTTTTTAATAAAAGTTGTAATTAAAGTAATTAATTCCACTTCTGCTAAAGGACTGGCTGATCCTACAAATTCCACACCAAACTGGTGGTGTTGGCGAAGCCTTCCACTTTGGGGCTGTTCATAACGGAAAGCAGGAGTAACATAAAATAATTTGGTGGGCTGGCTTTCTGCATACATATTATTTTCCAGATATGCACGGATGGCACCGGCAGTTCCCTCTGGTTTTAAGGTTATGCTGCGGTTCCCTTTATCCATAAAAGTATACATTTCTTTTTGTACTACATCTGTTGTTTCTCCTACACCTCTTTGAAATAGAACCGTATGCTCAAATACAGGTGTAATCACTTCTTTTATGTTATATGCTTTGCAAAGTTTTCTGGCTAATGCTTCGATTATGGTTCTCTTGTGCATACTGCTGCCATACCAGTCCTGAGTACCTTTTGGTCTTTGTGTAATCATCTCGTTTCCTCCTGTATCTATCTTTCTATATAAAAGAAATCAACAATATAACAAAGTATCATGATTTCCCTGAAAATACCTTTTCTGATTTATAGTGCGAATATAATTCTGTATTTCACTATATTCTTCCGAATGTATCACTTGTAAAAGTGCAAGAAATACTTTCATATCAAAATTTTTTACTTCTTCAATCATTAAACTAATGGCGGTATCTAAATCATAAGCTTTCCGGTAACTTCTATCTGATACCAAAGCTGCAAATACATCACAAACCCTGAGTATTCTGGCTCCAAAGGGAATATTCTCTCCCTTTATATTTCTGGGGTATCCGGAACCATCATAATTTTCATGATGATGATAGACAGATTCTACAATAATGTGAGAAAAGTCCTGCTCTTTCAAAATCTCCTGTCCTATTATGGGATGCATACGAACGTATTTCATTTCTTCAACAATTAAGGAATTTTTATCCCTTCCATATAAATACTTCCCTAATTTTAATTTTCCAATATCGTGTACCATACCTGCTAAAGCCATCATATAACAATAATTTTGATCCATACCCAGCTTCTTGGATAAGGAAGCAGCTAAGTTACTGACTAATATCCCATGATCTATGGCTTCTAATAAGTCATCTATGGCTGTTACTTCTATCTCTGACCAATCTACTTTCAGATTATCATTTAATAGCATCTGAATTTCCTTTCATTATAATAAAGTATTGTTATGCAGAAAGTTTTTTTTCCTTTCTATCATTTCATCAATACGTTCAATATAGTCCTTTAGGCTTTTTACATTCTCCACTCGTTCAATTCGATTTTCGTCATAGAAAACAAATTTAGATAAGCCCCCTGCACCTAAAGCAAGAATCGTTTGTTTCTCTTCCATGATTAAAATATTATAAATACCTTCTTTGCCGTATTTTGCATAGCCTATATTCTCAAGATTATCTGCCATATTCTTTTGTCTATAGAGATAATATGGGAGATAGCCATTGCCTTTAGCAAAATCCGAGGTTAACTGAAACATCTTTAAGGTATCCTGAGGCTTCATATCCTGATAATCTTCTTTTTTTATGTTTAATCTGGCAGCTCTTTTTACCGCCAAAGTATGCACGGTTATACTGTCAGGATTTAGCTTTTGAATTTCCTGTAGTGTATAGGCTACGTCATCCACGGTTTCTCCGGGTAATCCGATAATCATATCCATATTAATATTATCATGTCCTAGGTCTCTAGCCATATGAAAGGCTTTTACCACTTCTTCCGCCGTATGCTTTCTACCGATAATATCCAAGGTTTTTTGTCTCATTGACTGAGGATTAATGGAGATTCTGGTTACTCCGTGTTCTTTTAAAACTTTTAATTTATCTATAGTTATACTATCCGGTCTTCCAGCCTCAACTGTATATTCTACAACGTTAGAAAAATCCAGACTATTTTCTATATGGGTCAACAAACGGTCTAACTGGTCTGCACTTAAAGTAGTGGGGGTTCCCCCTCCCAGATATACCGTAGATAATTTCTTATTGTCCATGCAGGTTCCTGCATAGGTAATCTCTTTAAAAAGTGCTTGTAAATACTGTTCCACAATGGCCCCAAACACCTGAAAAGAGTATGAAGTAAAAGAACAATACAGACAGGTACTTGGACAGAAAGGAATACCAATATAGATACTATACCCTTTTTTATACTCCATATTATGAAGAAGGGAATATTCCCGTTCCGCCACCTGTAAACTAATATCCACCTTCTCTTTGGAGCACAGATATTGCTCTTTCATATAAGCAGCTATTTCTTCCTTGGATATGTTATTTTCCAAACGTTCAAAGGCAATTTTAGTTGGTCTTACCCCGGTTAAGGTACCCCATGGCAATTCCTTTCCTGTCATGCCGATTAAGCAGTTGTATAGTAAACGTTTCAAATAATTTCTGTATTGGGGTTTCTCCGGTGAAAGAACAGATATGGTTTTATTAAAGTATTCCTGTTTTCCTTCAAATACAATTAATTGTATGTTATTATGTTCCAGTCTGAGATAAAAATTTAGAACATCATCTATATTGTCTTGCATAAGGTCATTCTGTATTTCCGCATATTCAGGCAAAGCTTTCACTTTGCAAAGTTCGCTGGGATCTTTAGAATGATTGTCTGAGGTAACTATCCCAGGTTTATATACCTTTATTTGCTCATCGGGATAAAATGCCTTCACTATGGCATGTATATCATATTCATATTCGTCTTTTGACAGAGTTATTTTAATCATTTTGAATATCCATCCTAAGAAACATATGGGTTTGTGTTTCTTTCATGACCTACGGTAGTGCTTTCCCCATGTCCCGGGAAAACAGTAGTATCATCCGGTAAAGTCATTAATTTATGATTCACGGAATCCAATAATGTATTTAAGTTACCTGTAGGTAAGTCGGCTCTTCCAACAGTTCCTTCAAATAATGTATCTCCGCTGAATAAAATTTTACTTTCTTTAAATAAATAGCAAATTCCTCCGCTGGTATGCCCCGGTGTGTGAATAACATTAACCTCTGTTCCTGCAAGCTTTATAATATCTTTATCATTTAATAACATAGTTGGTGTTAATGATATATTTTTCCCCAGGGAAACAGATAAATTTAAAGAAGGAGTTTCTAAAAGCTCCTTTTCTTCTTTGGAAGCATAAATAGGTATATGAAAATTAACTGCTATTTCGGAAGCTGCCAATATATGATCAAAATGTCCATGAGTTAAAAGTACAGCAACCGGTTTTAATGTTTCCTTATTTATTTTTTGTATAAGCACTTCTGCCTTATCGGCAGGATCTATAATTATAGTTTCTTTTGTATCTTCATTAATTGCAAAGTAGCAATTTGTCATCACCGGACCTAATACATAAGTTTCAATTTTCAAAGAATAAGTCTTCCTTTCCATATAAAAGTTGGAGTGCTTTCAGTGTACCAGTACTAGCCTGTTGTCCTTTCAATATCAAGAACACTTTCCACATTCCGTAACTTTGATACAATAAACTGTAATTGTTCTACACTATTAATTTCAAATCCTATACTAATAGTTGCGGTTCCTTGTTTGCTGGTTCGTGCTGTCATAGAGGTAACATCAATTTTGTTTTCCGTTAATATTCTGGAAATGTCAACCAATACACCATTGCGGTTATTGGCAAATATTTTTATTTCAGCAAAATATAACTCTCCTCCTTGGGCGGATCCGGCACCTGTAGCCCACTCTGCTTCAATTAATCTTGCCCTGTCTTCTTCTGATAGGTTCATTAAATTAATACAGTCTGTTCTGTGAATGGAAACCCCTCGTCCTCTGGTAACAAAACCTATGATTTCATCCCCTGGCACCGGATTACAGCATTTTGAAAATCGGACAGCTACATCGTGAATACCTTCTACTACAATCCCGCCTTTGGTTTTGGCCACCGTAGCCGGTTTATTATCCTTTATTTCAGAAATAGTCTCAAGAACCTTTTCGTCAGTTAACTCTTTTTTATGCTTTTTGTCATATTCGTCTTTTAGTTTATTAATTACCTGACCTTCTTTTAATCCGCCATGTCCAACAGCTGCGTAAATGGAATCCCAGTCACGGAAGCCATATTTTGACATAACTTTATTCATAAATTCAGATTTCAGCAGGTCACTTAAATTAATATTCTTTGTCTTACAGTAATTGATAATCATATCCTTACCGTGGGTAATATTGTCTTCTTTTAACTCCGTCTTAAACCACTGATTAATCTTATTCTTTGCCTGTGTACTCTTAACTATAGATAACCAGTCTCTGCTTGGCCCTTTGGAATTTTGGGAAGTTATGATTTCAATTCTGTCACCGTTTTGAATAACATAATCTATATTTACCAGTTTACCATTGACTCTTGCACCAACCATTTTATTCCCAACAGCACTATGAATGCTATATGCAAAATCAATAGGTGTTGATCCATTTGGTAAATTCTTAACATCTCCTGTAGGTGTAAAGCAATAAACACTTTCTGAAAATAAATCCAGATCGCTTTTTAGAAGGCTTAGGAATTCCTTATTATCCGACATATCCCGCTGCCACTCAAGAATCTGACGAAGCCAGGTAAGCTTTGCTTCTTCCGTATCCCTAGTATTCTTACCATCCTGACCCTCTTTGTATTTCCAGTGAGCAGCGATACCATATTCTGCCGTACGGTGCATTTCGTAGGTACGTATCTGTATCTCAAAAGGATGTCCGCTAGGTCCAATCAGGGTAGTATGAAGTGATTGGTACATGTTCGGCTTTGGCATAGCAATGTAATCCTTAAATCTTCCGGGGATAGGCTTATACATTTCATGTATAACACCCAAAGCGGCATAACAGTCTTTCACCGTATCAACAATAATTCGAACTGCAAATAAGTCAAATATTTGATCTAAGGTTTTATTCTGGTTTACCATCTTTTTATATATACTAAAGAAATGTTTTACCCTGCCGTCTATTTTAGCATCAACATCCATGGCTTTCACATGTTCGCTGACTTCTTTAACAATCTCATTAATAAATTCCTTACGTTCAATCATTTTGGAATCTATTTTCTCCGTTAAGTCTTTATAGACTTCCGGTTCCAGATATCGGAGAGACAAATCATCTAATTCTATCTTAATTTTGGAAATACCAAGTCTCTGTGCAATAGGTGCATAGATGTCCATGGTTTCTCTTGCTTTTTCTTTTTGTTTGATAGGTGTTTGATATTGCAGAGTACGCATATTGTGTAATCTGTCTGCAAGCTTAATCAAGATAACGCGAATATCCTTAGCCATTGCCAAGAACATTTTTCTAAGATTTTCAGCCTGAATCTCAACCTTATCTTTAGAATAGTTTAATTGGGTAAGTTTTGTAACACCATCTACAAGTAGTGCGATTTCTTCATTAAATACATCAGCAATTTCTTCAATCGTGTATTTAGTATCTTCTACAACATCATGAAGCAATCCTGCCACAATGGTTTCTTTATCAAGTTCCAGTTCTGCCAATATGATAGCTACACATAAGGGATGTATAATATATGGCTCTCCGGATTTTCTGCACTGCTCTTTGTGAGCACTATCTGCAATGTGGTAAGCTTTTTCAATCATGGAAATATCAGCGGAAGGGTGATAGCTTTCCACAACTTTAACTAGCTGCTGATATAATTCTTCCGGACTGGTAAAGTCCGCAGGAGCTTTTATATCTGCAAAATCAGGATTATCAAAATCATTTACTTTATTTTTATTCGCTTTACTTTCCATGAAATCACCACCTTTTTTAAAGTTTATCTTCTTATTATAATCATATTTTTATAAAAAATCAATTGATTTATATAATTATGACACTTCCTGATGGGTTTTGTCTACATTTTTTTGGTCTAAAGTTGTTTTATCTGCTGGAAAGTTATGAAGTCTCCCACTATAATTTCTATGTTAGAGGCAGTGAAACATGAGGAATCCAGGGGATGTTAACCGTTTTTTTCAGTTGCTGGGAGCATTTTACGTTTCCTTGAGTTAATAATTTTTATTATATTTATTCTTATTTAAGTAAATTTATAAGTTATTAGTTTGGGCTATAATATTTTATTATTCTTAATTTAATAAACTTACGTTATATTGTCTTACAAATTACTCTTTGATTTTTTTCTTTGTCTTCATATAAAAGGATCTAGTAAATTATCTATTTATTATAGATAATAATATATCTTAAAAAGCTGATTAATTAAATTGACAGAATAAAATTAAATAAAAAAATTGATAAAAAATATAAATCCATATAATAACTTTTTAGCATTCCCTTGTAGTAATTTTATTTATACTATGATACAATTGGATAAAGTTGTTAAATTAGTTATTAAGATTACAATATAGTTTTATAATGATAAATTAATATAAAAAAGTTCAAAGAAAAGGGTTTAGAATAATTAGAAGTGACATTGATATATTTTAATGAAATTTATACATTTTAGTTTTAGTAGTTTTTTTAAAATTTTACTAATATAATTGGATTAGGAGGCAATATGAGTATTACAGTTGGAGAAATTAATAATTACAATGATTTTATTAATGCATTATTAAAGGTGGGTATGAGTACCGGGGGAGAAAAGAATTCCGATGGTATATTGGCTTTATGTGATTATTATGGGAAAAGTATTATATGGCACACGGAAGATGTTGATACCGATCCCTGGGAATGGCGGATCAGAGTATTGGACCAGCGTAATGATATTGCTTATGGAAAACTCTTTTTTAAGAAAAGCGGATATATTACTGCCGATTGGTATCCGTATTTTTATGCAGTAAGACGCGGAATAAAAAGCTTTGAAGAGGATTATTCTGATGGAAATATTAGCTTTTATGCAAAAAGAGTTTATGAACTTATTAGCAGGGAAGGGACATTACCTTTGCACATTATCAAACAGCTTGGTAATTTTACAAAGGAAGATAAAACAAAATTTGATAATGCAATTACTGAGTTACAAATGAAAATGTATATTACCATGTGTGGAAGAAGTAAAAAATTCTCAAAAACCGGACAAGAATACGGCTGGTCTTCTACCACCTTCTGCAAAACCGAAGATTTTTTTGAAGAAGATATCTTTGAAAAAGCAAACTCCTTGTCCAAAGAGCAGGCTTACGAAAAACTTTATACACATATTCTTGAACTTAATCCGGGTGTTGATTCTAAGAAATTAGATAAATTCATACTTGGTAAGTAATAGAATTACGTACTTAGAAAATATATATTTTAATCCTATGCTGAAAGAGGAAATCATATGAAATTATCAAAAGTTCAATATGAAAATATAAGAAATTGGATGTACCGAAATGCAAGACCATTAGATTTAACCGGTAACCTCCTCCTGTTTGATAGCCAAAAAAACAGGTCCTGCCCATGCAGAACCTGTCGATTTTCATTGCCTAACTAGTTACCTTCATACTGAATAACAGCATCCACGTCATAGCCTTTTAGCTTTTCGCGTCCCTTAAGACCCTGTAATTCCATCAGGAAAATAATTTTTACAACTTCACCACCAAGGCTTTCCACAAGCTTAGTGATTGCTTCAATAGTACCGCCTGTAGCAATTAAATCATCTACAATCGCTACTTTCTGTCCGGGCTGAATAGCATCTTTGTGCATTTCAATGGTAGCAGTACCATATTCTAAAGCATATTCCATTTCGATGGTTTCGCAAGGTAACTTACCTTTCTTACGAACAGGAACAAAAGCCTTATTTAGATTATATGCAATTGGAACACCAAAAATAAAACCTCTGGATTCTGGTCCAACAATAACGTCAAAATCAACTCCATCTAATAGAGCCTGCATTTGGTCAATAGACATTTTTAAACTGTCTTTATTTTGTAAAACTGTAGTAACATCACGGAAAACGATTCCCTCTTCCGGAAAATCCGGTATACTTCTCACATATTCTTCTAATTTCTTCATATAAACCTCTATTCCGGTGCTTTTGCACCATTTAATAATGACAACAATTCGTGCTTTTGCGCAAATTGCCGGTTTAGAAACTTATTTTCAGCCTGACTATCATCTGTGTGCTTAAGCACCTAAAAAAGATCTGGATATTAAAAACTTGTTTCTCAACCTACACCCATGCCTTTCAATTTAAGCCTTTTTAAATTGAACAGGCCTTGTCAATTTATTTCTCCATTCATACAAATACCATCAAAAATTATATCACTTTTCCATAAAAATAGCAATTTCTTTCTTGCATTTTAGGGAAAACAGGAAAATGAGAAATTAATTTTAGTTTCCCATATACTGTAATGCATGAAAGATATGTAAAAAATTAAGAAGTAAAGTAACTTTAATATATGTGGTCTTGTGACTGATTTTTGTCTGCATTACTAATTGAGTATAAGTTATGCCTGACGGTTTTGTATTTGATAGCTCTGGATTATGATTTGCAAGGAGCGATACCCTCCATATTCATTTATGGAAGGATAATAAATAACAGATAAAGTAATTGCATTATCCCGGTTCTGAAACATTTTATCCACTTCCATCTGACCATAGTGTTCTGCCAAATCATTGATAAAGGAATCTACATCTCCAAAATACATAGCATCCATTACTCTTCCATAGGCATTTACCACTTGAAGTTTTAATACATTGGCATTCTTACCAAGTATGGTGGCTCTTCTTACTTTTAAATTTTTCTCTGCAAAGATTGGCTTGGTATTACCTTTTCCAAAAGGCTCCAGTAATTCTAATTCTTCTACCAGTTTTTCATTGAGATACCCTAATGGCAGTAAAACATCAATAGATACCTTAGGAATAAAATCTTCTTCCGTTAAGGTGGAATATTGATTCAATGCCCCACGAAATGATTCTACCTGACAATTCTCTAAAGATAATCCTGCTGCCATTGGATGTCCACCGAATTTCAGCAATAGCTCTTTGCATTTTGTTAGTTCTTCGTACATATTATATTGGTCTATGGAACGGCCGGAGCCCTTTACCCCATTTTCCGTATCAGTAAGTACTAAAGCCGGCTTATTATATCTTTCCCTAATTCTTCCGGCTATAATTCCTGCAAGGCTTTCATGGCATTCTTTTAAATAAACCACAAGAACCTTATCCTTATTCATGTCACTGCCTTCCAACATTTGAATGGCTTGCTCCAGACCTTTTGCTGTCATATCTTTTCGCGTATCATTAAGTTCTTTTAACTCTTCTGCAATTCTTTTTCCTTCTTCCGGTGTATCTGCAAGTAACAGTTTAAGTCCTTTCTTGGCAGTATCCAGCCGTCCGGAGGCATTCAGACATGGACCAATGATAAATCCAAGATGATAAGCGGATAAATTAGCAAACTGTATGTCGTTGCAATCAATCAACGCCCTTAGCCCCTGATTCTTTGTAGTCTTAAGCCTTTCCAGTCCGTTCTTTACAATAATACGGTTTTCACCCACCAGATCCATAACATCGCAAACCGTTGCAATAGCAGTCACTTCCAACAATTCGCCCAATTCTTTTCTATCAAAACCGAATTCTTGGTACAAAGCCTGAATAAGCTTAAAAGCAACCGCTGCTCCACATAGGGATTTCCAGGGATATTCACAGTCTTTTTGTTTTGGATTTATAACGGCATCCGCATTTGGAATATGGCAGACAATTTGTTCTTTTTCCATAGTAAAAGGAATATCATGGTGATCGGTGATGATTACCGTCATCCCCATCTCTTTTGCTTTTTCTACTTGTTCAATTGCTGATATGCCGTTATCACAGGTAAGAATGGTATCTACCCCATCCTCATAGGCAGCTTCAATTATATTCATATTAATGCCATAACCATCCCTTATTCTATGAGGGATTTCATAGTCCACATTTGCACCGCATCGTCTCAAACCGGTATAAAGTACAAAAGTGGAGGAAACACCATCAACGTCATAGTCTCCCACAATACGAATCTTAGCCTGTGATTTTATTTTTTCTTTTAATATATCACAGGCTTTCTTCATATCTTTCATAAGAAGTGGATTATGTAAATGCTCTAAATCAGGATGCAAGTAGGCCTCTATGTCTTCTATTGTTTCATGATTTCGATTCACGATTAACCTGGCTAATACTTCACTTACTTTAAATTGTTCCATAATAGCCTGAAAATCAGCTTTTTTATTTTTAATAAACCACTTTTCCATTTTTTCTCTTTCTAACTCTTTTACAGTAATTTACACAACAAATGTAATTAAATGTGGAGCCGTAAAGGCAGCATTATATTTGGAAGATTAGCAGATCTCTAACCTACTTTGGATTATTCCTCACCTACAGCTTCCGCGGCCTTTAACATAATGGCACATTCCACTCTCTTTCTTTGCAGTTCGCATCCGATATCATAAGTGTCATCAATTTGTCCTTGGAACTTATAGGAGTTGGCTGCACAACCACCGCTGCAATAAAATCTTGCAAAACATTTCTTACATTTTTCTTTTGAGTATACATTACATTGTTTGAAGTCTTCTCTTAAGTCCGTTCTCTTTATTCCCTCATAAACATTTCCCATAAGGTATTCTGTCTCACCAACAAACTGGTGGCAAGGATAAAAGTCTCCCCAAGGTGTAACAGCAAGATATTCTGTGCCTGAACCGCATCCGGACAGACGTTTTGCTACACAAGGGCCTCCTGATAAATCAATCATAAAGTGGAAGAAGTTAAAGTCTTTTCCTTCTTTCTTCTTCTTTAACATATATTTTGCCAGCTTATCATATTCTTGGCAAATCTTTGGAATATCTTCTTCTCTGATGGAGTAAGATTCCTCCGGCAGTGAAACAACCGGTTCAACGGATATTTGCTTAAAGCCCAGTTCCGCAAAATGCTTTACATCTTCTGAAAAGTCTAGGTTATTGCGGGTAAAAGTTCCTCTTACATAATAATTGGTCTGATTACGATCTTCTGCTAATTTAATGAATTTGGGAATAATAATATCGTAACTACCTTTTCCGTTACGGGAAGGTCTCATTAAATCATTTACTTCTTTTCGCCCGTCAATACTTAGAACCACATTGCTCATTTCCTTATTCAGGAATTCTTCCACTTCATTATCTAATAAAATGCCGTTTGTGGTCAATGTAAAACGAAACTTCTTATTATGTAATTTTTCTTGTTCTCTACCATATTTCACAAGTTCTTTTACTACTTCAAAGTTCATTAACGGTTCACCGCCAAAGAAATCCACCTCAAGATTTCTCCGGTTTCCTGAATTAGCAATTAAGAAATCCAAAGCCCGCTTTCCTACTTCATAACTCATTAATTCACGATGTCCGTGATATTCCCCTTCTTCTGCAAAGCAGTAACGGCATGCCAGGTTACAATCGTGGGCAATATGCAGACATAGTGCTTTTACGACAGTTTCACGGTTTTTAAATTCATTGATATAATTCTCGTAAATATCTTCTGTAAATAAAGCGCCGTCTTTTACTAACTGTTCCACATCTAAGATGGATTCCTGAATGGCTGACTTCATTTCATCATAATTTCCCGGCTCTATTTCAAAAAGCTCCGCATATTCCGGTTTGTTGTATTTATTAAATATTTCCGCAACTATAGTCTCTTTATCTTTTTCAGAAACCATGTGTGTTTTGGTATCTCTCAATTTATCAAATAAAGCGATGATATCATATGCAACATCATCGACTACATGGATCATTCCACTATTTACATCCAAAACTATGTTGTAACCATTATTTTTATATTGGTGAATCAACGTATTACTCCCTTCCAAACAGGTCTTTCTATACCTGAACAGTGAATGAGGCTGTTGCAAAACTTATTCTGCAAAAGCCCCATTGTATACTTTATGTATCTTCTGCACATTATAATTATAATGTGCTGCATATTATAATGTGATGCATATTATAACATACTGCATATATAATATGCTCATATTATGATGTTCTGCACATCGTTTTTGTAGCAGCAGTTTACTGTAAATCTATTTGTTTTCACAGCTTTGGTTTCCAACTGTACAAGATGTTTTACAAGCTGATTGGCAAGAAGTCTGGCATTCGCCGCATCCGCCCTTTTTCATTGTATCTTTTAAATTTCTGGTATTTAAAGTTTTGATACGTTTCATAAGGTTGCCTCCTTTAAAAATTTGTATTGCAAATTTTAGCAATAACTCCATCCACCATTATAACATAACCCTACTATTATGAAAAGAGTTTTTTTCCTTATGTTATTTTTAAAGCCCCTTACCTGTACTATCTATTATAGTTTAAATTTTGCCACCAAAGAATTTAATTTTACTGCCAGCTCGGATAGACTATCACTGGCACCTGCAATTTCTTCTACAGAGGCGGTTTGCTCCTCAGTAGCTGCAGAAGCCTGTTCCGAAGCTGCTGCATTCTCTTCTGCAATAGCTGACAGACTTTCCAGATTTTCAATAATATCCTGTCTCATCAAATCCATCTCTTCTCCGGTATCCCTTAGCTCTTTTACTGCATTAATGGATTTTTCCATGGTTCTTGCAATAGAACTATATCTATCCTTACTGTTATTTACACTATTTACCTGTTCTGTAGATATTGTTGACACTCTTTGCATAGTATTTACAGCTTTACTAGCGTTGCTTTGCAATTCACTTACAATCTCATGAATTACTTTTGTTGAGCCGGAAGATTGTTCCGCCAGTT
Organism: Anaerocolumna aminovalerica; assembly: GCF_900115365.1. Classification (GTDB taxonomy): domain Bacteria; phylum Bacillota; class Clostridia; order Lachnospirales; family Lachnospiraceae; genus Anaerocolumna; species Anaerocolumna aminovalerica. Next base: position 173,024 of record NZ_FOWD01000002.1, read on the forward strand.
TTCTTATCTCTTCTGCAACTACTGCGAATCCTTTTCCTGCATCCCCTGCTCTTGCTGCCTCTATGGCAGCATTTAAAGATAATAAATTGGTTTGTGCAGCAATGGATTCTATTACATTGCTTGCTTCTCCAATTTTATCAGAACTTTCATTTGTTTGCATAATAACCTGATAAATTTCATCAATTGCAAGAGTACTTTCTTCTGTTATTTTGCTTAAAGAATCAATTTCTTTTAACCCTTCTGCTACTACATCTGTCACTCTGTTGGATGCAGAATGTACATTACCAATATAACTTTGTACTTTTTGAATTGTTGTTCCTAATTGGGATGCCTTTAAAGTACCCTGTTCCGTATGCTTTGCCTGTTCTGTAGCTCCCTGGGCTATTTCTTCTACTGTTTTTGCCACTTCCTGAGCTGCATTGGCAGTTTGTTGGGACGTTGCGGTCAGTTCCTCGGAAGCTGCTGCCATTTGGTCGGAAGAAAGATTAATTTCTCCGATGATATTTCTAAGCCCTTCCGTTATCTTTTGCAGTGCTCTTGCTAGGTTTCCCATTTCATCATTTCTGGATAAATATTTTTTATCCACATCTTCCCTTAAATCCAAATCAGTAATTTTACCTGCATATTCAACAGTTTTTATAATGGGGTTTGTAATAGAACTTCCAATTACATAAGTAAGAAGGATACTTATAGCAAGAACAATAACTGCAACCAACATGATGGATCTTTGCAATTCAGGTATTTTACTTAATAGCTCATTCTCTGCTGCAACCAGTATAAATGTCCAGTCTGTTCCTTCAATTACTGAGTATCCAGCGTATAGCCTGTTTTCGTTAAGGGTATACGTAGTCGTACCTTCTTTTTTTGATAACATTTCTTTCACCGCTTCTGCTGTAGAAGAAACGGTTTTGTCATTCTTTACTTCATCCATTGCATTATACTGTTTGAAAACCAGATCCGTATCTGGATGTCCAATAACAGTACCTTCTTTATTGATTATATAACTATAGCCAGTTTCGCCATATCCAATATCCTCTGCTATCTTGCTTAGTGAGGTTCCGTCACTGCGGCCTAATAATGCAGCAACTACCTTTCCATCCCGTTTAACCGGAACTACCTGTACTAATACCAGCTCTCCTGTTTCCACACTGACCGTAAAATCAATACTGTTGGCACTTCCATTAAATACATTCATTAAATTACTTGATTTATTCAGCTGGGCTGTATTTCCGCTTGAAAATTGTATGTGTCCGTCTGAATGCAATATCCCCATTTCTTCAAATTCAGATTCTTTTAGTAATGCTGTAAGTATGGGCTGCTGCATTGTCCATTCCATACCCTTAATTTCATCCAATTTTGCCATTGCTTCTAAAACATCAGTACCTGTTTTCAACCGGCTGCTTTCCAGTTTGGCCGAATTTTCTGCCAGAGTTGTTATGGCGTCTTTTGCTTCATTAATTACAATGTCACTGGATATTTTCAATGCCAAATAACCTAAGGCAATTAATGATAATAATATTAAAGTAGTATAGTAAACAATTAATTTTGTTTTAATACTTTTGCTTATTCCCATATCATTACTTTTCTTTATCATTTTTATTTCCTCCCATTCCATATTACATCTTTTCCAGATGTAATCTCAAACCAAGAAATAGTACAAGGACTCCTAATTTGGTATCCTTTTACCGCATTTTTTTAATTTGTATATTTCCTGTCTAATTACCAGGTGTTAAATTACAGGCGAAACTACCGCATTGTTCCCTCCTTGTCAATATTTGATGAAATTTGTTATATAAGCAAATTTAAGAAATATTATAAAATACTTATGTAATATTTTGTACTAATGGAAAACAAATGTCATTGACATTGACATGACAAATTTCATAGTTATAATTGACATATACACACAAATGAATTACATTAATTCAATGATGGTCCAAACTTATATTTCTCAAAATAGAATACCGGTACGTGGTTTGATTTATATGAAATTTTTATTATTGAAAGGGAGTAATAATTTGTTTAATAAAATGACGTTTGGAAAATGCCTCAAATTATTACTTGCTACTTTAAATGTACCTATGAGTCACTTAGCCAAGGCTATCAATGTAGATAATTCTCTTGTCAGCCGTTGGGTTCATGAAAAAAGAATCCCCTCTTATGCTGCTTCTTACCTAGATAATATTGCTGAATATCTTTCCAGAAAAATCTTGAATACCTATCAGATTAAATTATTGGATGAACTTTATTACGATCTGATTGAGCATGATAATGTAAGGGAGATTACCAACAGTGAAAAAATACGTGCCTTATTATATAACTCCTTAAATTACTCCATAGAGTGTAAAAAAAAAGAAAAAACCGACGTTGCTAACACTTCAAAAAGTAGGAATCAAATATCCGTTAATGCCGGTATAATTGATACCCCTCAAACAAATATTGCAAATTCTGTTGATTTGTCCGGCAACGATAAATTAATTTATGGTATTTCCAATATTTTTTCTGCTGTCGTTGATTTATTGGAGATTGCAAGCAGACATAAGCGCCGGAATAATAATACTATATATTTTACTATGTGCAATTACTTTGATAATTCTTTTTTCTCTGAAAATAGAGTACTTTATATTCGAAAGCTGCTTCTAAAAGTCATTGAGAATGGTTGGAAGGTAAATTTTTTATTTCAGTTAGACAATAATATGGATCGAATACTGCGATTTATACATTTTTTACTGCCCATGGGAGGTACAGGCAATATTTACATCTATTATTTCAATAAATACGATATCTCTATGCCGGGTAAAGAAATGTATATTGTATCCGGAATCGGAGCTTTATCCTGTTATCCGGCCGGTCAAAGTATGGTAATCAATTGCGGATTTTATATTAGAAACAAATCAGCAATTGATGTGTTTACAAATTACATAAACTTACTTATTCAAAATAATACTTATAGTGCTATAAAGTATTATCCGAAAGACATGAACGAAGAATATCACCGATCTTTATCAGAAATTATAGGAAAACCCGGTAATCAATTTGATTATAATAGTGATTTTAGTATGTACTATTTATCAGAGAAATTGTATAGAAAATTTCTTTGGAAGACAGAGCTTTCTCAGCAAGAAAAATTATTGTCCTTACAATATTATAAAAAGCAATGGGGCGGTATTATTGCAAATCTGGAGAATCATAAATATAACAGTATCTGCTTTTCCGAATCCCTTGAACTTTTAATGAATGATCAAATTCTTTGTCTCTATACTTATTCCGGAGTTGAAAAAGTAAAATTGGGTGTTCAGGATATGATTGAGTATCTGAAGCATGTGATTCATTTTATTATGACCTATGATAACTTTCATGTAGCCGTTATATTTCAGGATACTAACTTAGTGAAAAACAATGGAAGCAGTTATATAATTAAAGAAAGAAGGGCCGTTTATTTTGATTCCTTTGGTTCTTTTGAAAGTACATCAGAAGTACGCTTGTCCATTGAAGAACCTATGACTGTGAAGGCTTTTACAGAATATTTTAATATGATTTGGGATAAGATTTCCCCTGTTAATAAAGATAAAGACGAAATCGTTACATGGCTGCAGTCTTATATTACTATATTAGATAAAAAAAAATAAAAGGTTATGTTCTAAAACAATAAACTGTCATTCTGAGCCTTTTAGGCGGAATCTCATTATAAAATGAGATTCTTCCTGCATGAAATTCAGCAAGCTGAATTTACGGTCTCAGAATGACAGTTTATTGTTTACAACCATCTCGTTATGCTAATAAAATAAAGGATTCCCTATATAAAAATCTTCCATTCTAGCTTATCATTCCTCCTAACATCCCGCTAAACAGGCAAATCATTAACACAGTCATGGTCCTTCCTGCCTCAATTCCGGCTAAAGTATTTCCCAGAATGGAAACAAACAATAGTATGATAAAATACAATCCACCCATTAACAATCCCCATAGAAATCTCTTTTGCTCCACATGCTTACCAAGTAAGAAGCCTCCTACAAAACAGGATAAAATATAAGTTAATATGATACCCCCACTTAATATCCCATTGGATAAGTCTAATTTTAGCATGAGAAAGGATAATAACAGCAATAGAATTCCGGTTGCTATGTAAGAGATCACCAAATCTTTTAGTATAACAAGGGCCTTCGAATTCCGATGCAATACTTTGTCCATATAACTCCTCCATAATGATTATATTGTAATATATTATCATAGTTGGACTAATATTCTTATCTTGACAAAGTATTATATCATATCTTCATTGTATGATTATTCACTTGTCCAAAAAGGCAATTAGTGCTATACTCTACACTAATATATTTCTAATTAGAAATATAGAATAGACAATATTGTTGAGAAACTATTCAGTACATTAGAAAAGGAAGTGATTCCATGAAATATATTGATTTACATGTTCATTCCACTGCATCGGACGGAACTCTCACCCCGGAAGAAGTAGTACAATCAGCAGTTGAAAGCCAATTGTCAGCCTTTGCTTTAACCGACCATGATACCTTGGCAGGTATAAAAGCTGCACAGGCGGCAGCCAGACAAACAGCCGAAAAGGGCAATTCAATTGAAGTAATTCCCGGAACTGAGATCTCTGCGGCATATGATAAAAAAGATATTCATATTCTTGGTTTATTTGTTGATCCGGATAATCAAGTTCTAAATAAGGAATTAAACAATGCCCGGTTAGAAAGAGATAGGAGAAATGAAAAAATGGCTTCTAATCTTCAAAGGGCGGGTATTGATATTACAGTCGAAAAAATGCGTGAAGCTGACAGGGACGCTGTTCTTACCAGAGCACATTTTGCCAAGTACATGGTTGCCCACGGATACGTAAAAACAAATCAGGATGCCTTTACCAAATATCTTAACTCCGACAGGCCTTACTATGTTCCCAGAGAATATCTTAAGCCGGAAGAAGCTATTGAGCTGATTCATCAGGCCGGGGGCCTTGCCATTCTGGCACACCCTCTTTTATATAAACTTTCTTTGGAAGGTGTGGAAAAACTGGTAGCTTATTTAGTGGATTTTGATCTGGATGGTTTGGAAACTATTTATTCCGCTAATATGGGTTTTGATGAAGGACGTTTAAGACATATTGCCAATAAATATAATCTGGCCATAACCGGCGGTTCTGATTTCCACGGCGCTGCAAAACCAAATATTAAATTAGGCGTGGGAAAGGGAAATATCCGGGTACCCTACTCCATATTGGAGGATCTGAAAGAAAAACTGAATTCAAGAATATAAATAACAACAAAAAGACCTTTCATCATGAGTATACCGTAATGCACCGTTGCTCAAGTTGAAAGGTCTTTTTCTTTACTATTTACTTTAAACTATTTTACTTTTTATTCCTTATCTGATTTCTCTGCTGACGCTGGTTTTTCAACTTCAACGATAGCTGCTTTTTTCATAGGAATACGGCAGTTTTTGTTATTACCAAATTCAACAATAACAACTTCATCCATAACATCAATAACTACACCGTAGAAGCCGCTTGAAGTAAGTACACTGTCGCCATCTTGAATTGTAGATAATAATGCCATATGCTCTTTTTGCTGTTTCTTTTGGGGACGTATAGTCATAAAATAAATCAACGCACCCATAGCTATAATCCAGATTAGCATTATCCAAGGTGAACTGGCAACTGGAGCACCCTCTGTTAAAAATAATAAATTATTCATAAAAATAATTCCTCCTAATATTTGTGTTTATATTATGCTTCACCTTCGGCAAAGCCTTCTAACTTAGCTTTTTTATACTCTTTATATCTCTTTTCTTCGATGGCATTACGGATTTCCTCCATCATGTTATTATAAAAATACAAGTTATGCATTACAAGTAACCGTAATCCCAGCATTTCTTTTGCTTTCAGCAGATGCCTGATATAAGCTCTGCTATAATGCTTACAGGCCGGACACTGACACCCTTCTTCAATTGGTCTATCATCTAATTCATACCTTGCATTCATTAGATTCATTTTACCATGATTAGTATATGCATGTCCATGTCTTCCATTTCTGGAAGGATATACACAGTCAAAGAAATCTACGCCTCTATCCACTGCTTCCAGAATATTCGCAGGTGTTCCAACTCCCATTAAATAAGTTGGCTTTTCTAAAGGAAGATATGGTACTGTCTCCTCAATAATACGGTACATTTCTTCATGGCTCTCACCTACAGCCAAACCACCAAGAGCATAACCATCCAGATCAAGGTCTGTAATCCGTTTGGCATGTTCGATTCGAATATCCTCAAAAGTTCCACCCTGATTAATACCAAATAACATCTGGTTCCTGTTAATGGTATCCTCCAAAGAATTCAGACGCTTCATCTCTTTCTTGCAACGCTCCAGCCATCTGGTAGTTCGATCCACAGAATTCTGCATATATTCTCTGGTGGCAGGATGGGGCGGACATTCATCAAAAGCCATAGCTATGGTAGAAGCCAAATTAGATTGAATCTGCATACTTTCTTCTGGCCCCATAAAGATTTTACTTCCATCTATATGAGAATTAAAGTAAACACCTTCTTCTTTGATTTTTCTAAGGCCAGCCAAAGAAAACACTTGAAAACCACCTGAGTCCGTTAGAATAGGTTTGTCCCACACCATAAATTTATGGAGTCCCCCAAGCTTTTTAATCACTTTATCACCAGTTCTTACATGTAAATGATAGGTATTGGATAATTCCACCTGGGTTTTTAATTGTTGTAGATCTGTTGTTGAAACTGCTCCTTTAATAGCTGCTACTGTTCCAACATTCATAAATACCGGTGTCTGAATTGTGCCATGAACGGTATGGAATTCACCGCGCTTTGCATTACCGTCTCTGCATATTAATTTGTACATATATCTCAACCTTCTGTTTATTAAATAATTTTTATTATATAATTTAATTTATATATTTTGATTTATATATTTTGATTATATATTTTGATTATATTTTCATTCATTATAAAAACCATATATTATAAAATTATCAATCACTAATGTTACAAGTATACCTTTATTATATTCTATTTTCAATAAGAATTTTTAAACTATTTAAAATTTCACAAAAAACCATGTTATTCTTCCATTGCTTTGTTGCAATTTCCCATTTTAGTTGGTAAAATATATAAGATGTACGGCTTAAATTATCATAAAAATTCTACGAAAGAAGATTCCTATGTCAATTAAAAATACTTTTAGAAAAACTTTAATATTGTTTTCCATAGTTCCCATTATCATTGTATCTGTTGTTGCTTATTACTTTATCACAAGAAAACTTATATCCGTAACAACAGATAATTTACAACAACTTGCTGAAACTAACAGCAATGGCTTGGATGCATTAATTGAAACACAACGAACGGAAGTGGACCTTCTTTCTATTCAAAATGAATTATACCATTTTACTTCCCTGAGTAACACATCTTCCTTAATAAACACTTCCTTTTTTATGGATGCTTATAAAGATGCCTATGATTTGTTGCAGCAGCGCAATAAACTAAATCCTTCCTGCGAAAGAATCACCGTCTATAATGCCGGCAAAGAAGTAGTAGCCTGCTCAAAAGAGGAATATGTAGGCCTGGATGCATCTGATAATTTAACTCTCTACTACATCGGTGCAACCGGCAGAACTGCTTATGGCGTAAGCGGTCTCATTAAACATGTAGATAAGAATAATAAAATAGATTATTATATAGAAATTGGTTCCCCCATATTAGGAAAATCATCCGATGACCTGCCTATTATAGGTTATGTGGTGAATACCATTAGTATATCCTATTTTGATGACTTCCTTAAATCCATTGAAATGGGAGATACCGGCTTTGGCCAGATTCTTGATAAAGGCGGTAAAATAATTTATCATCCAAATTCTGATTTAATCGGGAAAGATGTTAATTCTGAGAAACTGAGTAACATTATCAACAATTACTATTCCGGTACTATATCAAAAAGTGGAGCTTTCAATTTATATCATAATGGCTCTGAAAAGGGGTACGGTTATAGCGTAATACCAAAACTAAACTGGGTTCTTGTTGTACAGCAGGATGTTTCCGAAATGATCGATCTGGCGAACATTATTATATATGTACTTGCTTTGACTATGATTGTTTTAATGATTGTAGTAATTGCCGTAAGTTCCTCTATATCCAAAGCATTTACTGACCCTATAATTGAATTAAAAGACGTTATGATGGCAGCTGCAGAAGGAAACCTTGAGATTCAGTCTAATATAAGATTGAAAAATGAATTAGGGGAGCTATCCAGAATATTCAATAAAATGATTCATATTATCAGAGGTAATTATAATGATTTATCTGCAATGCACGAAGAATTACTCACCAATGAGGAAGAACTTAGAGTTAATTATGAGCATATTGAATACTTGGCATACCATGATGTGCTGACTAAACTTCCTAATAAGATGTCATTTATAGAAAAAGTGAGTAAAATTCTGGATGCCTCTGCGGAAACGGAACAAATTCATGCCATTTATTTTGTGGATTTGGATAATTTTAAAACTATTAACGATACCCTTGGCCATGATTATGGCGACCAGTTATTGGAGCAAACCGCAGAACAGCTGATTAATTTAGCAGGCCCAAATGATATTGTAGCAAGGGCAGGTGGAGATGAATTCCTGCTTTTCCGCAAAAATTTGCAATCCAGAGAAGATGCCGGGGATTTTGCTGCAAAGGTTATCAGTTCTTTTAAAGACCCCTTTAATTTAAATGGGGAAATTGCTCATATTTCTATGAGTATGGGTATAGCTTTATACCCCAATAACGGCGTTCATATTAATGCATTAATTAAAAATGCAGATATTGCAATGTATAGGTCTAAAGATACCGGAAAGAACAAATTCACCATGTTCTGCCGTAACATGGAAGAAGAATTAAGCCGTAATGCACAGATTCTTGAAATTTTACGAAGCGCCATCAGCAGTAAGGAAGTTTATGTAAAATATCAGCCTCAGTATAATATTAGTACCAATACAATAACCGGTTTTGAAGCATTAATGCGAATTAACAATTCTAAATTAGGCAATATTTCACCCGCTGAATTTATACCGATTGCGGAAGAAAGCGGATTAATCATCGGTTTAGGAGAATGGATCTTAAGAGAAGCCTGCACCTTTAATAAGAGTTTATTAGATCAGGGCTTTACCCCTTGTATTGTTTCAGTAAATATATCAACTGTTCAAATTAATCATCCGGATTTTGTGAGTATGGTAGACAGTGTACTGAAAGAAACCAATTTACCTCCTCAATATTTGGAACTTGAAATAACAGAAAGCACTTTAGTTTCTTCTTTAATCGATGCCACTATTTTATTAAGTAATCTGCAGAATTTGGGTGTTCATGTATCTTTAGATGATTTCGGAACAGGATATTCCTCCCTGAATTATCTTACAACCATACCAATTAATACATTAAAGATAGATAAGTCTTTCGTAGATAATATAAGTAAGAATGATAAGGATGCCTGTATAGCGGATGCAATTATTCAGCTTGCACATAGTATACAGGTAGATGTAATTGCTGAAGGTGTTGAACACGAAGAACAGTTAATTGTCTTAAAGAAAAAGAATTGTGACATTGTGCAGGGCTACATATTCAGTAAACCTTTATTACCATCTGCTCTCATAAACTTATTAAAGAATACATAGATACTAAGGTATCCTATGATAAAAGGAGAGGTATTCCTGAAACTCTTAAAGAAGCAAATATGTCAGATATGTAATATTATTCATTAGGGGTTATAGCAACTTGATACTGTATATGGATTGTAATATCATTATGAACTCTATTCTGTATATCTAATTCTGTTTTGCTACAGCCCCTTTTTTTCAAATTATTTTTATTGATGAATAATTAATACTAAAAAGTTTTAATTATTTTTCTTGACAATTCATACAATTCATTGTAATATATAAAGGCAGTTGAAATTCTAGGGGATTGGTCAAATGGTATGACAAGGGTCTCCAAAACCTTTAGTGGGAGTTCGATTCTCTCATCCCCTGTTTAACACTATCCAATTGGATAGTGTTTTTTTATTAGGTATTTGGAACGAATACCTGATAATACCCTTGAGGATATCCGCAAATTGGACATATTTCCGGAGCACATAACCCTCCCATAATATTACCGCAGTTGGTACAAATCCATAGGGTTTCTTCCGGTTTACAAAATACTTGATTCTGTTCAATTAAAGTTGCAAAATACCGGAATGTCACTTCCATATTTATTTCAATATTCGCAATTCCGTCAAATAAGGCTGCAATTAGGTCATAACCTTCTTCTCTGGCTGTCTGGGCATACTCCCGATACACATTACTACCTTCATTTTCTTCCGAAGTTGAGGATTCTAACAAATTGGTTAATGTATCCGGCAGTTGAAAATTATTCATTAACCTTAAAAAAATAACAGCATGTTCCCGTTCATGATGGGTTGCAATGTCAAATATATTTCCAATTTGTATATATTCTTCTAACCTGGCTTGCTGAGCATATATTGCATACTTCGTACTGGAAATTGCTTCTCTATCAAAAGCACTTTGTAAATTTGTATATGTCCTGCTTTGCTGAAAATCCATAATATAACCATACTCCTTTCAAAGTCTGGAGACTTTGTGCCAGCACAATTCTCCGGTTGAAAGAATAATATTCTTTCAACCTTTCTCCTCAAATCTATATACCTTTTATTTGTTATATCTTATGATTTTCATTTATTTTTTATGTTATAGTATTCCATAGGCCCATTTTAATTATTATTTGTGATACATGATTTGTTCTATTTTGGTTAAACTATCACTGAGGTGATAATTATGTCATATGTTGCTCCTGCTTTAAGGGAAAAATTCGAGACCCTTTCAATAGATTTACAGGATGCTATCTTAGAAAGAAATGTTCAGTTATATACCATTCATGACTTAATTCATGTCTTGGAAGAAATTGTGGCCGAGGAAGAAACCCAGCCTCAGACATAAAACAAGAAAATAAGCTGTCATTGGGAGGGTAAATTTAGTATAACTGCTGAATTTACCCTCCCAATGACAGCTTATTGTTTTCCTGCATAGGTTTTACTTATTAACTGCCCTATTATATTTTAATTTGCATTTGATAACATCAATTATTTCTCTCTGATTTGCTATTTCATGCTCAATGTCTCTGGATACCTGATTAGAAATATTAGCAGCTTCTAATATAGGTTTCATTATTTCTTTTCCTTCATTGGATTGCAGAACTTCCAAAGAATGAAAACCTTCCTTTATTATATTTAGTAACATATCCGAACTGTTTATTGCATCATAGGCTTTCATTTCTATGATAAGCTGGCTGGCCTCTAATTCTTCCAGTATTGATTTTAAGCTATGAAAATATTCTTTAGAACCTTCCTTTATTGTTTCTTTATGTAATGGTACCCCCACAACTTTTCCTCCCTTGGTAATATAGATATCTATTTTAACAGGCTTAAAATCTCCCGAATGTTTCTAATACCGATTAATTTGATCTTAGGATTTTTTATAGTTTCTTTATTCACCTGAGGTAGTATACAAGTTTCATACCCCAGCTTCGCCGCTTCTATAACCCTCTGTTCCGGCATATTTACCGCTCTTACCTCACCTGTTAAGCCTACCTCTCCAAAACATAATGTTTTGCTGTCTAACTCTTTATTTTTGTAGCTGGACAGTATGGCCAGTACAATGGCCAAATCAAGGGCAGGTTCATATATTCTCATACCACCGGCAACATTGATATATGCATCCATACCGGACATATGAACACCTAGCCGTTTTTCTATTACTGCCATTAAAAGATTTACTCTATTGTAGTCCGTTCCTGCTGCAGTTCTTTTTGGCATATTAAAATTTGTCTGGCAGATAAGAGCTTGGACTTCCACTAAGATGGTCCTTGTGCCTTCTAAAGATGCTGCTACCACAGATCCCGGTTCTCCCTCCGGTTTTCCTTGCAGCATATATTCGGAAGGGTTACTGACTTCTGCCAATCCCTCATTCCTCATTTCAAATACACCAATTTCATTGGTGGAGCCAAAACGATTCTTTACTGCCCGGAGGATACGGTAAGAAGCAGAATTATCCCCTTCGAAATATAATACTGTATCTACCATATGTTCCAGTACTCTGGGGCCGGCAACTACACCTTCTTTGGTAACATGTCCAACGATAAAGATGGATATACCTAAACCTTTTCCGATTCTCATTAAGGTTCCTGTTGTCTCTCTTACCTGACTTACGCTGCCGGGAGCTGCACCTATATCTTCTTTAAACATAGTTTGAATGGAGTCTATGATTACAATTTCGGGTGACAGTTTCTGAATGGTATCTTCGATTCGGTCTAAATTGGTTTCACTAAGTAAAAGCAATTCACCTTCAAATTTACCTAATCTTTCTGCACGCATTTTTATTTGCTTTAAGGATTCTTCACCGGAAATATATAATAATTTATGTCCTTTGGCTGATAATTCACGGCACATCTGTAAGAGTAAAGTAGATTTACCGATACCCGGATCCCCTCCAACCAATACTAAAGAGCCAATTACAATCCCGCCTCCCAGCACTCTGTCGAATTCTCCGATTCCGGTGTTTATTCTTTCCTCTTGTGTTGTTGTAACCTTTGATAATAATTGGGGTTCCGTATACTTCATACCAGCATTGGAATATGTTATTTTTTTCACTATCGGTTCTTCTATAAATGTATCCCACTGTTTGCACCCTGGGCATTGTCCCATCCATTTGGAGGATTCATAGCCGCATTCTTTACAGTAGAATACTGTCTTACTTTTTGCCATAGTTATCTCCTGTTTCTTAGGTTATGTATGAAAAATGCTTACACTATGAATGGATAGTATGGAGCAAGTCTTCAAACATCCTGGTTTCCTTGGGTTTTACAAAATAATTCCATTGTTATTAATATATATCTAAAAGGCGTATTGTGTCAATAAAAAAAGAACTGTTCAGGGCAAATACAGCCCCAAACAGTTCCAAATTCCTATACAGGATATTTTAAAGTTTTACTACCCTTACTTCTGAACCTTTATTTGCGCCTAATTCCACACTAAGCACCAATTTACCGCCTAGATTCGTTTTCATCTTTCCTATATTGGTGTCATCAATATACACTTTATACTCTTTCTCTGCTTCCAGCTCTAAAGTTATTTGTGTATCCTCAAAACCTTCTACAGCGAAACTAACTTCTCTATCAGTTATACTTAAGTTCTTTACTGCTGTTCCCGGAACGGACTCATAAACGAACAGACCATTCTTTTCAAGCTTAGTAATTTCCTTAAATGTTTTAACTTTGTAAAGATCTCCTGCATGTTCAAAATCAGATACTTTTGATTTTTCCTCAAGGGTGTAATTGCCAAAACTTATTGTCCCATTACCTTCTTTGCGAATTAATTCTTCGATAACTGCCATCCTTAAACCCTCCTAGTTTCATTAAATACTTATTAAGTCCTCACACTTTTGAATGGAACATTTCTCATTAAGTTCGTTGAACCAGTTCTATAAACAGGCTTGTAGAACAGTTTCTAAGAACCTAATCATATTATACAATATTTTGCTGACATTATCTATAAAGAAATAAATTATTTTCTTGAAATTTTAATTTCCTTGTCAACAAGTGTAACCTGGGCAGTATCACCACTTTTAATGTTTCCGTCCAATACTTCTTCTGCAAGTTTGTCTTCAATATTGTTTTGTATAGCCCTTCTAAGGGGTCTTGCACCAAATTTCTCATCAAATCCCACTTCAGCAATATGATCCATTATCTCCTCCTGAATATCCAAATGGATATTCATTTGTTGCTCAGATCTCTTGGTAATGGATTTTAACATAATTCTGACGATGCTCTTAATATTTTCTTTGGTTAAGGAGTGGAAAACAATTATTTCATCAATTCTATTAATGAATTCAGGTTTAAAGATCCGTTTTACCTCATCCATAACGCTATCTTTCATTTTCTTATAATCTTCTTTTTCATCAATTACAGAGGTAAATCCTAATCGTTTTGGCGAAATAATATTCTGTGCACCTGCATTGGAGGTCATAATAATAATTGTATTTTTAAAACTTACTCTTCTTCCCTGAGCATCTGTAATATGCCCATCGTCTAAAACTTGAAGTAAAATATTGAATACATCTGGATGAGCTTTTTCTACCTCATCAAACAGAATCACAGAATAAGGGTTTTGTCTTACTTTTTCACTAAGCTGTCCCCCTTCATCATAGCCTACATATCCCGGAGGTGATCCAATTAGCTTTGAAACACTATGTTTTTCCATATATTCTGACATATCTACACGAATCATGGAATTCTCACTTCCAAACATAGCCTCTGCCAATGCTTTGGAAAGTTCTGTTTTACCCACACCGGTTGGTCCAAGGAATAAGAAAGAACCAATTGGTCTGTTAGGATCTTTTAACCCTACACGTCCTCTGCGGATAGCTTTGGACACTGCAGTGACAGCTTCTTCCTGTCCTATTACTCTTTCATGTAAGATATTCTCTAAGTTTCTTAATCTTTCTGTCTCTTCTTCTGCTAATTTCTTAACCGGTATCTTAGTCCAGCTGGAAATAATATCTGCAATTTCATTTTCACCAACTACCAATTCACTTGCCTGTTTTTCTTTCTCAGTCTGTACCTTTAACATGTTAATTTTATTCGTGATTTCTTCCTGCTGTTTTTTAATCTCACCGGCTTTTTCATAAGCTTCTGCTTTGATTGCTTCTTCTTTTTCTTCATCCAGCTTTTCTAATTCCTGTTCTAATTCTTTCACCTCAGGAGAAGTTATAAAACTGCTTAGACGTACTTTAGAAGCAGCTTCATCCATCAAATCAATGGCTTTGTCAGGAAGATAACGGTCATTAATATATCTGCTGGACATTTTAACGGCTGCTGTTAAGGCTTCATCGGTAATTTTTACTTTATGATGGGCTTCATAACTATCTCTTAAACCATTTAATATCTGAATGGCTTCCTCTTCGGAAGGTTCCTCTACCACAACCGGTTGGAAACGTCGCTCAAGTGCAGCATCTTTCTCAATATACTTACGGTATTCTTCCCTTGTTGTTGCTCCGATTAGCTGTAATTCGCCTCTCGCTAAGGATGGTTTTAGTATATTGGAAGCATCAATGGCACCTTCTGCACCACCGGCACCAATAATGGTATGAATCTCATCGATAAATAGTAATACATTACCGTCATTCATTACTTCACTTATTACTTTCTTAATACGTTCTTCAAATTCACCTCTGTATTTGGAACCGGCAACCATTCCGGACAAATCTAAGGTCAATACTCGTTTATCTTTGATGATCTCAGGTATATTTCCTTCTACAATTTTAATTGCAAGGCCTTCTGCAATAGCCGTTTTACCAACACCCGGTTCACCTACTAAACATGGATTGTTCTTAGTTCTTCTGCTTAAAATCTGTATTACACGCTGGATTTCATTTTCTCTTCCAATAACAGGGTCTAATTTTCCTTCTCTAGCATATTCCGTTAAATCTCTGCTGTATTGATCAAGAGTAGGTGTATTGGATTTGGCTTTTGACTTGTTCTTATTCGCAGCATACTCATTCTTAGCAGTACCCATATCTGCACCAATTGCAGTTAGAATGTCAATATATAATTTTTGAATATTAATTCCCAATGTATTTAGTAAACGCACTGCGATACAGTCGGATTCTTTTAACAATGCAATTAAAATATGCTCCGTACCCACTAATTGGGCTTTTAGACGTACCGCTTCTCTGTAACTTTGGTCAAGAATACGTTTTGATCTGGGTGTAAATCCGTCCACTTCCAATACTTCCGTAGACGAATTGGGCGCAATTAATTGATTTACCAGTTCTATCACTTTATCCTTCTCTACACCATTTTTCTCTAAAATTTTTGATGCTACACCATCTGCTTCTAATAATCCAATTAGCAGATGTTCTGTTCCCACATAATTATGAGACAGTTTATATGCAGTTTCTGTTGCAGCTGTTATGGCTGCTTTTGCATTTTCAGTAAACTTATCGTTCATAGTAATCCTCCATATTTCCAATGCCTGCGAATTTGGCGCAAACACAATATTTTTAAAGGGAATTGTTTCAATTCACTTTGTGAAAAATCTTAATTTTTCATAACTCCTGTCGATCTTGTGACCATTGGTTATACAGTTTTTGTAACCAATTAGGCAGGGATATTGACCTGCCCGAACCGACAACTATTTCTATACTATATCCGGAAGTCTCTTTCGAATATAGTCAGCTCTAAATTTATCTCTTTGAGTACAGCTGATTGCTTTATCTAATTGGTATTGTAAATTACCTGGTTGTATCTCCATCATCAATTCGTGTATATTATAATTCTGACCAACATGAATCAATTCCATATCTATTCCAAGTTTTAACTGTGCCAGCAAGGTCATTGCATCATCAGAAGAAACCTGCTTTGCATATTTTAATATACCATAGGAGCGATAAACTTTATCCTCCATCTCATCAAAGCTGTTGATAAGCAGATATTCTCTCTGCCTTCTCTCCTGTCTCATTACCTGTTCCACAATCCCATTTAACTTTTCAATAATTTCTGTTTCCGTACTACCCAGAGTCTTCTGATTGGATATCTGATATATACTTCCAAAGCTCTTAGAGGATTCTCCATAAGTACCTCGCAAGGCAACACCGTATTTACCCAATTCCTCAGCCAGTTTTGTGATTCTTCCTGCTAAAGTAAGGGCCGGTAAGAACACCATATAAGAAGCCCTCATACCAGTTCCTACATTGGTAGGGCATGATGTTAAATACCCATACTTCTCAGAAAAGGCATAATCAAATAGTTCATTGGTAATGTCATCAATCAGATTTGCCGTTTTATAAGCTTCCCCTATGTTCATTCCACCCGTAACGGACTGAATACGTAAATGGTCTTCTTCATTGATCATAATACTTATCTTTTCATCTTCAGATAGTATTAATCCGGTGCTTTGCTCCTTCTCTACTAAAAGAGGGCTTATAACATGTCTTTCTACCATAGCCGTTTTATCTATTTCAGAAAGTACATTTACATTGCAGGAATTATATCTTTTATCGGTTTGTGTATCAAAAACTTTACCTGCCTCTTTTACTTCCTGCACCAGTTGGTTTGCCTGCTGGTCATTTAGCTTGATAGAAAATGGGTATTTTTTAAGATTACGTGCAAGTCTGATTCTGCTGGAGATAACAACATCACTGTTCTTAGCTGCTTCTTTGTACCATTTAAGCATTGCCAATCTCCTCCTTCTTTAATTCACGAATCCGGTCTCTTAGCCTTACAGCTTCCTCAAATTCTTCTTTCTCAACTGCATCCTGTAATTGTATAGTTAATTTATCTATTTCAGAAAGTTCTTTTACAAGCTTTTCAGTTTTAGTTTGAAAATTTTTAGGTTTCTTTCCCGTGTGGGTATCCGCTCCTTGAATACTTTTAATACTATTATCCAGTATAGATTGAAAACTTTCATAACACCTTTCACATCCGAATCTGCCCACTTTCATGAATTCAGAATAGGTCATACCACATTTGTCACAATGTAATTCCTTTTCCACGCTGCCTTTTCCCTGGGCAGTTCCGCCAAAATTACCTAATATGGTAGACAGTAAACTACCTAGGGTCAATTCCTGATTCATTATAGGTGTTCCCATTTGAAAAGATGTATATTCAGTAGCACATTCCTCGCATAAATGCTGTTCCGTTTTTTCGCCATTAATGATTTCTGTATAATATACCCGCGCCTCATTCTTTTTGCATTTGTCGCATAACATAATAACTACCTCCTTTCAATCATCTTCCTCGCTGCTATTAATTACAAACTCACAAAATATTTCATCTATAATTTCATGAATCTCTTTACAAGAGATGTTTTTACATACCGCTTTTGCAAGAATAACCTTCAAATCGTTACTTAGATCCTCTATAGCTTTCATTTTATTTGTATCAACAGAAATAACGGTTCCCCTTCTTCGGTCAAGCTTCACATAACCTTCTTGCTTTAATATGGTATATGCCTTATTCACCGTATGCATGTTAATTCCAATATCTTCAGCTAAATCTCTTACGGAAGGCAGATTATCTCCTTCGCGAATTTCTGCACATGCAATTCCAAATATGATTTGATTGCGTAATTGGATATATAAGGCTTCCTCGCTATTAAAATCAATTGTTAGGAACAATTCATCCACCTCCTAGTTATATTTGTTATATACATACTATAACACTCTTTATCATTTGTCAATATTTTTATTATTATTATAGTATTATCCCAAATGATTGAATTATGTTAAGAGTAAAAAAGCCAGTAAATGAATTCATTTACCAGCTTTCTTATGTTTATTATCTTTTATAATGTTTTTCTCATTACATTATTTTTTAATTTATTCTTTACGGTAAACATTTATCATGTACTGTCTTACATCCCCATTTTCCGCAGTTACTGTAACCATAAGGGAATTGTTACCCACTTGTAACGAGTAGGTTCCTGTACCTGTTATGGCTGCATTTTTATTGACTGCTTGTGCGGAGACTACCACAAAATCAACCGAATTTGCAACCTCCATATAGTAAGACTGTTCCAAAGAAGAATTAAAAGTTGGGGTTAATTTATAACCTTCAATATTTAAAGTCTTCAACCAATTATTGGGGTTATAGGACTTAGCCGGTATAGGTGCAGCATCTGCAGGCATGTTTTTATACACCGGAATGGAAAACACAATTGGTTCATTCATCATACCACTGTATGCAGTATATGTTTTCTTTGCTTCTGCCGCAGGTGCCTCTATATTAGCCATATACTGATGAGAATAAGTTGAATCCGGAGTTACATTAAATTTTTGTAAATATATGGTATCCTGTCCTCTGCTGATATAATTTCGGCCTATATGGTAGGAACCCCCTACAATAGAATCATATGGGTTATCCCAAGGAATACGGTACAAAGCATTTAACTCTGCACTGGTAGTTCCGTCTTTGGCATATTTTAATCCATTGGCCACTGCTCCCCCTGGAGCTGTACTGTGATATGCACCAATATTATAGAAATTATATAGACCTTCCAAACCAGAAACAGTACCGGTTACACTGGAACTTAAAGAAGTCGGTCCTGTTATGACCTCCTGCTTTACCCTGGTTGCCAAATGATAAGGACTTACACCGGAGTACAGTGCCGCTTTTACAAAGGTCTCCCCATAGGTAATAGTTTCTTCTATGCCATTGTCATTTATGAAGGTGTAGGATCTATTATAAAGTGGTGTATTATATAATATTCCTTCTACACCGGTGACATTCTGATATTCACTCTTATATTTCAAAAGTTCAAATTGGAAGATTCCCTGGTTATTCAGGAAATTCCTTGGGTCCATATAATAGGCAATGGCTTCTTTTGAGGCATTCACCCAGGTACTTCCATCAAAAGGAATGAAAGTATCTTTCCCCCAATCATACGCACCCTTCTCTAAAGATTTCCACTCTATACTTTTACCATTAGAAATTAAACTGGTTCCTAATTTACTTTCTTTTTCTATGACAGTATTCCAATCAAGTCCTGTATGATATGCTTCAAATATCCAGGACGGATATTGCCTGTGCAATTCCCTAAGAAGTGACTTATAACTTTCAGGAAAACCTTGATTACTCATTTCCTGCTCAAACTCTTTTTCCGTTAATCCCCCACCAGAGGGGACTGTAGGGGTTGGAGTCATTCCTGAACTGTCTGTTTTTTCTAATTTTATGTAATCCACCTTAACATATCCATAGTATACATTACCATTATATTCAACGGATAAGAACATCCATGGAATGGTATCCGCCAGATAGGAACTGTACATGGTTACCTTTTGATTGGCTTTTAATATAATTGGATTATAATTTACATCATATAGATAGTTATTATAGAGATCCTGATATAAATAGGTATCTGATGCAGCAATATATCCATCCGTAGGATATGTAATATTTAAGTAATCTACCGGTGTGGGAGTTGGAGTCGCTGTTGGTGTGGGAGTTACCGTTGGGGTTGGGGTCACAGTTGGGGTTGGAGTTACTGTTGGGGTTGGAGTGGGCGTCACCTTCGGTGTTATACCCTTGAACAATACCTGATCTGCCGGAATATATCCGCTATAGTTTACACCGCTTACAGGGAAGCTGATTGCAAACCACTTTTTCCCCTTCTTATCATTAACTTCTTTGGTAATGGTTATAGATTTACCTTTATTTAAAGATACCGTTTTTCCGCTTACCTTATAGGTCAAATATTTAGAAGTATCTCCTGCCCCGGTTCTTATTTTAACTCCGGAGCTGCTGTTTACTTTAGCATCTACTGTGTCTTTTAAAGTAAGTTTAATATAGTCACTTAATACATAACCTGTATAAGTTTTATTACTCTTCTTGAAAGTAATTCGGTACCATTTTCCATCCTTTATTTTTTCATTTAATACCGTTACTTTTGTATTCTTTGGGATACTCGTAATCTTGGCACTTTTGGTTGTGGGCTCTTTCCGCACATTTAAGTTGCTAGATGTAACTGCAGCAGGTATCTCATAACTTGCACCGCTTATTTTTTCCCCTCCTGAAGAAGTATTTCCGTTTTCATCTGGTTCCTTTGTAGGTGTCGGTGTTGGTGTAGGAGTTGAAGTAGGATTCTTAGTATCAAACAACACTTGACTACTTAAAATATACCCACTATATTCTACACCGCTTACAATAAAATCAATTCCAAACCATTTACTACCGTCTTTTGTAACTTCTTTTGTTACAACAACAGACTTATTATTTTTTAAGGTAACTGTCTTACCGCTTACTTTATAAGTTACATTTGCCCCACTATTCCCTGCAGCTTTTTTGATTTTTACATCTGAATTGCTATATACTTTTGCATTATAGCCGGAATTAAAATTTATCTTTACATAATCGCTTAAAACATATCCAACTATGGTTTTTTTATCTTTCACAACGGATATACGGTACCATTTACCATTATTTATTTCTTCATTTAAAATAGTTACCTTTGTATTTTTAGATAAGGAAATTAGCTTTTTGCTGGAAGCGGAAGCCTTCTCACGTACATTTAAATCCGTGACTGTTACCGTCCCCGGTATTTTAAAATCCGTTTCTATCACAGTAACATTCGTTTCCTGCCCGCCTTTTTCTAACTTTATATAGTCGGCCATAACATAACCGTTAGAAGTTTTACCGTTAAACTTAAAAGATATTTTGTACCATCCATCTTTTTCATCCTGAATGGTAACCGCCTC
The DNA here is from genome assembly GCF_900115365.1 of Anaerocolumna aminovalerica. GTDB lineage: Bacteria > Bacillota > Clostridia > Lachnospirales > Lachnospiraceae > Anaerocolumna > Anaerocolumna aminovalerica. Next base: position 194,341 of record NZ_FOWD01000002.1, read on the forward strand.
CCCTTTCTTTAAAAAGATTTCGGCTTCATTTATCTTCACTTTATCATAACCGGTACCAGGCCCCGTCCGGACATATAAACTGGTAGCTGTTACAGTACCTTTCTTCGTTGCAGCAGCTGCATGCATTACATGAAATCCAAAACCTTGCGGCCATATGAGTGCCAGACAAAGTATTATTGCAAACCATTTATGATATGAAAATTTCTTCATTGATAACTGTTCCTCCTACGTATCTAAAACCGCTTATCCTCTGTGCTCTCTTTAAGTATCTTAGTGAATACATATGGCAGTTTTGTGACATTTTCGCAAAAATTGTAATATCATCCTCATTTTCCGATTACTGTCAAACTATTTTTTCATTATAAACGATTTGCATCACATATACAATCCCATAATTGTCCAATGTTTTCCGGCTATTCTATGGACTTGCCAATGTCATTTCTCATATATTTATTTTTAAAATCAACCCAACGGGTTCCTTCATAGGCATTTTCTCCGGCCTCTTTTAAATTAATTCCCGTTGCAGTTATACCAAGAACCCGTCCTCCATCGGTTATGATACCTTCCGGGCTTTTTTTGGTTCCGGCATGGAACACATAATAACCTTTTTTATTCTTAAAATTCTCCAACCCATGAATCAGAAACCCTTTTTCATAATATTCCGGGTATCCTTCTGAAGCTAATACAACACATACAGCAGCGTTATCTTCAAATTCCAGTTGAATATCTTCTAACTTTCCATCAATACATGCTTCAAATACTTCCACAATATCATTTTTCATTCGGGGAAGTACTACCTGTGTCTCCGGATCACCAAATCTTGCATTATATTCTAAAACTTTTGGCCCTTTCTCTGTTAACATTAAGCCAAAGAAAAGGATGCCTATAAAATCTCTTCCTTCCATCTTCATAGCATCTATGGTAGGCTTGTAAATAGTATTCATACAATATTCATGGATCTCTTTTGTATAGAAGGGACTTGGAGAGAAGGTTCCCATGCCTCCCGTATTTAAACCCTGATCCCCATCTTTTGCCCTTTTATGATCCTGGGCACTGGTCATAGTTTTAATATTGGTTCCATCACAGAAAGCTAGAACAGATACTTCCTGTCCTGTCATGAATTCTTCAATTACCAAAAGGTCTCCTGCCCGGCCAAACTGTTTGTCCTCCATAATGGCTTTAACACCTTCCCTGGCTTCTTTAAAGTCCTTACAGATCAGCACTCCTTTACCAAGAGCTAATCCATCTGCTTTAAGAACAATGGGATAATGGGAGGTTTTTAAATAGGAAATAGCTTCATGTGGATTATCAAAGTTCTCATAACCAGCAGTAGGTATATGATATTTTTTCATCAAGTCTTTGGAGAATGCTTTGGAGCCTTCAATAATAGCCGCATTTTTTCTCGGTCCGAATATTCTTAGACCCTTTTCTTCAAATATATCAACAATACCGGCTACCAATGGATCATCCATACCTATAACAGTTAAATCCACCTGCTCTTTTTCTGCAAATTCAGCAAGCTTTTCTAAATCGGTAGCTTTTATATCTACACACTCTGCATAATCTTCTATTCCTGCATTCCCCGGTGCACAATAGATTTTATCTGTCAATCTGCTTTGTGCAACTTTCCAGGCAATGGCATGTTCCCTTCCGCCGCTTCCTACAATAAGTATCTTCATAACTTCCTCCTTATATAAGAGTCTATTCATTACTACAATCCGTCCCCTGTTACCATAACTTCTCTAAAATTAATCTGTTATATATACTTTTGTATTATTTATTTTAATCTTGTTATTAGCTATTAAATTAATTGCCTCCGGCAGTATATACCATTCCGCTTCCTCCATAACTCTTTTTTGCAGTATTTCAGGTGTATCCTGTTCCCTGACCGGAACTGCTTTTTGTAGAATAATAGGCCCGGTATCTGTGCCTTCATCTACAAAATGAACGGTAGCACCTGTTATCTTATTTCCCCGCTCTAATACAGCTTCATGGACACGAAGCCCGTAAAAGCCAGGACCGCAAAAAGAAGGTATAAGAGATGGATGAATGTTAATGATCTTATTGGGGTACTTTTCAATTAATACTTTAGGTAAAATAACCAGATAACCTGCAAGAACAATCAAATCCACCTGATAGGAATCAAGGGCTTCACATAATGCCAAGTTAAATTCTTCACGGTTTTCATAATCCTTTGGAGATACAACAGCTGTATTTATTCCATACTGTTTTGCTCTATCTATAGCATAAGCCTGCTCTCTATTACTGATAACAACTCCTATCTCTGTATTGGTTATCTTCCCTTGTTTCATGCTGTCTATGATTGCCTGTAGATTTGTACCCCCACCGGATACTAAGACTGCTATTCTTAGCATATGGTCACACCCTTCTCTCCTGAGGTTATCTCTCCTATTATATAAGCAGTTTCTCCGGATGCCTTTAGAAGTCCAAGGGTTTTATCTGCTTCTGAACTGTCTACTGCAATTATCATACCGATTCCCATGTTAAAAGTATTGTACATCGTCTTTTCTTCAATAGCGCCATCTACGGACAGCATCTTAAAAATTGCCGGCACTTCATAACTGTCTTTATAAACCTTAGCGTGAACATCTTCTCTTAACATTCTTGGAATATTCTCATAGAATCCGCCGCCGGTAATATGACTACAGGCTTTTATTTTAACTCCCCCTGTTTTTATGGCAGAAAGAGCTTTCACATATATTTTAGTAGGTGTCAATAAAACTTCTCCAAGAGTAGTTCCTAAGGCTTCGTGGTAACTGTCTAATGTTTCCCTTTTCATATTAAATACATTTCTAACTAAAGAATATCCATTGCTGTGTATTCCCGAAGAAGAGATACCAATTAGGACATCTCCCGGTTTTAATAACTCTCCTGTAATCAGTTCCTTTTGATCTACAATTCCAACTGCAAAGCCTGCTAAGTCATATTCTTCATTGGAATAAAAACCGGGCATTTCTGCAGTTTCACCTCCAATTAGGGCAGCACCTGCCTGTTTACATCCTTCTGCCACACCCCTTACAATAGCAGCTATTTTTTCAGGTTTATTTTTACCGCATGCTATATAATCCAGAAAGAATAAAGGCTCACCCCCTGCACAGGCAATATCATTTACGCACATGGCAACACAGTCTATACCAATGGTATCGTGTTTATCCAGTATAAAAGCTATCTTCAATTTCGTTCCCACACCATCTGTTCCTGATACTAAAGTGGGTTTTTCCATACCTTTGAATTTCTCCAGAGAAAATGCTCCTGAGAACCCGCCGATGCCAGTTAACACCTCACTTCTCATGGTACCCTTAATATGTTCTTTCATTAACTCTACAGCCTTATAACCGGCTTCAATGTCTACTCCTGCCTTCTTATAATCCATGGTATGTCCTCCTTTAGTTGGTTTCTTCGATTTCAAAGGTGTTTTTCCACAACTATTGTAGCATAACGGATGTTATTTGTCTTACCTTTCAGCTTCATTATTTCTTATGTTTTTTATAAGTGTAGTTAATAGTGCTTTATCTTGTATAAGTATTATCTATAATTTAATATTATTTTTCCTTTGACAAAAAGACATGAGGCTGCTGCAAAACTTATTGTTTTGCACAGCCTCATTACAAAGTTCGTATATAATTATTAAAAAGTGCTAAAGCGTTGGAATCAAGGTTAATATGAATTAATTCATCTCTTTCATATATGCCTCGTAGCCTAATTTTTCTAACTTCTCTGCTTTGGCAGAAACCCCATCTTTTAAACTTGCAGCATAAGCTTTGATACGCTCTAATAAGTCCGGATCTGATACAGCAAGTATTTTAGCCGCCAAAAGTCCTGCATTAAGAGCTCCGTTAATTGCTACCGTTGCTACTGGTATTCCCGATGGCATCTGTACAATAGAATAAAGGGAATCTACCCCTCCTAATGCCTTGGTCATAATTGGTACACCTATTACAGGCATTGGAAATATGGCTGCTGACATACCGGGTAAATGCGCTGCTCCCCCTGCACCTGCAATAATAACCTTATAACCTTTTTCTTCTGCGGATTTTGCATAATCAAAAAATACATCCGGCATTCTATGAGCTGAAATAACTGTCATATCATATTCTACTTTTAATAAATCCAGTATTTCTGCTGCCTTGCTCATAATTGGAAGATCTGAATCACTTCCCATAATAATTCCTACTTTTGCTGCCATAATTGCCTCACTTTCTTTTTAATTCGTTCCAAAATATTTATTAGGAATGAAATGCTTCATTTAATTTTTCTGTTCCAGGTAAGATAAACCTGCCATCTTTTATGATAGTTGTCTTTTCACCATTCTTTTTATATACACTGATTTCACCTAACTCATCATATGGAATGGTTATATCTGTATGACAGTTATAATATGCTTTTTCCATATCTGTCTTTCGAAGGATGGAGATTTCATTGTCTTTGGCCACTATCTCCTTACCGTCTGGATTATATAGCTTCATTTCTTCGCTCATCTGATAGCAGGTATCACCTACTGCAAAATGTGGTCCTGTTTTTTCTGCTATTAAAATCGGCAATTTGTCAGCTATTTGATAGGTTTGTGCCATTACATAAGCAGTGGTATTAGTTCCAATAGCAAATTCTCCAATAGGCAAGGTTTCCTGATTATACATAAGATTTTCTTTTACAAATCTTTTATTTTCTTCTTCCGATATAAAATTACCGCAAGTATAATCTGCAATCTTTCCATCTTTAAATTCCAGATATAATTCTTTATATTCTAATTCATTGAGATAAACCTTAGATACATGAAGAATACCCTCTGTACCTGTAAGTTTCGGAGAAGTGAATACTTCACCTACGGGTATATTCACATCTGCGGTACAGTTTTCAAAGATAGTCTCTTTCTCCGGATTCTTCAATTCATAGAGCATTACCTTCAAATCTGTCTTATTGTGACCGCTGCCTAATATTCTTACATATTCCCCCTGGTCTAGCACATCAATAATGGATTGCTGAATCTTACGGTAAGTATCATTGTCTAAAGTATTTACTTTCACTGTATCAGCAAAAATTTCTTTGAACTGTTCCCCTATCTCAGGTATTGGGTAAGCTATAATGGTAAAACTGGTTTCTCCACCTTTGATATATTCATTGGTAAGTAAATTAGCATCTCTGTTATAATTTACATATAATTTTTGCTGTCTCTTATCCAGGCGGATAGCTTCTTCTTTATTCTCAGGTGAAAAATTCTTCTCCCCAAATACTTCAATTAATGCAGGCCCTGCATAAACAGCCGCCTGGATTTTATACTTTTCATAGGCATTCCGCTGTCCGGTAAGCTTTCTGTCATTAAAATCCTTATTAAGATAAAGTCCGTTATCATAACGGTGGTCATAATCATATTGTCTGTTAGGACCTGTGGAGTGATAGCCAATTTTTAAATGCTGCCTTTTACTTATACTATTTACAGCCGCTCTGTACAGAATAGGTTCTAGTCCCATTTCTAAAAAATAATGGATGGCATAACGTACCATTCGTTCAAATCCAATGTTATATCGAATGACAACGGTTTTTTTCCTGCTTAAGTCAATTCTTTGATTCTCGAAACCTCTCTTATATCCATCTGTATAAGTAAATGCCATTGCCTTTACTTCTTCTTCAGACATACTGTTTAAAAACTTTGCAATCTCTAATTCATTTTCATCTATATATTCTCCAAATTGGTATAAATACCGAAGGTCTGAAAGATCCCAATTCATAATGATATCTTTTGCAAATGTAAGGGAACTGTCTAAAAGCTCTCTTGTTCGATATTCCACAAAATCAGGACAATAATCATGCATAAAATCAGAGATAGTTCTCTTAACATCTTTGTAGGTGAATTCTCCTTCTTCCTCGAAATAATTATAGACTTCTATAAATAATTCCATATAAATTGTAATGGGAACCAACCGGTACTCAAAGCCATACGCAATCATTCCTCTTATTTCTGTATAGAGAAAGGATAGTAATTTGCCATATTGTTTACCTAATATCTTCGCTGCATAACGAGGATTGGCATAGCTTGTTTCATAATTTTCCACTAATATGTCCTGGTATAGCCTATGATTTAAATTCTGCAGTTCCTCCAAAGACATTTTACTTAACCTATCATGTTCTGCTAACGAAACAAGATCCTTAATTTGAAGGATAAAAGAAGCTACTTTCTTAAAATAGTCTAAGTATGGTTCTTTTACAGTCTTCTCATTAGTAATTTCCTGTATTCGGTACATAGATAAGTGAAAGCGTTCCATGATTTCTTCATTTTCTTCTTTGAATAATTCTAAATACTTCATTATCTACCTCTTTTCTATGTTAATCCTTTTAAAAAACACTTACAAACTGATTCCAATAATATAAAGAGTAAAATATACAATAATAAACACACCGTTGATAAGTACTCCTGCAACTGGAGCAGTATAATAAATCTCTTTTTCTTTACAACTATTAATTCCTAAATAAAACCCTACCAAAGACAGGAAAAATAAAGCCATTCCGGCAAACCCCAAAAGCATGCTTCCATTTCCCTGAGATAAGCTGGAAACATAAGCAAGCACTATAAAAGAAATGCCGGATACCAATCCCATGCATAATGATATAATTCCCTTAATGGAATGTACTCTATCCGTAAATATAACTGCTTCTTTTTTCCGTTTAAACATAAGGACTCCTTCCTATCAAGTATTATGAAATGATTTATATATTTTATAGGCTATAAAGAAGCAAAGATATCCAATCATTCCGCCAATAGTATTCATAATAATATCATCCACATCAAAAATTCCAACTTTAAAAAGCAGTTGGATCAGTTCAACGGTGAGGCTAAATTCTAAACTTAAAAAGGTTACATTCCAAAACTTTCGATTTTGATTGCTTATTATTGGCAACATAAAACCAAAAGGAGCAAAGGCGAAAATATTTCCGAATATATTAACAACAAAACTTTCAAATCCAATTAATTGACGGTAGGTAATAAATCTTCTAACTTCTTTTAATACCGTTAAATTATATCTATATTCATTTGAAACGATGGTCCGTCCATATCGTTCACTAAAAAACAAAAAATATGCCAGCATAATAATATATAAAATAAACAGCACTCGGCTTATTGTCACAACAACAGATTTCAATGACTTTCTCCTTAACAACACTCATTTTGGAATCATTATAAAACAAATCTTAGGATACGTAAAGGGCTATTAAAAGAAAATAATAGTGAGACAAATTAAGAGAAACACAGAAACAGATGTTTAATGAAATAAAAGGACCGGCACTTAGAGGAAATAACAGAAGAGAGGGATTAATAGATTGATTGAAGACGACGATTAGAGGGCTTGACAGAAGAGGAGGATAAGAAGTAATAAAAGAGCGGACAGTCAGTAGGAATAGCAATACAAAGGATTTGTAAATAACAAAAGTGGGCCTGTTGCAGAATTTTAAATAATTTATGCCTCATTAAGCAAGTCACAAATTCTACAACGGGCCCCAGGAAGAAAGTATTCATTTTTATGAATATAGGTTAGGTTATTCTAATTCTTTACCCAACGAAACCCTGCAGAGTTGGGATTCAGAATGATACTGCTTAAAATTAATTGGCAGGAATAATATATCGATTCAATACGGACCCTGTTTTATTTCCAGCAAGATCCATAATCTTGTTTGTTTCAGTGGGCAATAATTCCATATATTTACCCATTTCCGGAGTAGCCTTTAAATTAATTAGTATAGTTTTGTCATTAATGGATGTGGAAAGTACCAAATCCGCATTATTCTGCATTACTTTAAAACTTGGAGTGCCGGTTATGGTTTCATTGAAAACCAGCATAATACTGATAGGATAATAGTAAGTATAACTTACCAGCTCCGGAGCTCTATTCTCTTTTAAGGTTATTACCGTCTGAAATGAATTCATTTCTTTAAAGCTATTGTTATACCCTTTCACTCCCGTAATACTGATTTGATAATTTTGTGTAACTGCTATGGAACCTGCCTGAACTTTCAGCTTAACAACTCCGCTGTTCGTAGAGTTGTTTAATTCCGCAGCAGTAATAATCAGGCCGGGAATTATATAGTTATTAATTTTTTCAGCCGATGCTTTATCTAACATATTATTAAACTGCACATTGATTATACTATTATCCTCTTTGTCCTGTAGAATGGAAACAGGTGCCGGTAATGGTAACAGATTATTGGTATCAAAGTTAACATTATATCCCTGTAAGGTATCGGAATACTTATCATTTGGATCTACATTATATCCATCCCAATATCCTACAGATACTCTTTGGTATCCTTTTAACTTAGCTGCTGCTTCGCTTAATTTGTAGTTGACCTTGGTATTATTTCCGGTATCAACTACTCCTTTAATGCCTTCTAAGTTATTAATAACTAACATACCTGCAGTTTTGATTGGCTTATCAAAGGTAACTGTCAGATAATAATAATCCGTTCGTTCCACTCTTTGAATTTTGGCCTGAGACTGATAAGCAGTATTTGTTTTAAATGTTACTGTAACCGGATCGCCTTCTATGATATTTCCTGCTAAATCTTTTAAATTATAAAGACGAACTGACAATAATTTATTCCGGTCACTTTGGGGTATACCCACTAAATTAATGCTTAAGGATCTTCTATCAGAAGAGGTTACATAGTTTGATCTTGTATTGATTATATTAAGTGTTGTCTGCTCCAATGTCTGACCGCCGGTTGCTGCTTTTCCGTCTGCAACTATCATATTAGTGAAATCCATGGCTTCACTGAACTTAAACGTTGCAATTAAACCGGTGTTATCAAGGTCAACCCCTTCATATTTTGGTTTCTTTGTATCATAAACAGAATATTCTTTCACAAATTCTTTTAATACTTTACCATCAACGGATTTTATGGAGGATGTTAGGCGAATTTCATACACACCTTTCAATACGTAGGAAGACTGGATAGAAAGTGTTTTTCCATCCTCTGATAAAGTACCTGTTAATACTCCCGGAGCATTGGCAATATTACCTTGGGAATCCCATCTCGGGGTTATAATTACTGAATTTAATAATGCTATATTGGCACCAATTACCGTATTCTTATCAATGGCCCTGTCAAAGGCAACATCGATTTTGGTTGCTTCCTTTAATGTAATATTTGTTACATTTACTTTTACAACATCATCATCGTCATAATCATCACCATACTCATAGTCGTCATCATAGTCGTAGTCATCATTAACAACTAAAATGGTAATAGTATCACGAACAGTACTTGTTTTTGCCTCTTCACTGGAACGGGCTGCTACAGCAGTTAGTCTTACAACCCCTTCTTTCAGCCCTTTTACAGTACCATCACTATAAAGTCTGGCAACATAATTATTATCAATAAACCAATAGGTCTTATAATTAGAATTGCCTGGTGTTATTTTAGCATTAAAATTAAATTTGTCACCTTCCTCCAGAATGTGAAAACCCTGATTGTTTAGCTTCCCATTATGAATCTTAATACTGATTGCTTTTGTATATACTTTTACTTTACAGGATGGTGTTACAACAGCACCATTTTTATAAGTTATCTTACATTTAATAAAAACCGTACCTTGTCTTTTTCCCGTAATGGTAGCTGACTTTTTATCTTTTACCTTTACAGTGGCAACTTTTTTGTTCTGAGAATACCAATAAACCTTTTTTACCTGGCTGCCTAAATTCTCTAATGATATGGTAAATGTTTCATCTTCACTTATAGTCTTTTGTGTCATAGAAAAAGTTGGTCTTTGATTATATTTCTTATTTGTTTTTGCTTCGGCAGTTGTACTATTCCCTAAAGAAAACATTGGTAAGACCAACAGGAGAGTTATCATAAGTGTAATACCTTTTAAGATACGTTTCTTCATAATTCCCACCTTTTCATTTTATAAGCATTCTATCTACAATACATAAGATATTACCAAGTGATGTCAACTTTATGTCTAAAATTTGCCATTTATTTGTCTAAATCTTTAAGAAAAAAGGACTGCCGGGAAGCAGTCCTTCTTTACTTATCAATTATAAATTAATATTTTACAGGTATATTTCTAATTGTAATAATTGCTGCGTTTCCATTAGCATCTTTTATTACATTGTTTTGAGTTGGTTCCAATAAAATAGGTTGATTATTAATATTAGGAGCCACACTTAGATTAATCATAACTTTGTTACCCACGATAGAAGCAATACCACCTAAATCTATACCACCCTGAGTTACTTTGAATGAAGGGGATCCTGAAATATCCTCTGTAAATGTAAGGGTAATCAGACCAGGATAGCTAAGTACTGCACTAACAACAGCAGGAGCTGTGTTTTCTCTCAGGTATATGGGTGTCTGGTAAGTATCCATTGCTGAATAGGTATTATGATACCCTGTAATTCCGCTGATGATGGCATAGTAAGCAGTATTAGCTATAATGGTACCGGATTGAACACGTAATTCAATTCTTGCACCATCAACATCATTATTATCTTTTAATGTTGCTGACACAATGCTAACACCCGGAATATTATAATTTGCTACATTTTGTGCAGTAGTTTCGTCAACCTTCACACCAAAATATACTTCTATAATATTATTATCATCTGGTGCCTGCTGTACTAATCTTGGAGCAGGTAAATTACTGGATACTGCTGCATTCTTAAGTACGGTAATCGTAGTCTTATTACTTCTGTTCCAATAAGTATCTCTAACAAAAGCTTCTGGAATTTCAATCATGTAAGTACCACTGTATAATATTTCATTGGAGTTCAGTAATAATGTTACTTCTTTATCCTTTGCAACTGCAGTGAAACTCAATGGTTTGTTGGAGTATCTGTCATTATTACTAGTTACGATGTTTGCATTTAATATACCCCTTGGATATAGCACTTCAACATTCTTATTATAAGTTAATACCAATTTATAAACATCTACATTATTTATTGTTTCAATGCCTAATTCACTCTTTATTAATTGAGGAACTGTCTTATCGGATGTAAAGTTAACTTGTCTTGAAACTCCAGTATATGCTGTTGTGTCATTGATAGATACATTGTAACTATCCCAGTACTGTATGGTAACGGTCTGCATACCCGTAAGTTGTGCAGAGGCTGTAGACAACTTATAATTAACTTTTCTTGAATCCTCTTTATCTACAACACCAGCCGGCATTTCATAACTGCCTGAAATAGTTAAGGTTCCAACTGTCTTAATTGGTCTATCAAAGGTTGCTGTTAATGTATCATAACTTGTCCTTGCGATGTTTAATAATCTAGCTTGAGGTTTTGGAGTTGTATCTGTTGTTAATAATGCTCTTAACGGATAAGTTGGCGGAACATTACCTGCTATATCTGTAATTCCAGTAATCTGAATTTCAAAAATCTTATTCTGATCTACAGGATCCATGTTGGTTAAATCAATGGTTAATGACTTCCTATCCTCTGATACAACATAATTCCTTACTTGTAACAATGTATTCGTTGTAGTTGCTGTAATTACTTTTGAACTTAATGCTCTTGCACCTATAATATCCATCTTAGAGAAATTAACTGCTTCAGAGAAGTGAATAGTAGCCTTTAATCCTGTTTCATCTGTAGTATATTTTATGAAAGAAGGACCAATTGTATCATAGTATTTTAAAGTCTTACTAAATGGCTGTAAATCTGATTTATCTTTACCTTTAACATCGGAGGTTAAGATAAGTCCATAAATACCATTGAAATTATACTGGGTCTGAATAGTTAACACCTTTCCGTCATTGGATAAGGTTGCAGTAATTTCTCCCAAACCTTTGGCAGTATTATTCTTCTCATCGGTCTTAGCCATTATAACAACGGAATCTTTTAATTTTTTATCCTTACCAATTACGGTATCTGGATCAATTGCACTGCTAAAAGTAACCTTTAATGTAGTAGAATCTGTTAAATCAACGCTATTTACTTTCGTTGTCTTTTCAACAATCTCAATATTGATAGCATCATCTATCTTACTATTTGCTGCTGCATCCTTTGTCATACCGGCAGCTACTCTTAATACTACAAAACCAGGCTTCACACCGGTTACTTTACCTGTAACAGCATCTACTTTAGCATAGGTTTCTCCGGAATTACCAAGAAAATAATATAATTTTTCACTGGCATTGCTTGGTGTTTTAGTAGCATTAAAATCAAAAGTCTCGCCTACTGCTATAACATGTCTGTTATTATTTTCCTCATTATCTAATGCGTTTGTAATCTTAACACTTGTGACAGGAATCTGTACAGTAACCTGACTATAAGGACGTCTGATAGTTCCATCTTTATAGAAAACACCACATTTAATATAAGCGGATCCCTTACCAACTGTAGTTACTTTTGCAACTGCCGGGTCTTTTGTAGCCTGTACCTTTGCAATTTTATTATTGGTGGAATACCATTTATATTTTGTTACATTCTTACCTGCATTTTTAACAGATATAGTATAGGTTGCACCGGTTCCTACAATAGTTTTCTTAGAAATGGATAATGTAGGCTTTGGTGCGGCTGCTTCTGCCACTATACTGCCTCCCGGTATTATAGGTATAGCCATCATTAAGACTAAGAGACCTACAATACATTTTAACATTCGTTGCTTCATTTAATCTCCTCCTATGTAATTTATTACATTTTATAACTTGTCATAAGCTTATTTACTATTTTACATCATAGAGGCTATATTTGTCAAAACTTTGTCTAAAAATACCCCAAAAGTATAAACTTTCTATTACAAAATCATTAATTAAAAAAAGCCCAACCATAAGGCCGGGCCGAGAGAAATTATTTGCAGTTTCCAAAACGACAGTATTTTAATATTTGTTCTAATAATTCTTTGCAAGAGCTAAAGTTAAAACACATAATTATTGCCTCCTTTTGATTTGCTATCTCTTAGGAACAAACTCATTGTAACACTTTCGTAATATTTATGAAATATATAAGTTGTGGAAACATAGGGGGGATATGGGAGTGACTGTAAATGTACAGATTTAATCGATGAATTTCCTTCTCGGCTGAAAAATCCATGACTGATGCAACCGCTTATATCACAAAAAAAGGCTCAACCATTAGGTTGAGCCGAAATAAATTATTTACCAAAATTACAGTATTTTAATAACTGATTTAATAAATCGTTGAAATTACATGAACTAAAATTAAACATTATTTTAATCTCCTTTTTGTTTTATTATGTCTTAGGAAAGAACTCATTACAGCTCTTTAAGAATTATTTACCGAAATTACAGTATTTTAATAATTGATTTAATAAATCACTGAAATTACATGAACTAAAATTAAACATTATTTTTGCCTCCTTTTTGATTTGCTATCTCTTAGGAAAGAATTCATTGTAATACTTTTGTACATTATTTTCCAAAATTGCAGTATTTTAAGATTTGATTTAATAAATCGCTGAAATTACATGAACTAAAATTAAACATAATTTTAACCTCCTTTTTGATTTGCTATCTCTTAGGAACAAATTCATTGTAACACTTTTGTAATATTTATGAAATATATAAGTTGTGGAAACATAGGGGGAATATGGGAGTGGCTGTAAATAAAGACAGATATGGATTAATTCAGCATCTGACAGTAATGATGTATTATAAAAAAGGCCCAACCATAAGGTTGAGCCGAAATAAATTATTTACCAAAATTACAATATTTTAAGATTTGATTTAATAAATCACTGAAATTACATGAACTAAAATTAAACATTGTTTTGCCTCTATTTTGATTTAGTAGCGACCACTAATTTTATAAGTTGTCGCTGGAAACACTTATTTACGGCTGTTTAACTCTTTCTTAAGTAACGTTATTTGTTTTTTAAGATCATCAATATCCTCACAAATCTGATCATTTTCTGAATCACTTTGTAAAGATTGTTCCTGAGCAGCCGCTGTTAACATAGTTTGACCAACGCTAACTATGAAGTTTCCAAGGGCATTTTTCTGATTGATACTTAAGTCATCTAGTAATATTAGACCAAATATTGTTGATAGTAATGTAAATTGTTTTGGAGGTAGTGATAGTAAGCACGATTCTATCGGATTGACACAAGATTTATTTTTCTTATTTTTCTCGTCATTCAAATTTTCGCTCATATTTCTATACCTTTCATTTCAGAAAGCATAAATTATGCTTATATCTATATTAATATATTCCTCTGACTAGTAAATGAAACCTATTTTTTCTTTAAAAATAAATTTTAGGTTGTATTGGTTGCAAATTGATAGAAAATAATGGATGGGGGTTTTTATGAGCGAGGTTTTAATTACAAAATTGTCAGACTTAAATAATGTATACAAAGAAAAATCCATTGAACTTTTTATTGGTTCAAAGTTTGTTATAAAGGAAATCCTCCAATAAGTTTATTTACAATTCATCGATAATCGTTCGGCTGTGTGCTAAATAATTATGATTTTCGTAAACATCCTTATTGGAGGATTACTAATATGATAGTCTTTTGCCTCTATTGGGGCCAAAGCTTCCTAATGCGGATTATTGTCTTAATTCAATACCTAATTTCCTTAAACCATTTAATATTTTATCCATAACTTCTGTGACATCTTTATCTTCTAAGGTTCGATCCTTTGCTCTGAAGCTAATGGAGTATGCCATAGATTTGTAGCCTTCTTTGATTTGAGCTCCTTCATAAATATCAAATAAATGATAGTTTTCAAGAAGGTGTCCCCCATTTTTACGTATAACAGCTTCAACATCACCTGCCAGTATATCTTTCTTCATTAGCATACTAATATCACGTGTAACGGCAGGATATTTTGCGATTCCCCTATATTTTACATCGAAAGTTGCACGGGATACGATTTCAGGCATATCCAGTACTGCAACATAGGCTTTGTCACCAATTTCGTAATTATCGAGTACATCCGGATGAACTTCACCTAAATAACCGATTACAGTTCCATCATAGATAATGTTTGCCTGGCGGCCGGGATGTAAGAAAGTCTTTCCTGCCTTTGGGTCATAGGTAACAAGATTCTTCATGCCTGCTTTTTCTAAGAATTCTTCTATTACACCCTTTAAGTCAAAGAAATCACCTGCACCGTACATTCCTAATGTAAACTGCATTCTTTCATCCGGCAGTTCCGTAACCGGAAGTCCTTTCGGAATATAAATATTTGCTAATTCGTATAAACGTACATCCTTATTTCTTCTGTTGTAGTTCGTAGATAGAGAAGTTAACATACCATTTAAAGAAATGGTTCTCATAATGCTGTAGTCTTCTCCAAGAGGATTAGATATTACAACAGTTTCTCTTAGTTTATCTCCGATAGGTATTAATAATTTATCAAATACCTTTGGACTTTCAAAGGAATAAGTCATTCCTTCATTGAATCCAAACTGTTCTGCCATATCTCTTGCTATATTCTCGATTCGTAGTTTGAAGGATAATTTTCCTGTGGTCGCTTCGCCGGTTGGTAAAGTAGTGGGGATATTATCATAACCATAGAAACGGGCTACTTCTTCATCTAAATCCGCCTGAGATACAACATCCTGTCTCCAGGAGGGTACGATTACTTCATTTGTTGTTTCATCAAAATCCAGGTCTATTTTCTTAAAATAAGAAAGCATTGTGGCTTTATCAATGTTAGTTCCAAGAATTTTGTTAGTTCTTTCCCAGCTAAATGGTACTCTTCTTGGCTGTCTTACATTATCATATACGTCAACAGCACCGCCAACCACTTCACCTGCTCCTAATTCCTCAATCAGCTGGCAAGCACGGTTCATAGCTTCCATAGCTGTATTGGGATCAAGTCCTTTTTCAAATTTGGCGGCTGCATCGGTTCTAAGTCCTAACTTTTTACCGGATAAACGGATATTGGTTCCGTCAAAGCAGGCTGCTTCAAATAAAAGAGTCTTAACATTATCTGTAATTTTTGAATTGTCACCACCCATAATACCTGCAATACCAATTGGTTTTTCAGCATCACAGATCATAAGAATGGAATCGTCAATCTTTCTTACCTGACCGTCTAAAGTTTGGAATTCTTCACCCTCTTTACCTCTTCTGACAATGATTTTATTCCCTGCTACATGCTCTAAATCATAAGCATGCATTGGTTGAGAGTATTCCTCCATTACATAGTTTGTTATATCTACTAAGTTATTAATTGGACGAATACCGCAAGCAGCTAACCTTCTTTGCATCCATAACGGAGATGGAGCTAACTTAATATTTTTTACCACTCTTGCCACATATCTGGTGCAAAGGTCATTATCCTGAACTTCAACAGATATATAATCACTTGCTTTTTCACTGTTACCGGTTTCTTTTACCACTGGTGGACAGAACTCTTTTCTAAAGGTAGCTGCTGCTTCTCTGGCAATACCAAGAACACCAAAGCAGTCAACACGGTTTGAAGTGATTTCGTATTCAAATACCACATCATCTAAACCTAATGCCTTAATTGCATTGGAGCCTATCTCTATATTGTCATACTCCGGATTTGCATTGAATATAAATATTCCTTCTTCCGGTGCATCCGGGTAAAACTCTCTGCTGGAACCTAATTCTTCAATTGAGCACATCATGCCGTTGGATTCAACACCACGAAGTTTTCCCTTTTTAATTTTAATTCCTCCGGGAGTCATATTACCGTCATGACCGCCTGCAACACGTCCCCCATCCAGTACAACAGGAATTACATCTCCTTCTTTTACATTGGGCGCTCCTGTTACAATTTGAACGGTTTCACCATCTTTCGTAACCTGAACCTGACATATAATTAATTTATCTGCATCCGGGTGTTTCTCTATTTTTAATATTTTACCTACTATTATTTTATCTAAATCAGCATCCAGCTGTTCAAACCCTTCTACTTTGGACCCGCTAAGAGTCATAGCATCTGTATATTCCTGTGCTGTCACATCAAGATCTGGTACATATGCTTTTATCCATGATAATGGTGTATTCATTTTAACCTCGATTCCGGTGCTTTAGCACCAATTTAATTACTTTGTTGAGTCTTTGCAAAAATAACATTATTTTAATTCTAGAATTGTTTTAAGAATCTGGTATCGTTCTCGTATAACAACCTCATATCATCAATTTCATATTTTAGTAAAGCAATACGCTCTAAACCTACGCCAAATGCAAAGCCGGAGTATTCATTAGGGTCTATTCCACTCATTCTTAATACATTGGGATGAACCATACCACAACCTAAGATTTCAATCCAACCGGAACCTTTACAGAAACGGCAGCCTTTTCCGCCGCACTTAAAGCAGGTTACATCCACTTCTGCACTTGGCTCTGTAAATGGGAAATGGTGAGGTCTGAATTTTACTTTCGTATCTTCGCCGAATAATTGTTTAGCAAATTCTGCTAAAGTTCCCTTTAAGTCTGCAAATGTTATATTCTTATCAATAACCAAACCTTCAATCTGGTGGAAGCTTGGTGAGTGGGTAGCATCTACTTCGTCAGAGCGGAACACTCTTCCCGGTGCAATCATTCGAATAGGAAGTTTACCTTTTTCCATTTCACGTACCTGTACCGGAGAAGTTTGAGTTCTTAGTAAAATATTACCAGTAATATAGAAAGTATCCTGTTCGTCTTTAGCCGGATGGTTTGCAGGAATGTTTAAAGCTTCAAAGTTATAATAGTCATATTCTATTTCAGGACCTTCCACCACTTCGTAGCCCATACCTACAAAGATTCTTTCTACTTCTTCTAACGCAATGGTGTTTGGATGGCGGTGTCCCATCATGGGCTTTTTCGCCGGAAGTGTAACGTCAATAGTTTCTTTTGCTATTTGCTCTTCTCTAAGCCTCTTTTCAAAGGCAGTTCTTATTGTATCTAACTTTTCTTCCAAAGCAGTTCTTGCCTCATTTACCATTTGACCTACCACGGGTCTGTCTTCCGGTGCTACATCCTTCATGGATTTTAATACATTTGTTAGCTCACCTTTTTTACCTAGATACGCAACTCTGATTTCATTTAATTTGTCAAGACTTTCAGAGGCTTCCATCTGTTTTAAAGCTTCATCAATAATTGCTTTTAATTTTTCTTTCATACTAACCTCGATTCTGGCCCATTAGCCCATTTTAAATAATACAGCTTTGTGCTTTAGCACAAATTGCCGGTTAAAAAAGCACTGTTTTTTTCAACCTGGCCTTGATTTTGGCATTTAACGCCTTTATAATAAATGACTTATTTAAGGGACAAAAAAACTCCGTCCCTAAAAACAGGGACGGAGCAATATCATTTATGATACAGAAGCAGGTACAACTGCCTGCCTATTTCCGCGGTACCACCCTAATTCCTATACATTATGAAACATTATAAAATTCAATAATATATAAGCACTTAAAGTTATGCGTAACGTGCACTTACGTCATCCCCTACTAACTGGTTTCAGTATTCAAAGATGCGGCTCCGGTGGGAAGATTAATATTTGTCTGAACTAAGGAAGCTTACAGCCGGCGACTTCCTCTCTCTGATAGAAAACAAATATCTTAGAAGCAATACCTAATACATACAATGTCTATTGCATGAAAGGACTATAGCATAACACCTTCACAGCCTTTTTCATATATGAAAATATTCTAACACATTAAACCCCGTTGTCAAGGGGTTATTTTGTTACATTTTCATTGGATGCATTTGCTTTTGGATTTACATATTCTTTGGAAAAATGATATTCTCCATTCTCATCACTATAAAAATATAAATATTCTGTCTGGGCCGGATTAAGAGCTGCATTTATTGCCTTAATACCCGGATTGCATATGGGGCCTGATGGTAAAGCTCCTGTTTTATAGGTATTATAGTAAGAATTATATCGATTGATATCACCATCAATATTTGGTTTTATATAACGTTCCACATAATAAATAGAGGCATCTAATTGTAATTTCATTCCCTTTGACAAGCGATTGTGAATTACAGAAGATATGTCAGCCATAGTCTTTGAATTCCCTGCCTCTTTCTCAATTAAGGAGGCTATGGTTAAAATTTCATCCATGGTATAACCTAAACTTTCTGCCTTTAACCGCATATCCTCTGTTATTTTACTTTCCCCATTTCTTAAGAACTTGCCTATAACATCCTGTCCTTTGCTTAACCGGTAAAATTCATAAGTATCCGGATACAGATAACCTTCTAATAAAAAGCAGCGGAATTCATTCTCCGGTATCGCCTTTACTAAAGGATAATAACTAAAATCATAGTTGTAAAGTGCATCGTAAAGGGATTTAGTTGAAGCACATACTCCTTTACTTACCAATAATTCAAATACCTGAGAAACTGCATATCCTTCCGGTATGGTAACTCTCACAGTTTTAGAAATATTATTCACTTCTGTTGCCTTTGCTAACCCTGTAACTTCTTGGTATGGATTATAAACCAAAAGACCGCTGTAAATGGAAGTATCATAACCGCCTTTTTTCATATCTTCAATTTTATAGTATTTACATCCTTTTGCTGAATTCATTACCCAGCGAAGTGCACTCATATGTACCATAACAGAAGAACTCTTTTGGGAAAGATACATTTTATAAACCATTTTCTTCTTTTCCGGTTTGGAACTTTTTGAGGAATAATAGTTAAAATATGTACTGTCTTTTTTAAATACTATTTTCTTTCCATTACTTTTATTTGTTACCGTAGCTTCTTTTGTTTTGGAATCATATTTATAAGTAAGTCCTGGCATAAGTTTTGTCATTCTCCATAAAGGAACCATAACATTGCCATTACCGACGGTTTCTAATCCTGCTTTTCCTTCTGCCTCATTTAAGTCATAAAAAGTATATTTTCCTTTCTCATTTGCAATAATTAATCCATATTTCTTTGAAGCAGCCTCTGCCTCTATATACGGAAGAAATAATAGTGTAACATTAGTAAATACTAATAATATTACCATAAAGACTAATCTTTTTCTTTTCACTGTAATCCCCCTTTAAGTTTATATGATTTGATTTTTTGGAATAATGTAGTATTATTATAATATCTTTATTTTTAAAGTATAGCATAAATGAATGAGTACCGGAATAGAAAGTATTTGAAATAAATCAAAATGACTAAGCTTGTAATCGTTCACATATAATACTATAATCACCATTTTTGCCTTCTAGGTAAAAAAATTGGGAGGTATACCTATGACAATGATCATCATATCTTTTATTAAAATAATCCGGGCATTTGCAAGGAAAATCAGGGATGACTGTGTTTCAGCCTTTGCAGCACAGGCAGCTTTATTTGTAATTATATCTTTTTTTCCTTTCATTATGCTATTACTGACTATTTTACAGGATATTTTTTCAGAAAGCACCTTGCTGGAAACATTACCAGGCGTATTCCCATCTTCTTTACATTTGCTAATTATATCAATTATTACAGAAGTATATGCCAAAACCACAGGAACCATCGTATCCTTTGCAGCTATTACTGCCCTTTGGTCAGCATCCAGAGGCGTGCTCTCAATTGTAAAGGGGTTAAATGCTGTATATTGTATTAAGGAAACAAGAAGTTATATACGATTACGGATTATTTCTGCTGTTTATACTTTTGTTTTTATTATTATGCTTGTGGTTACACTTTCGATTTTAGTTTTTGGTAATCAGTTATTTTTATGGATTCAGGGCAAGATACCTGTTTTAAGTGAGCTGGCTTTATTTATTATCAGTATCCGTACCATTGTGGGTCTATGCCTGTTGACCTTGTTTTTCTTATTATTATACGTTGTAATTCCAAACCGAAAAACCCGTGTATTTCAGGAACTTCCGGGAGCATTTATATCAGCTGTGGGCTGGATGGGCTTTTCCTATTTATTCTCCTATTATGTGGATAACATGGGCAACTTCACCAATACTTATGGCAGTTTAACAGCCGTTATCATTTTTATGCTTTGGTTTTATTTTATTATGTACATTTTATTTATCGGTGCAGAAATCAATGTAGTACTTTACTCCGGAGATCTGGTATACTTTATAAAACAGATATTTATAAAACAGAAAGCCATTAAAAGAGGCCTGGTTACTGCAGGTAATGAAGTAGAAATGAAAGAGCAGATGAATATGAAAAGGGATAAAATAATAAGGCAAACTATTATAGAAAATAAAGGAAATCACGATAAAAAAATAAAATAAAAGACTTTTCAAAAAAGCACAAAGTTGAGAAAATAAGATGTGCAGGGACACTTTGTGCCTGCACATCTTATTTATATAATGAACATCTTACAAATTAAAACCAGCTTATTTAAATCACAGATGAATTGTCCTGGTAGCAACTCTCTCCCCAAACCATTCGTCATGCTCAACAAACACAATGGTTGGATTCAAGGCAAGGATAGCCCTTTCTAATTGTTCCCTGAAGTAAATATCCATGTAATTAAGGGGTTCATCCAGAAGAATCAGATGATTTTCTACGGAAAGCGCTCTTGCTATTTCAATTTTTTTTAGCTCACCTTTGCTGAAAGTCTCTAATGGACGGTGGAAAAGAGCATCTGGAAGATCGAAAAGACTACATAGCTTTTCAAAAGTTTCTGAATTTATATTTGCTCCATCTATAAGCTCTTTAAGAAATCCTTCCTTCCATAAAGGTTCTTGCAGGGCTTCTGTAATCTTAAGTTCCTCTGCCCGGAGGATTCCCCTAACGGAAAGTTTACCCAGTATCAGTTTTAACAGGGTGGTCTTGCCTGCTCCATTCCGGCCTCTAATCCAAATACGTTCACCTTGCTTTATCACAAAGGATAGTCCAAAGAACAGTTCCTTGTCTTCATAGGAATACATAATATTCTTTCCTTTCACAAGCCAGGCATCTTCTGTATCAAGCTGTTCAAATTCAAGCTTTTTTGCCGTCTCAAAATTAAGAAGCAGCGATTTCTTTTCTTCTATTTTATCCCTTATCTGCTGCTCCGAACGTTTTGCCTGACCCATATAAGCTTTGGCACCATTGGTTCTGGCATGGCTGGCAAAGGCATATTTCTGAGTATTGGCTGTTCCCGCCCAATTCCGGCTCTTCTTAGCATGGCGCTCCAGCTGGTTCACCTCTCTGTTTAATCTCTCACCCGTTCTTGCTTCAAACTCATCCTTTAAATCTTTATTCTGCTTCCATGTAGTAAAATTGCCCTGTTCCACGGTAATATCCGACTTGTTGATTGCCAGGATATGATCCGCCACCTCATCTAAAAAGTCCCTGTCATGGGATACTACCAGAAAGCCCTTTTTTCGTTTTAAATATTCCGCTACATCCTTTTTACCCTGAATATCCAGATGATTGGTGGGCTCATCCAGTAAAAGATAGGTGTCTTTTCGAAGAAATAGAGCAATTAGAAGCACTTTGGTCTTCTCTCCTTCCGACAGAAGGGAAAAATCCCGATAAAGCAGCTCATCCCCCAGTTTCATACGGTACATCTCTTTCTTAATGTGGCCCTCCATAGAGAAACCATCAAGTTCCAGGTATTGTCCAAGGGCATCCATGTCATCCAGATTGTCCTCTAAAGTTCTTAAGCCCCCGATATTTTCTTTTATCACATCCATGGTAAGAGGATATTTTACCTTATTTTCATAGGGAAACAGTTCTGTGTCTGTTTCCAAACTAATCCTTCCTTTATCCGGGGAGAGTTCTCCATGAAGAAGTCTTAAAAAGGTGGTCTTTCCCCTTCCGTTCCTCCCAATTAGTCCAAGCCTCCAGTGGGTGTTCAGATTGAGTGTTATTTTTTCAAATATTGGTTCATAAAAAGTTTTATAACTAAAACTCATATCAGTTATTATAATTTGCGACATATTCTATATTCCTTTCCTGACTGTATTCTTTGTCAGGACAGGCCCGGGATAATGACGCCTTATGCCGAGCCTATTCTGACTCTAACATGAAACGTAAACGAATCAACATAATATTTGATACCTCCTTTCATTTTTCTTTAGCTTTACAGGATAGCACCCATCCATTATTCTATAACCTGTTAACAGGCATAAAAATACCTACCTTTTACCAGATTACTATAAAACGGATACTATCCGCATAAAGTAACCCCAGTAAACTGCACCAAAACAGCGCCCTCCATAAAGGGCTCTTTTCCTAATAAAGATTAGTGCAGTTTGCTGTTGTTAAAAAGTAGGTTAATCAACATATTCTTATTTCAACCTCTGCTTTCAGAAGATACCTCTACCATAGCATAAAATTCTTCCTCGGGCAACTATTTTCTTGTATGTTCTCACTTTTCCAAATCAGTATGTGCTTAGGATATCTCATACCAGATAATTTCATTGGCATCTAACTCTAATTCAAAGCTGCTGGAATCCCCTCTGTAAATCCTTGTTTTTTGTGGTTCATAGGTATTGTTTACAACACAATACTTGTTATTCTTTACATAAGCATGCACTTCTACATTAAAGTTGCTGGAAAACCATTTATTTAAATCTTCTTCATCGTGGGTACTCCAAAGAATACTTCTGTATAGGATTCTGGTGTTTTCAAAGCTATATGGCAGACCACTTATATAAACACTTCTTCCCTTACCAAATTCATTTACTGCCATTTGAACTTCTTTTTCTTTTTGTACAAGAATGGTGGTACCCTCTAAAGCATACATATTTTTCTTACCCTCACCAAAATCAATATCTGCCCTGGAATCTTCAGTGATAAAATGTCTGCTGACAGTATCCCAGTTGTATTTATCGTAATTTAGGGTAAATCCTGTTTCCTTTTCTATACCAAATACATTTGCTAACTGGATATAATGTCCCTGATATTGATGTCCTGCAGGTTCACCAATCCCGATTAAGCCTCCGCCTTCATAAACAAACTGACGGATTGCACTTGACACCACCGCATCTTCCCAAGCTTCACCACCGGTATGTGCAGTATCTCCATCTCCTACATTTATTAATACATCTATATTCTTTAGGAGGTTCCTGTCATTTCTGATATCATCAAAGTTAATAAAAAATACTTCAAATGGTGTTCCGCTTAAGGCTTCAATCACTCCTGCATAACTATAGTTCTGCTTCTGGTAAAGTGCATGATGTACCATATGGGCACCCCATGCACGCATTTTGCCCCAGCTGTTCAGTACTGCTACCCGTTTGATACAGTAAGGTGTTGTGTCCTTAATATTTTCATACAGCTCACGGAATTCATTGCAAACAGATTCCACATAGTCTATAAATTCCGGAAACTGATAAGCAAGTTTTAAGTAGCCGCCATATCCGATTCTGTCAATTGGTTTTCTTAGGATGGCACGTCTTGCAGTAACCCAGTTTACTTTTGCTTCTTTAACCGGGTCTCCCCCTTCATAAAAAGTATCCGGGAAGAAATAAGGCAGAAATCTTCCCTCGGTATATTTTACACCGGGAATATCACTGATCAGCCGAAGGGTGCTGCCATTTCCCACACTGCCCACAACTGCGTCCAAACCGATTGTCTTAAATTCTTCCATAAATGGTTCTGTACCTATCCAGTGATCTCCCAGAAACATCATGGCCTCCTTGCCATATTCATGAGTGATGTCTACCATTTCCTTCGCTAACTTCGCCACTTCCCGTCTCTGAAACGCCTGGAAGTCTTTGAATTCTTTGCTGGGGATACGATACTGGTTATTATAATATCCCTGATCAATGATAAACTCCGGACGGAATTTATAACCCACCTCTTTCTCAAACTGTTCTAAGATGTAGGGTGATACCGATGCGGAGTATCCATACCAGTCAACATATTTTTCACGCATCATCTCATCAAAGATTAAGGTAAACTGATGGAAAAAGGTTGTGTAACGGATCACATCCACATAAGGGTGTTCTTCAATAAACTTACGAAGACGACCCATGGAATATTCCTTTGTCCTTGGCTGTCTTACATCAAAGGTTATCTGATGCTCTACATCTTTCCAATCGTTGGTCACCGCATTATACATATGTACCGGATCCCAGATAAGATATGCAAGAAAGCTGACTGTGTAATTGTGGAACAGGTTGCAGTTTGTAATTATAACTTCTCCTGTTTCTTTCTCATAGCTCCAGTCCTCTGTGGTAACTACCAGGCCCGTACTGCGGTCAATAACTTCCCACCACCGGGCTTTATCATCATAATCATTCACCTTCATTAGGTCAGTTGCTATCCCCTTCAACAAAGGAATACGCAGATTTTTTTCCGTAGCTGTATAGAAGGGAGTCATAATATAGCACTGCTGCACCTCTTCCGGATGTGCTTTTGCCCATTCATTATCCTTACGGGTTGTGTAATAGGTTTTGTACACCTTCGCCTGAACGCACTTTAACTCCTCCGGATAATCCGTGCCATCACAATCGCGGATGGCATCTGCTCCCCATTTATTCAACAGCTCTATTGTTTCCGGAACCACATCTGTGTCCGTTGGTATTGTAACCCTTCCGGTTAGTATTGTATTCTTTTTCATATCTACCGCCATTCCGGCGCCTGAACGCCCTTTAATCTAGTTAATTTTGCGTATATCTAAGAAAGACTGTACATTACAAGGCACAATCCACCAGAATGCAAATTTTTAAAATATTTTTATTTACTTATATTTCCTGTTGTAAAAATATAACAATAACAGTATTCCGCACAGGCCTGCAAGCATGGTGTATAACCCCTTATAACTTATATTCTTTTGCCCCACAATAACCAGGCCTACACATATAACAAGGCATATGCATTTTAGAATAACTGCCAGAACTTTTAATGTATTTTCCATATAACTCTCCATTCTGCCGAAACACCGTATTTTGGTGCCCCACACATTTACAAATTGAATCCCTTACCAATTTACTTTGCGCCTATTCTTTCAAACCGCCAAGTGTCATACCCTGTGTCAGTTTCTTTTGCACTATAATATAAAGTATCAGGGTGGGCAGCATAACCAGAACAAGGCCTGCATACATACGGCCATACTGGGCTGCTGCATTCTGGGCTTTCATCAGGTTCATCAGACCCACAGGAAGTGTTTTTGCACCCTTGGGATCTGTTAACAGCGTAATTGCTATGATGTATTCATTCCAGAAAGATAAGAAATTAAACAGAATAACCGTAATAATACTTGGTCTGGCCATTGGTAATATTACCTTTACCATGGTCTTTAAATATCCGCTTCCGTCAATATAAGCTGCCTCTTCATAAGTCCTTGGTATGGTTACAAAGTAACCGGACAATAAATAAATAGTAAAAGGAAGTGCTGTTGCGGCATAAACAAGGGCCAGAACATAAATGTTGTTTAAGAAAAGAGGAGAGAGCCCTATACTTTTCAACGCCTTATCCCCATCAATAAACATCAGGAAGATTGGTACTACTATATAGTTTACATTAATAAACAAACCAGCCATAAAAAGAACCTTTAAGATCTTACGAAGCCGGAACTTAAATCTGCTAAGACAATAAGCTGCCGGAAGGGCAACAACTAAAAGGATAGCAAGAGCTACCGCTGTGACAATTATACTGTTTAACATATATTCACCCATACGGGCACTACCCCAGGCATCTGCAAAGTTCTGCAGGTAGAAAGATTCCGGAAGTTTCCATGGGCTGCCGTAAAACTCATTATTCTGCTTGACTGATGCTACAAATACCCAGCCTACAGGTATAATAATTGATATTGCTAACAATCCTAATACAAGATAGATTAAGATTTTCTTTAATGGAAGTTTATGCATGTTTTCAGCCTCCTACATTTCTATTGGTTCACGTTTGGTAATCAGGTTCAGGATTCCGCTTAAAGCAAAGGAAAACAGGAATACTACAACACCAACCGCCATACCATATCCATAGCTGGAATTCGTGTAGGCCTGTTTATACATATAGCTTAAGAATACTTCGGTACTGCCGTCCGGTCCTCCGCTGGTCATGGCTTTTACAAGCATAAAGCTCAGGTTAATACTGCTTATGATAAAGAACGTTAAAGTCGTTCTGATATTAGTCCAGATTAATGGGATGGTCATGGTAAAGAACTGTCGGATACGGCTGGCACCTTCCATATTGGCGCTTTCGTATACACTCTCCGGAACACTAGCCATACTGGCCATATACATAACCATATAATAGCCAATAGCCTGCCATATCATGGCCATGGCAATTGAAAATATAACAATTTTTTGATCTCCCAGCCAATAAATCGGTTCGCTGCCCTTATCCCGAAAGAGAGCTAGAATACTGTTAAGTAATCCATTTTTTGAATCCAGAATTGCACTAAAAATAGCACTGATGATTACAATGGACAAAATGTTTGGTATATAGAAAACAATGCGGAAAAAATTCTGACCTACTATTTTTTCTCTTGTTAATATGGCTGCAAAAATCAGGGCAAGAGCTATGGTTATAACACTGACAATAACAATTAATAACACTGTATTCTGAAAAGCTTGTAAGAACTTCATATCCTGCATAAGCTTTATGAAATTATCAAATCCTACAAAAGTTTTATTGGGTGAATATCCACCCCATTTGTAAAGTGACATTTTAAAAATATTAATAGTTGGTATAACCATAAAGATTGTAAACAGAATTACTGCCGGCGCTACACATAAGAATATAAATATTGATTTTCCTTTATTTTTCATGTCTGTCTCCTGTTAAAGAAACGGTGAGCTAAGTTTCTGCTCACCGTTTATATTTTGCCTACCCGGTACTGTATTTAGATTTTATTGTTTTAAAGCAGCACGGAGCAGGTCACTGTCTTTTTTAATTCCTTCGATCCACTGTGCCTTGGCTTTATCCCCGCTAACCAAAGAGTTCACTGTTCCAAATATAGTATCGGCAAAGTTTACACCTTCTACAGGATCTGTTGTTGCAAAGCTTCCCAAAGCAGCTTTTGCACCATTATCATATATACTGTAGAACATCTTGTTGTCACCTTCTAACTTATCAGCAAATCCAACGATTGGTTGAATAGCTCCGGATTCTGCGAAAATCCCTGCTGCTTCATCAGAATACATATATGCTGCAAATTGCTTTGCTGCGTCTTTGTTTTCAGCCGCTGCCGGTATCCATAACTGTTCGAACCATGTATAGGAATAAGCATCTCCACCTTTAGCAACCGCAGGCAGTGCGGTGAATCCCCATTCAAAACCATCCACACGGGGAGCATCTTTCATTTCACCAACAACCCAGGTACCATTTGGCATAAATAATGCCTTGTTGTCTAAGATTAACTGCTGGTTTTTAAGGTAATTATCATTATTAGCATTGGAAGGAACTGATTTTTCCGTATAAGAAGCTAACTTCTCAACAATGTCAAATGCCTGATTTGCTTCCGGAGTATCCCAGATACCTTCTGTGTATGTAGTAGCTTTTTGGAAGAAATCCGCACCGCCTACTTCATAAAGAAGAGCATAAAAGAATGCATCAAAATATCCTGCTGTAGGGTATGCGAATAATGCAATACCTTCTGCTTTTGCCTTATCTCCTAATTCCCACATTTCATCCCATGTTGCTGGAACTGTCCAGCCTTTTTCTTCAAATAGACCTTGGTTGTAAAACAATCCGCATGGGCTGTAGAACATAGGTGCCATGTATGTCTTTCCGTCATTATAAGGATTGGTTAAAGAGGATTCTGTAAATCCGCCGGCAATCTTATCACTAACTTTTTTATCCTCTCCCGGAACTGTCATACTTAAAACATCTGTAATATCTTCTAAGCCATTTTCTTTTATTAAAGTCTCTGTTAAAGCTGCCGGACGGCCTGTGGCCAAATGAACAACATCCGGATAGTCTCCAGCCTTCATTCCGGCTCCAATTACATCCTCTAAGGATTTATCTGTTGTAAGCTCTACTTTAATTCCTGTCTTTGCTGTAAATGCTTCAGAGACTTTAGTCCACATATCTGCACCATAAGCTGTTTCAATAGCTGCTACTTTAATTGTAACATCCTGCTTTGGTGTCTCTGTAGCTGCCTCCTTAGCAGGTTCTGAAGTTGTACCAGGTGTTGCATTATCACCTGTATTGGCCTCGTCTTTTTTTGCACAACCAACGAAGGAACTAACTGTCAATGCAAGTACTAACAAAATACTAACAAATTTTTTCATATATTCATCCTCCTTTTAAAGCTATGTATGTAGTATACAATATCTAATTTCATAAACAATAGAAATCTTGCTTTCTTCTTTATAGATATTGCTTTATAATATACATAATAAACAATTTGCAATTATAATTCTATATTTTTATACAATACTTGCACAATAAGAAAGGAGAAGGTCATGAGTAATAACCGTTTTAATTTTAATACAGAGAATGAATGTGAAGCCTCTATGATACATAAGGAGGACTCCACTCTTACCTATACTTTTAATCCTGGGGGCAAGCGTGGTAATCAGGCTATTCACGTTACTTTACTCTATGTGGCAATATCAAAATACGGAAAGGACTGGATAAGCCTGCCTCATTCCCATAACTTTACAGAATTCTTTTACATTACCAAAGGTACCGGAAAATTCTCTGTGGAATCAGAAATTCTTGATGTGAAATCCAATGATCTCATTATCTTAAATCCCACCATTGTACATACGGAAATTTCAAATCTTTCAAAACCAATGGAATATATTGTACTGGGAGTGGAAGGAATACAGTTTCAAACAGAAAGCCGGGGCTGTATCCTTTTAAACAATTCCACCTATAGATCTGATTTACATCTTTACTTTAATACACTCGCAGATGAAATGAAGCAGGATCGGCCATACCGTGACTTTGTGTGCCAGAATTTATTGAATATCATCTTTACAATCATTCTTCGAAATGATGTCTTTAAAGTTTCTATCATTACCGGACCTCTCATAACAAGAGAATGTCATATAGCTAAAAAATATATTGATGATCACTACAGCGAGAACATAACACTGGAAACTTTAAGTTCTCTAGTACACTTAAATAAACACTATTTTGCCCATAATTTTGCCAAGCAGTTTGGGATTTCACCAATCAATTATTTAATTAAGAGGCGCATTGATGAAAGTAAGCACCTGCTTGCAAATACTAATTATTCTTTATCATCGATTTCTCAAATTGTAGGCTTTTCTTCTCCAAGTTACTTTTCACAGGCCTTTAAAAAAGCTGTAAATATATCACCTCAGGAATATAGAAAAAAATATCATCCATTTCGGTAGATATTATAAAAGATAACACTTTACAAGATATATAAATTATTATATACTAGAAAATATTTGAAATATTGGTAATTTAAACTACCCGCTGATCATATACTTGGGGATAAGTGGCAATGAAAAAATTTTAATAGGAAGGGAGACCTTTATGTTCAAATTAAGTAAAAAGATATTTACAATGATCTTACTGGTTGCTGTTTTTATGGGATCATTAAAAGTACAAGCCGCACCAGTGAATGAGGATTCTGAAACCCTGACACACAATACGATAGCCACGGAAAAGGATGTTGACAAAGATTTTAATTATTATGAAACCATCTTTGAAAATGATGTAAAAGAATTAAGCTATCCAGTAAAAGTGAAACAACAAGGTGTATTATTAATTACTTTACAAGAAACTGATCCTAACTTCAGTACTTTAACCGGACAATTATATGAAGATGCAGGACTTACCAAAAAAGTAGGCAAGACAATCTATTTAAGCAGCGGCGGGGAAGAAAAAATGGGTATTGCCGAAGTGAAAAAAGCCGGAACCTATTATATTAAATTAGAATTACTCAGAAAATATGATTATAAAGAAAAACTAAGTTTTAACTTACAATTAGATTTAATACCAGTCGGTACCAGAGAAATTAAGAAAGATGTAACTTATTTCGCATATCAGGATTATGATACCAGTGAGAATTTATACAAAATAGTGGTTAATAAAACCGGACTGGTGACGTTAAATATTAAATTCGATAAAGAGGATCTGCAATCTGCAAGATTCACCTTATTAAACAGCCAAAAGAAACCAATTTCAGAACAGGCAAGTGTATATACTGAAAAGAATGAGAAGGGTGCCTATAGTAATACCCTGAATCAATTTTATGCTTTAACAAAAGGAACCTATTATGTTAAAGTTGATGCAAGAGGCGGTTTACACACCATAAAATACTCATTTTCAAATGTAACAGACAAATCCGGGGCTTCACTTGGAAAAGCAGCAGGTATAAAAGTTGGAGGTTCTGCAGTAAGTGGAATCTGTACAACTGCTGATAAAAAGACTAAGGAAGATTGGTATAAATTCACTTTAAGTAAAGAGCAAGCGATTAAAGTAAGCATAGATTCCAAGGTGGACGGAAAATTAATGGCTGAAGTATGTGATTCTAAGGGTAAAACCGTTTGGTATGGAAGTTTCTATCTATATAGCGGTGTACAATCCAAAGAAGTAGAATCCAGCGGTAAATGGAGCAAAGGTACATATTATATCAAGGTTTATAAAGCCGATGAGAAAAGCTCAGGATCTTATTCCATTAAAGTAAAATAAATAAAGCAATAATAATTTAGAAGCCCGCAGTTTCTTATGACTGCGGGCTCTTATTTATTATTAATATATAAATCCCAATCCTACTCCGGTATAGTAATGTTTTAAAATCTCTTCATATGAAATACCTGCATCAGCCATAGCCTTTACACCATTCTGGCTCATTCCTACTCCATGACCATATCCTCCGCCATAGAAGGTTATTTCCTGGCCGTCCTTATCCATTACAAAGAAGGCACTTGGCAGCATAGTAAGTCCTGAAGTGGTGCTGTCGTCCTGACGGATTATCTCATCATAAAGAGGAGCTAATAAAGTTCTGATATTATATTCAGTAGATACTTTAAGGGTAGCCTTTGAACCAAGCAGCAGAATTTCTGAAAGAATTCCGCTTTTCTCTCGTTTATATACTTTAATATCTTTTAGTTCTCCAATGGTGCTTACCGGAATGCTTTCGAATACTTCTTTTCCTCCATCTTTATCCGTTAAAGTTTGAATCAGATCCGGATTAGCTTTATACCTGGATTCTAAACTCTTTTCTATGGATTTTTGCAAATTACTTAGAGAAATGGTAGTTTTCCAGCGGTACCATGGGAATTCACTGTCATAAGTAGCTTCTTTCGGATCTAAAATAAAATTTCTAAAAGTTTCTTCAGTGGAAAAATCAGGTTCATTCTCCTTGACTGTTGAAGCGGTAATGACTTTGCCGTCTTTTACATCATATTTGTTTTGAATTTTTCCCACCAGATATTCACTTTTTTCACTTCCCCAGACTTCTTCAATGGAAGCTGTGTGGCCGCTGGAAGTTGAAAAATAATATGCGGTTATAACAGAACCTCCATATTCTATTACTTTTCCATAGGTATCCTTAACTGCCAAAATGGTATTATCATTTTCTGGAATGTTATTATAAACCTGATAAGATATACTGTCGTCCACATGGGCACCGTATTGTCCGTAACTGTTGGCTAATAATTGGTTATAGGCATAGCTTCTTGCACAGATTGCCTGCACCTTCAATGCCTCCAGCCCATAATTAGTTGGCATCTCACTTGGAAGAACGGCATATAAGTATTCTTCAAGAGGAAGTTCATTTACAACAACCATTCCTTCTTCCCTTGCAGATATTTCAATACTTCCCCTATAGGCCGGCTTTCCGCCGGAACGTTCCAGGGATAATAATTGAATTTTACCATTTTCTGATTTTGGCTGAATAAAGATACGGTTATTTTTCAATACCTCGTCATCTTTCTTAAATGTAAGTTCAGAACCGGCCTTATAACTTACTTCCTTTTCACCGATGGTTACTGTGAAATCTCTTGTTCCCGAAAGAACTATTTCATCATGAAAAATACTGGAGAATTTGTTAGTCTTTAATAATACCCGAATATTTTGTGCCTTAATTGGTTCTGTAATTAAGGCGGCAACAATTTCACCTTTTGCTACAATAAAATCTGTAGCCTCATAGCCAACTAAAATACTATTGGTTAACTCCATGGATAATTCATCGTATATTTTGTAAATTTTATAATTCTTGTGCAGGGGCAGCTTTCCATAACCTTGTACTTCAATAAAGTCTTTATTTGCAACTAGCACTTTTCCTTCTATTTTATCCGGTTTAATACTTATTTTAACTATTTTACCGTCCTTCATAGTCAAGTCGCCGATACATCCGGTTACCTCTTTAGACAGTGGTGATTTGGTGGAAAAGTCTTTATAGGTATTATGCAGGAATACCGATACGCTGTCCCCTTTTCCCTGGGCTATCCACACATTGCTCAATAGAGTTTCTTCCTCTAGAACTTCCTTTATGTATACTAAATTGGAACCGCTGACCAATGCAGTCACAGAATAATCAATGTAATTTTCAAGTTGAAATACATTATCTGCAAATAATTCACCGGAGGACTTTTCTTTTCTTTTTTTATTAGAATTCTCCTGACTAGATTTGGTCTTATCCGCAGTTTCAATCTTTAAATCTCCGTCTTCATAAAATTCTTCATAGTTTTTACCTGAAAGGTAAGAGTAATTTCCCTGATCGGTAACCATTGTATTTTTATCTTCCCCTCCCTCGGATAAGGAAGGATTATTAGGATTGCCAAGTATAAACAGCTTCTTTTCTGAAATGGGTGAGGTACCTTCAGGTAACTCCGCCAATATACACTCATATAAATTCAGGAACTCCACAGTCAAAACTGCTTTATTGGTTGGCCCGGACTTTAAATCGAAAGATAAGTTATGTATTATGGCGTCTGTTTCTAATCCCAATTCACTAGCAGCTAATTTTAATAAAGACAGACATTGTCCAAATTTTAAATATTTAATATTGTCCTCTGTATTAACTTCCTTCAGTTTTGATTTATTTTCACTGTATTCCTTTGGCAATCCCAATATTTCACTTATTCCATTGGTATCTATGCCTAAAAATTTTAGTAAATCAAAGGTTTCATTAACGGTAATCATGTCCCCATCCCGTAAAATCACGCTGCCATCTGAAGTATCCCTGCCTGATAACCTTTTAAATAAATTACCTGCAAAAAATAGTAAAAGAACAATGATACAAACTCCCATAATCATTAATTTTTTTTTCATATAAGCTCCCATCCATGCATTGTCAGGCATATTTGCTGTCGTTTCATATATTAAGCATAGATTATACTTCATGCTTGTATTACAATTATATACATGCAGAATGAGAATATGTCAATGAAATCTAAAAAAATGTACAAGATTGGGTAGAAAGAATCAAAGCCATAGCAATCAGTAAGAGTATAAGTGTATTTCGATTCTTCATCTTTCTGCCTGCCATTATTTCTTCCTCCTTTTTATACAAATGTATCCTCCAGTAATTAAGAATGAGGCAGGAATAACAATAACTACTAGTGCAGCCCAGAAATTAGACTGTGAAGCAGAGATTGTTAAATATTCCTGTGCTAAATTTCTTATTGGAATGGCTACGGAATTGTCTTTACCACCCACATAGTTCACTGTGTTTAAAAACATATCCATATTTCCGGAGGAAGGAAAGGCAGTTAGTTCTTCATCAATCATATAAGCAGAACCATATACTGCTATCTTGGTTTCTGCGTCATTATAGTTTTCTTCTATTAATATGCCCAGATTAAATGGTCCCTCTATATCCCCTGTTTCCTTGTCTATTACATCAGATTGTATATCAGTTTTAGAATATGCAGAATCTGATGTGGTTAACAAAGGTGTTAATTCTATTGTACTTCTTGCCGAATCTAATATTTCGATACCTTTTACCACGGGAGTAATGACAGGAGCATCTTTTGTAAGTATGGATGAAGTAATCTCATGACTTTCTATATTTGGTAACAGGTAATTTACATACTTACCCATATGGTAATTTGAGTTTCCTTCTAAGACAACACCATTAACGAAACCAACACCATAGTAATTTAATAGGCTGTTAAAATTCCCCAAACCTTCTACGGCATAGTCAACTAAGATTATAGCATCTCCCCCTGTAGACAGATATTCTTTTATCATATCAACTTCCTCGGTAGAATAATCTGTCTGGGGCGCAGTAATTAATAGGATAGAACAATCTTCCGGTATGCTTTCTGTTTTTAGGGTGGCTAACTTATTGGTAGTTACATTTATTTTCTTCAATGTAGCTTTCAGGGTGTCAGAAAGCTGCATTTCACCATGTCCTTCTACCATATACATTACAGGAAGTTCTTCCATGGTGGTATATTGAATTGCAGAAGTAATCTGCCCCTCTACGTCTACACCGGAAGTGATTGTATTATAAGTAGCATAGTCCATTTCATATTCAAACATATCATTATAATCCACATACTTTACCTTTCCATTGGTATTATTTACAACGATTACACTGTTATTGGAGATTTCTTCATCAGCGTATTGTGAGGCAAAAGCGGGATAGAGTACAGGATCTTTATGTATCACAGAAATACGGCCGGAAGCAGAATTATATTTATCCATAATTCTTTTTACAATATTATCTTCACTGCCGGTTTGTACCATATAATAAATGGTTATATTATCTTTTATATTACTCAGATATTCTTTAGTGGTATCTGTAAGGGTAAACATATCATCAGAGCTTAAATCAACTTTTAAATCTAATTCAGACACAAATACATTAATCAGTAATACAATCACCAAAACAACAGCTGTAACAACTGTGGTATAGGCCCCTCCTTTAAACTTTCTGGTTGAGAAGGAGGCTTTTATGCCCGAAAAAGCTGCCTTCTTAACTTTATTTGTTTCTTTCTTTGGCATCTCTTGCTCCTGTTTAATCTCATTATCAAATTCCTTCATTCTAACCTCGATTCCAGCGCATTAGCGCTTTTTAATAATGATAGCAATTTTGTGTCCGGAAAATTGCAGGCTGAAAAGTTGTTTTTCAACCTTATCTCGATTCCAGCGCTATTTAATAATCACGGCAATTTTGTACCCGTCACAAATTGCAGTTAAAAAACTGTTTCTACCTTCTTTTTTCTTAGTTCCATCTACTTTTCTTAATTGATTGAACTGTTAGGAATAAGAATAGGAATACAATACTGATGTAATAAATAACGGCAGACAGGTCAAGCATTCCCATCAAGAAGTTGTCATATCTTTCAATGATAGAAAACCAGTTAAAGAAACGCACCACTAAGCCATCAAAAAGTGTGGGCCTTAGGAAATAAATTAACGTCAGAGCCGCTTCTCCTACAATTCCCAGGGATAAGGATAGGGTTACATTATGTATTACTGCATAGGTGATCAGGCATATAAGAATTAAGATAACAGAAAATATGGCCCAAGCTGATTTATTATCCTTTGGAAACATTTCTACAATACCGCTCATTAACACGGTAATCAATATAACTACAAAGGAAACCACCGCTGAAACTAATTGACTTTCTGTTAAGGAGGAGATAAATAATCCCATTGCTATGTAAGCAGAACCTAATAATAAAAATCCCAGAATAGAACCATATGCTATTTTCAATGGTACATTTCCAAATTGTAATAAAATAATAGGATAAAGGCTTACAATTGCTATCGCTATTAAAAATACTGTAAAGACAGCTAAATATTTACCTATAATAATGCTGACAGGAGGAAGGGGTGAAGTATACAGTAATTGATCCGTCTTTTGTTTCTTTTCTTCAGCCATAATACGCATAGTTAAAATTGGAACTAATAATACAAAAAGAAAGGAAGTAGATGATAGAACGTATTCAAAGTTAGACAGCGCTCCCCCCAGATTATAAGCTACATAATATATTCCTATAATACATAGAAAAAAGGCTATAAACACATAACCTGTCATAGAAGTAAAATAAGATTTCAATTCTTTTTTATATATCGCCAGCATGTTTTTCTTCCTCCTTTTGCTCTGCTCTCTCTTGAATTGCTACTTTCCTATGAACTGTTACTTCCTCTTGAGCTTCTGCTTCCTCTTGAGCTTCTGCTTCTTCTTTGGCTTCTGTTTCTTCTTTGGCTTCTGTTTCTTCTTTGGCTTCTGCTTCTTCATGAACTTCTGCTTCTTCATGAACTTTATCTTCTTGTACTGTTTTTTCTTTAACCCTTTCTATCTGATTGGTATCTTCTTGCGTTAATTCCAAAAAGATATCCTCCAGAGACATTGTAGTAGAAGCCATATCAAGAATTGGACATCTTACATCACTTAAAGCAAAAAATACACTTTCACGAATATCTGTTTCTTCTCCGCTGTATAGGGTAAGTTTAATAATTCCTTCTTGTTCATTTGGCTCATATTCAATTTGTGTAATACCTTCTATTGAACTAAGAGCCTTTTGAATTACTTCCTTTTCTCCCTTCACTTGTAAATGAAGTCCATTGGAACCGCCAATATGTTTTGATAAATTATCAGGAGTATCTCTAACAATTAATTTGCCCTTATTAATTATCATAACTTCATCACATACGGCACTTACTTCTGAAAGTATATGGGAACTTAAAATAATGGTATGATTTTTACTTAAACTACGAATAAGATCCCTGATTTCAATAATTTGCATAGGGTCTAAGCCAACAGTGGGCTCATCTAATATAAGCAATTCCGGATAACCTATTATAGCCTGGGCAAGACCAACTCTTTGTTTATACCCTTTGGATAAATGTTTGATCAAGCGTTCTGATACGTGACTGATCTTTGTCATGTTCATTACATCGGTTATATTCGTTTCTCTGTCAGACCGTTTCACTTTTTTTATATCTGCTGCGAAATTGAGATATTCACGTACTGTCATATCCGGATACAAGGGTGGAATCTCCGGCAAATATCCTATGCATTTCTTAGCCTCCTCCGGCTGGTGGTAGATGTCGTATCCATTGACTACGGCGGTTCCCTCAGTGGCTGATATGTATCCTGTAATAATATTCATAGTGGTGGACTTACCGGCACCATTTGGCCCAAGAAATCCTAATATCCGTCCTTTTTCTAAAGTAAAACTTAAATCGTCAACTGCCAGGTAGTCCCCATACTTTTTGACCAGATTTTTTACTTCTATCAAAGCTTTTTCCTCCTTAAATTTATATTTCATAAATATTGATATCATTTAACCATTGAAATGATTCAACCATTGAAAAATGATTTAATCATTGAAAAATGATTTAATCATTGAAAAATGATTTAATCATATAAAATAATACTCCCCCTTTGCGAAGAAATTGTGAACATTTTTAGCAAATATATACAATTCACAGAATTTTCACAAATTACCTTTAAGTTTTTAAACAATTCAACATTCAAAAAAATCCTCCTGTTATAATGAATCTGAAAGACTCATTTTAAAACAGGAGGATAGCTGCACTTTTACTTATTATTTAACCTATTATTCTATTACATCACTCATCTGATATAATCCGGGCCCCTTCCCTGCAAGGAATTTTGCCGCCTGAATTGCTCCTTTGGCAAATACTGCTTTAGAATAAGCCGTGTGTTTAAACTCAATTACTTCATCGGTGCCTGCAAAAATAACTTCATGTTCACCTACAATGGTACCGCCTCTTACTGCTGATATTCCGATTTCTTTCTTTCCCCGGGGAGCAAGTTCCTTTGAGCGGTCATATTGGTAGGTGTATTCTTTATTTAATACTTCATTAATAGCATCTGCCAATAATAAAGCAGTACCAGAAGGAGCATCTACTTTCTGATTATGATGCTTTTCCAGGATTTCTATATCAAAGTCTGCTGCAACCAGTACTTTAGTAGCAGCCTGAACTAATTTTAGTAGTGTATTGATACCCAGTGACATGTTTGCAGATCTTAATATGCCAACCTTTTTAGAGCCTTCACTTACCATTGCGATATCTTCTTCCGATAGCCCTGTTGTACATAATACAATAGGTACATTTTTATTCTGCCCATAGAAAATCATATCCTCTAATCCCTTTGGAGAGGAAAAATCAATGATTACATCTGCATCTACGTTACAATGTGAAAAAGATTTGAACACTGGATATCCGTTCTTTGCTATGCCATTTAAATCAATTCCTGCAACAATTTGTGCCTGTTCGTCATTAACTAATAGTTCTGTAATAACCTGACCCATCTTGCCGTTACAGCCTCTTAATATAATCTTCGTCATATTTCCTCTTTTCCGCGTAATGACAAAACCTTGTCTTACTGCAATTTACATCTGAAAAACTATTCAGACCCTTTTCTAAATATTGTGATTGTAGCATTTAATTACACAATACTTCCTCTTGAACGTATGAAGCTTTGATAAATAATTTATGCTAACTGTATTCCAAATTCCCTCATAGCCTTAATTAGTTTTTCTTTGTTTTCAGGTTCCATTTCTGTTAAAGGTTTTCTTAGACCACCGGCCTCAAAGCCCATTAAATTAACTGCTGATTTAACCGGTATGGGATTGACCTCACAGAATAATGCTTCTACTAATGGAATTGCTTTTAATTGAAGTTCACGGCTTCCTTTTATATCACCCTCAAAATATCTGGCAACCATATCATGGGTTTCTCTTGGTGCAATATTGGATAATACAGAGATAACGCCTAAACCGCCTAAGGATAGTAACGGAAGAATCTGATCATCATTACCGGAATATAAATCTATATTCCCCTCCGTTAAGTTCATTAAGCTGGCAACTTGAGCGATGTTTCCACTAGCTTCTTTTATTCCAACAATGTTATCCACATTTTTTACTAGATGTGCAACTGTTTTCGGTAGAATGTTACAACCGGTTCTTCCCGGTACATTGTACATAATAATAGGCAGGTCAACTGATTTAGCCACATCGGTAAAATGCTCAATCAAACCTTTTTGAGTTGCTTTATTATAGTATGGTGTTACAACTAAAAGTCCATCAGCTCCGTATTTTTCTGCTTCTTTTGATAAATAAACGGCTGTCTCCGTACAATTGGAACCGGTTCCGGCAATAACCGGTATTCTCTTATTCACCTTGTGGATAGCATAACGAATACATTCTAAGTGTTCTTCATGAGTGAGAGTAGAAGCTTCTCCGGTTGTTCCACAGATTATAATGCTGTCTGTTCCGTTTGCAATCTGATACTCAATTAGTTCACCCAGTTTTTCATAATTTACTTCCATATTCTCTTTAAATGGTGTTATGATAGCAACACCAGCACCTCTAAAAATTGCCATGTGGCACCTCCTAATTAATATGTATCATATCTACATGTTATACCTTTGCCTTCTAATGAATATTTAGCCATACCTTCATAGAAAGAAACCG
Source organism: Anaerocolumna aminovalerica (assembly GCF_900115365.1). Taxonomy (GTDB): domain Bacteria; phylum Bacillota; class Clostridia; order Lachnospirales; family Lachnospiraceae; genus Anaerocolumna; species Anaerocolumna aminovalerica. The sequence goes on from NZ_FOWD01000002.1 coordinate 234,459, forward strand.
ACTTTGACTATTCCAATGAACTTGATGTCTCCATAATAATTGCTCTTGCTATATTATACGATATTAGCTTATCCAATGATTCATGCTGTGGAAAATGCTAATTTATGCATAAAAAAAGCCGACAATGAGTCGACACTAAAGAATAGGGATTGTATCACCTTAAACCTGGCTATATAATGACCCATGGTTGTATTGGCTTGACATTCTTTAGGTAGCACTCCATCAGATATGATGACAGTCATATAGTTATTAACCATAAGCCCAACTAAGATAATGCAGAATTACCTTAATTTCGGCATCTTTTCCTTTCTATTACATTCCTCTATGTCTGCCATATCCTGTAATATAGTCTTAAAAGATGCGCCTCTACCAAAATACTTATTAAATTCCGTATTATGTTGCCTACATCATAGCATTATGGATATAGGTTGTCAACACTAAATTATGTAAAACAGAAAAAAAGTACACCATAGGTACTCAATATAGCGGAATACTATACTAATTAATTATGGTGTACTTACTTTCTTTAATAAAGTGTCTTTCTAATATATATTAAAATTCTTCTAAATACTCTAATTTACTAACGGATACTTCATAAGCAACCCGTTTCTCAAAATCATTTTCACCAATCTTTTTCTGATATTCTCTGCTTTGTATTCTTCCCCATACTTGAATATGACCGCCAACCGTAAAATTCTCAGCAAATCTTGCATTTCTGCCCCAACAGATGCAAGGAATGTAATCTGATTTTCCATAAGGACGATTAACAGCAAGGAGAATATCTGCAATTTCCCTTCCTAAAGGAGTTTTTCGATAAACCGGCTGTTTGCAGACAAATCCATCCAAAAAGATATAATTTGGTCTTGCTCCCTCCATATCTTCTTCACATACTCTGATTTCTCTTGCAAACACTGACAAAACCAAACGATTCTTGTTATCCTCATGACGGTTATAAGATCTAAATTGGCCGTTTATTTCCACATATTTGCCCCTTAAATCTTGTTTTACGTCAATCAGACGTTCCGATACCATAATTGGAATGATATCATTGGAATTACTTAAGCGACTTACGGATACGTCTAAAACGTAAAATCCTTCCCCAAATACATCATGGCTGAATACAAAATCGCTTGCAACCTCTCCTGCAATACTTACTTGATTGTTATCAAATACTTTATCTGTCATATCGTATGACTCCCTTCTCTTAATCCTGTTCTGTACAATATCGATTGGTACCCCAACACTTTATTGTCCTTGAATTCAAGATAAATTATTATCCACTAATATATGTATGCAGGAAATGTACTTTTTAGAATAAAAATTTTAAAAAATATATATATTATTTTAATATTCCCTAATTTATTGAATTGTAAACATAGGTAAAGCAACAATTTGATGAAAATTTACAGAAAGCTAGGAAACCGCTTGTAAATTTTCACTTTTGTGTTACAATAGTTAAGTTAGATTTCTTTTGTATTTTTTGTAATATAATGTAGAAAACTTAATTTATAACATATATACATTTTTGGGCATTAATAAGTTTAACCCAATAGGAAGGATTTTTATAATGAAAAGAGAAGATATACGTAACATTGCAATCATAGCCCACGTTGACCACGGTAAAACAACCCTGGTAGATGAGTTGCTGAAGCAAAGCGGTACTTTTCGTTCCAATCAGGTTGTACAAGATAGAGTTATGGACTCTAATGATATCGAAAGAGAACGTGGAATTACTATACTGGCAAAGAATACTGCCGTATTCTATAACGGTGCCAAAATTAATATTATTGATACTCCGGGACATGCCGATTTTGGAGGAGAAGTAGAACGAGTATTAAAAATGGTAAATGGTGTTATATTGGTAGTAGATGCTTTTGAGGGAGCCATGCCTCAAACCAAATTCGTTCTTAGAAAAGCTCTTGATTTGGATTTACCGGTTATTGTTTGTATTAACAAAATAGATCGTCCGGAAGCAAGACCCCAGGAAGTTATTGACGAAGTATTGGAATTATTCATTGATTTGGATGCTTCTGAAGAACAATTGGACAGTCCTTTTATATATGCCTCCGCTAAAAAAGGTGTTGCTGTACTTGAAATGGGTGATACTCCCGAAAGCATGCAGCCACTGTTTGAAACCATCATTAATTACATTCCCGCTCCGGAAGGTGATCCTGATGCAAATACTCAGGTATTGATCAGTACCATTGACTATAATGAATATGTAGGCCGTATCGGTGTAGGTAAAGTAGATAACGGAACTATTAAAGTAAATCAGGAAGTTGTTTTAGTCAATGCTCACGATCCCAATAAGAATCAAAAAGTAAAGATCAGTAAATTATATGAATTCGAAGGGCTGAAAAAGGTTGAAGTAAATGAAGCAACTATAGGTGCCATTGTGGCTATATCCGGAATTCCTGATATTCATATTGGAGATACTATTTGCTCTCCTGAGAATCCGGAGCCAATCCCATTCCAGAAGATTTCTGAACCCACCATTGCTATGGACTTTATCGTAAATGACAGTCCATTTGCAGGTCAGGAAGGAAAGTATGTAACTTCCAGACATTTAAGAGATAGATTATTTAAAGAATTGAATACAGATGTAAGTCTTCGCGTAGAAGAAACGGAAACTACAGAAAGTTATAAAGTTTCCGGCCGTGGTGAATTACATTTATCCGTTTTAATTGAAAATATGCGCCGTGAAGGTTATGAATTTGCAGTAAGCAAAGCAGAAGTTCTCTACAAATATGATGAAAAAGGTAAGAAATTAGAACCAATCGAAAGGGCTTATATCGATGTACCGGATGAATTCTCAGGCACTGTCATTGAAAAATTAAGCCAAAGAAAAGGTGAACTTCAAGGCATGGCAAATGGAAGCGGCGGATATACCAGACTGGAATTCTTAATTCCAGCAAGAGGACTGATAGGATACCGTGGAGAATTTATGACAGATACTAAGGGAAATGGTATACTAAATACCATATTCGATGGTTACGGTCCATATAAAGGCGATATTCAATACAGAAAACAAGGATCCTTAATTGCTTTTGAAACAGGTGAGGCAATTACTTATGGATTATTTAATGCCCAAGAACGGGGTACCTTATTTATCAGCCCCGGTGAAAAAGTTTACTCTGGTATGATTGTTGGACAAAATGGAAAATCAGAAGATATTGAAGTTAACGTATGTAAGAGAAAACAGCTTACCAATACAAGATCATCCAGTTCCGATGAGGCCTTAAGGCTTACTCCTCCTAGAATATTAAGTTTGGAGCAGGCTCTTGAATTCATTGAAACAGATGAGTTACTTGAAGTAACACCAACTAACTTAAGAATGCGTAAAAAAATACTAGACCCAACACTGCGTATGAGGGCAAAAAGAAATAGCCAAAATGGTGAAAAATAATAAGGGGGTAATTTTGTGGATATGGAATTTAAGAAGTTCTCAATCACAGATGGTGCAAAGTTTCAATCCTACGCAAATTTAAGGCCGGTCTATCTCTCTGAACGCCAGTTTGTTAATCAATATATTTGGCAGGATTATTATGATACTCACTACTATTGTAATGATACCTTCCTAATGTGCGTTACCGGAGAGAAAAAAGGATTCTTTCCTATGATGCCATTGTGTAAAGAAGAGGACATTCCAATGGTATTTTCCATGGTGAAAGAGCATTGGAATAAGGTTTTAAATAAGCCATTGAACATGTATCTGATTGATCAGACTTTTCTTGAAGCTATAAAAACCATTCCCGGATTTGAAGAAGAATTTAAGGTAGTAGATGACAGAGATAGTTATGATTATATTTATGATGCGGAAAAACTAAAGACCTTAAGCGGTAAAACTTATCACAAGAAGAAAAATCATGTGAATTCCTTTACGAAAAAGTATGAAGGGCATTATGAATATAAAGTTCTTGACTGTTCAAACATCAAAGAAATTGAAGACTTTCATGATAAGTGGTTAGAAAACAGGGATTATGAAGACAAACATAACAGCATTCGAAGCGAAGAAGATGGAATCCATAATATCTTTCGTAATTGTGGTTATTTTAATACCAGAATGGGAGGTGTATATGTAGATGGAAAGTTACAAGCCTATTCCATCGGCAGCTATGCACCAGATATTAAGTGTGCCTTTATTCACATCGAAAAAGCAAATATCAACATTCCCGGCTTATATAACTACATTAATCAACAATTCTTAGTGCATTCTTTCCCTGATGCACAAATTGTTAACCGGGAAGATGATTTAGGCCAGGAAGGACTTCGAAAAGCAAAACTATCCTATAAGCCAATTCGATTTGAAACCAAATATCATATTTACCAAAAGTAAATATAGATTAACTTGTTTATCCATAGATTAATATTAACCATTAATAATAGAATTTACTATTATTCGTTAACAGTAATAATTTATTATTATTGATATATTATCAATTTTAAATTTTAACTAACGATTAATTTTAAGAAAATAATTTATTATATGATAAATTATCAATTATAATAAATTTTAAAATAAGAAGGCGAAGAATCTTATTCATATGAACCCTTACCGTTTATTTGTCAGGAAGTGATTCATACAGATTCTTCCCTTTTTCTTTATGGAATTACAAAAAGTATCCACGTTCATATACAATCTTAAACTTCAACATTGGATTTTAAATGAAAAAATAATTCTCTTTATCTTCTATAAGTCTTTTATTACATTAATCCTTTGATCCGGATACCTGTATATTTCATTGAGACTGTATATATTATAATAACTAAGAACCTCTTTAAAGTAATTTTTAAGTGCTTCTTTTGATATTATTTTATTACTATCTTTATCTCTGGATATTCTTAATAAAGTGCGTTCATAAGTATGTAACGCTTTTAAGGCTTTGGTTCCATACCAGGAAAAACACTCCACCACTTTTTCAATCAGTTTTGTCTCCTCTGATTTTAGCCGGCTCATGTCAATTTCTAAAAAATTAATACCATGTTTTTTTAGCTTATTGTATACATCTGGATAAGGGACATAATTAAAATTTATAATATAATCGTCTTCAAACAGTTCCTTATCATATAGGGCTAATGAGAATGCCTGGGAAAAGTAAAGCAGCCACTGTATATAAGTAGGACAAACTTCTCCTTCTGTTAAATTTATTATATACTGGGTTACCAGACTAAGCTTTGTTTCCATAATCTTAGTCAGGACAGCCTTTCTGCTTTTATTAAAGGCAACACCGGTAATATTGTCCTTATTTTGAGTTAGTATATCCAAGTAATAATAGGGGTCATTAGCAATTGTTTTAAGTTTATTTGAATATTCCAAGGTAGGAACATCACCTTCAATATAACGTATTATTGTAGTTTCTCCCCAACCCAATAATTTCGACAGGGGTTTTTTACCTATATTAAAATTATCTAAAATCCCCCTGATTTCTTCTACTGAAATAATAGCTACAGAAGCAGTTTGTAAACCATTTTCTCTCATGGTATAAACCTCCAGCATAAATACTTTTATATTCAAGCCTATACTTTGATGCTATAGGATATGATATATAATTTTTCTACTTTGGTCAACCACGAAACCATAAAATTCCTTTTTATTTTTGTTAAATTTAATTTAAAAATACAATTCAGTAACATTTAGTACCATAATTATGTTATTAAAATTTTCTAAATTCATTTATATCATTAACAATAATTTTTAATCCTTTTATTAAAGTATCGAATAAGCCTAATTTGCATAAACTTACCACAGCCATTCCAATGGGGATACCTATAATCATTCCAAATACGTTCATAAACCGATATCCAATGAACATAAATATTAATGTTGTCAGTGGGTTCAGCCCAATACTGTCCCCCACCATCTTAGGCTGTAATATTTGTTTTACAATTTGGCAAATCAGATACATAATCATTAAATAAATTGCCTGTGAATAATTACCCACCAAAACATCAATCAAAGCCCAGGGCCAAAACACTGCTCCAGTTCCAAAAAACGGAAGAAAATCCAAAAAAGCAATTCCAATGGCTAATAAAAAGGAATAATTAATTTTTAATATTTCAAACCCAATAAAAATAATTGTAGTTATAACTAACATAATTTTAAATTGAGCTTTAAAGTACCCCCCAACTGCTGTTTTAAAATTATCCACTACTAAGCGGTAATAATTCCCCACTGTTTTAGGTATGATTTTTTTTATTTCCCGGACAATATTATCTCTCTCAGCAGTAAAAAAATACGCTGATAAAATGGTAATAATGGTCATTAAGAAACCTTCCATTACATTCTTAGCTAAATTTCCCGCCTTGCTGATGGTAATTGGTGCGGACTTGGAAAGAGTTGCGCCGTATTCTGATAAGCTAACACTGAATTTATCCACAAAATCCTGAACGGAGGAAGGCAGCACTTTATAAAGTCCATTTAAGTTAGCGGATAATTGCTGAAACTTCTGTTCCAGGCTCTCATATATATGAGGTAAATCTCTGGCTAAAGAAACTGCTTCTTTTCCAATGAAATAGGTAATTGCAGACAATGCTCCAATCACTATAAGTATAACCGCCACAATAATAATGGCAGTCCCATGTTTTCGTATTATTTTAACCTTTTTCTCCAAAAACCTTACCAGCGGATTGGCTATCATAGATATAATCCAGCCTATAAAAAAAGGCATAAAAAACTTAATGAAAGGTGGGACAACGAAAACAAGAAACAATATTCCAAGTACAAAAAGTACCAGATTTAGTGCGATTTTAAGGTAAACAATCCAATTCTTCATTAGTTTTTCTCCATTCATCATATTTTTGAAGCTGTGTCTTTTACATATTATACCCACAATAAATTGCCATGTAAATGGATTTTCTAATCTTAAGAAATTGTTCAGTTTTATCTCTCTAAATAATCCAGCCACTCATGTTTTAACTCTTCATAGCCCTTTTGAAAAACTTCTTCACATGTGTTCGATGTTGTACAGTAACTTAATACGGTATCAAAGGAGTACCCTTTGCATAGATAGGAGATAAAGGAGCAACTTTGAATATACGTAAGTTCATTTCCTTCTATATCTGATTCTATCTTATATACATCATTAATACTTTTAGAAAACGGATACAATTCGGAAAAATACTCTTTTTTCAAGGTTGCTATTGCTAACGCATCAATTAAGTACTCTATATTAATTTCACTATTGGAATAGTTGTCTTTTTTACAATACCCTTCATAATACAGTTTAACGCTTTCCCCATATGGTAGATATTTATCATGGTTCCTGTCCTCTAATATGATATTGGAATACCACTCTCTTCGCCGATCATATGGGCATAAAATTAAACTTGCATAGTCAGCTATACCATCACTTTTCATATTACCAAACTGTAATGGGGATGGAAAGAAAATATGTCCTAATTCGTGAAAGACTGTATCATCAACATTTAGTACCGTTATAATATTGTTATTAGCGTTATTATGCTCCTCACTAGAGTTTCTTTTTTTTAAAATATAGGGAATTGTCATGTCAAAATCATGGGAGTTATAATATTCCGGCGCATAAATCTGTATATACTCCTTTAATTCCTTTTTCCACTTAATTTGAGTTACAACTAAATTCTCAATCTGTTTGGCAGTATTAAAAAATTCAGTTTTATCAATATTATATCTGGCATCATCGGTAAAGATTTTCACATGGTTTTCACTTTGTGCATATTGGAAATTATTATATTTTATGTCATTTTCACGATAAGTAAAGGGACTTCCAATTTCTTTCAGCCAGGCATTCTTTACAGTTTCATCAATATCAGTTAACTTTTCGATTCCTTTTTCCTGTATTGTAAACTTGGTAAGAGAAATCGCAGTCATTTCTGCCATCTCATAGTCTTCTTTTTCATTCCAATCCTTCATAAATCTTGGACCAAATAAATGAAGTAATTCTATATTTTCTTCTTTTGAAAAATATGTCTTTAATATATCCCTATCATATTCCTTATCATTGATATATCCGGTTAGTCCCAAGCTAATACATGGATTAGAAACTCCAAAATAACTCTGGACTAATTGATACCAGTAATCCCCACTTTCAATGTCAGAAGCAGAACAAAATACCTTATTTTCATTAGAATTAAATCCCTGAAACTTGCTGTCCGGAAAAACATAGACATCAATATTATCTTTAGGGAACTCCTTTGTCTTTTTATATATCTGATTTAGACTCCCAGCTATCTTAACCTTTATACTTTCTATTTCATCATTACTAAAACCATCTTTTGCAAAAGTTAAACTATAGTGTTTCGTCTCACCCACCATAATAATCATATTATCTTGAATATCTGAATCATAAAACTGTGATTTTTGCTCTTGAAAAGAAGTGGGTATATCAAAGGGTTCCCCACTTTTTTTATTGCAGCCAATGAAACTAAAACTCAGTCCGGTTATAACTAAGGTTAATATCATGTTTTGAACTTTTATTTTCTTAGATATCTGTACAAATACTTGCTTCATAATTACGGTATGATATATTTATGCCGTTAATATCATACTTCCTCCTCTCCAGATTTTGATATAATACATTTACAGTGGTTGTAAATTCACCACTTGACATATCTTTACATACAATTATACTTTAACACAATTTCCTAACTATGGCAATATATCCTAAATAAGGATTAAAAAATAAAAACCTACCACAATGAATAATAGTGGTAGGTTACATATTTCAACATATCTAATCCTAAAGACATCTCATTGGGTTATGTTAGTGGTAACCCAATATCAATCATAATTATTTTAAATAAGGTTTACACAGTAAAGTCAGAAAGAATATAACAGAGGCTATTATAACAATGGTAGGGCCTGTTGCCGTATTATTATAGTAAGACAAAATTAATCCAAGTATTCCTGAGAAAACTGATATTAATACAGAAAATAGGTGATATTCTCTCATATTGGAGGATATATTCCGGCTGGCTGCTGAAGGTAAGATCAATAATGCATTAATGATCAGGATTCCCACCCATTTGATGGAAAGCATAACAATAAGGGCAATAATAACAACAAACAGGTTATCAATAAATGAAGAATTAATGTGCTTACTCCTTGCCAAAGTTTCATTCACACTGATTGCATGTAGTTTATTAAATGCTCCATACCAGAAAACTAAGGTAACTATGAATATGAATAATAATAGCATTATTTCTTTCGGTGTTATACTTAATATATCACCTACCAACAGACTGGAATACTTTGCGAAATTGCCGCCTTTGGATAAAATAACTAATCCGATTGCTGTGCTTAAAGAAGCGAACACAGAAATCACCGTATCTGTGGAAACGGTTTTTCTCCTTTTTATCTTATTTAATAATAATGCAAATATCACAGCAAAAAGCACCATAGATAAATTGGTATCCTGAATACCAAATATAATTCCAATTGCCATTCCGGTTAAAGCAGAATGGCCTAATGCATCGGAGAAGAATGCCATTTGATTATTCACTATCATAGTTCCTAAGATTCCAAATAGAGGTGTTATAATAAGGATTGCCAAAAATGCATTTTTCATAAAATCATAGGTAATCCAACTAAAGGGCAATAGTAATTCTAATATATTATATATGTTTTCCATCCTGCACTAAGCTCCTGTTATCAACGGGTTGTAGTTCTCCGAAGGTATTCTTGAATTCTTCACTGGAAAGTACCTCCTCCGGAGTACCTTCCATTCTAATAGTTCTATCCAGTAAAATAACATGATCCGCATATTTTTGAACAAAGTCAAAGTCATGTGAAATCATAATAATTGCTAAGTCAAAGTTCTTTTTCAGATTGCCTATATTTTCATAGAATAATTCCATACCATTACGGTCAATGCCTGAAATGGGCTCATCTAACAGCAGCAAATTAGGAACCGGTGTAATGGCAATGGATAAAAGGACTCTTTGTAATTCTCCGCCAGATAAATCACAAACTTGTTTATCAATTAAATCCTGTGCCCGAAAAACAGATAATTGCTTTTCTATCTGTTCGTATATCTTTTTCTTTTTAAATAAAAATACAGGTGAATCGGAAATATAAGAGGCAAATAAATCATAAACACTGGTAGGAGTGTTCTTTGCTATATTTAAATGCTGGGGTACATATCCTACTTTCAAATCTGCCATTTGATTATTCTTAATATCTTCAAAGGTTATGGTACCCTCATGCTTTACCTCACCTAATATAGCTTTCATTAAGGTAGATTTTCCCGCACCATTTCTTCCGATAATGGCAGTTAATCTGCCGCAATGAATATGAAGATTAATATCTTCTATAATGGTATTGTCACCTATCTTTACTGTAATATCTTTTGTTTTAATACAATGAAGACCGCATGCGGCATGAGGCTCATTCCATGAGGCCCTCTTTCTGACCTTTGGGGCGTGGGTAAACTTTCCCCTTTGGTTATTATCCTTTTCTATCTTAAATTCTTTATGATTATTATGATTCATTTTCATTCTTACCCCAATTCAAACGCTTTTTAATAACAACAACAGTTTTGTTACTGTACAAACTTTTACCTATCCAATATCTTTTGGGTTTTAGCTCATGTATTACTGATTTAATAATGCCTGCTTTAACACTTCCATATTCTGTTTCATACCATTTATATAGCTGTCTCCATCCATATCTCCAGTAACTAAAGAGTCAATAACATATACTTTTGCACCTGTTTCTGAAGCAATATTTTCTGCAATGGAAGTACTGTATTGTTCTTCTGTGAATAAGACTTTTACCTGGTTTTCTTTCACTTCGTCTATAACTTCTGCAATATCTCCGGCACTTAGTGCAGTTTCCCCATCCAGATTTACTGTGTGAATTACCTCCAAACCTAACTCTTGTGCCAAATAAGCAAAAGAATCATGGAAAATAACCACTTTCTTTTCCTTTACATCAGCCAGATTAGTTTCTATGTTATCTTTCAAGGTTTCAATTTTACTACTGTATTCTATACCGTTTTCTTCAAAAATTTTGGCATTCTCCAAATCAAACTTTTCCAGGCCTTTCTGCACATTCTTTATTTCTTTCAAATAATGGCCCAAATTAAGCCATACATGGGCGTTGTACTCCTCCCCTTCATGATTGTCTTCTGCTTCATCTTCATGACTGTCAGCTTCTTCCTCATGGTTATGCCCTTCTGCGGTTAAATAGGCAATACCTTCACTTGCATTAATAATGGGCAGATTCGGGTAAGATTTCAGAATGTCCTCCATAAAACTTTCCATTCCTCCGCCGTTCATAATAAAAATATCTGCATTCTCTAACTTTTTCATATCTGATGTTGTTAATTGGTAATCATGCAAACAGCCGGTTTTATATTCTGTAAGATTAACAACATCTATATTTGTTCCCTGGGTCAGATTCTTAGCCAATATATACATAGGGTAAAAGGAAGTAACTATAGTAAGCTTTTCCTCTTCCTTTTCTTTTTTCCTTGTGGCTGCGGTAACAAAAGAAGTACCGATTACGATTATTAACATAATACCTAATATAGCGATTAGTTTTTTCTTCATTTATATATATGCTCCTTTCAAAGTCTGAAGATTTTACATGTAGCATAAATCTCCGGTTGAAGGAATTTCAAACTTTACTTTTCCTTATTGCAAATCATTTGCAATAATTATAGTATACCCATAGTTGATTGTCAATAAACATATTTGATAATTTTCAGCTAAAAAGAGATAAAAAATAAGGTTGTTACAAAATAATAGACTGTCATTCCGGAAACCCATATTTAGAAAAACTGAATTCTATGTTTAGAATCTCACCTTACGCGATTCTTCACTTAAAATTCACTATGCTAAATATTTGCCTGAATGACAGCTTTGCAACAACCTTTTCTTTCAGAAATAATATTATAAAGTTTAAATTACATAATCTTTGCATTTGCAAAAAACTGAGGTAAATGAAAATTAGGTTTAGGATTTGTGATGGGAGCAAAACTTCCATAATGTTCTATAGAAGGATCCTCACTTATTTTATAGAAATTACAGGTAAATTGGTCACCTGGTTTTAGAGACGGAATTTTATATACGTCACAAATAAGTTCCATTGGTATTTTTAATAGTATACTCCAGGAATCCTTCTCTTTTTTAGCAGTGCATACCGCTCTTAGTTCTGTTATCTCTTTTACTCTTTTACGGTTTCCTACCGGTCCAAAACCGCTAAGCATAGCACCGTAGGAATTCATTTCAAAATTAAAGTAACCAATCCCTAAATCTTCTGCTGCAAAGTTTAGAAAAGCTTCCATAGCACTATCTTTATAAACCGGATCGTTATCCTCGGTATAAGTAGTTAATGGATTATCCTCTATTGCAGTCATTGATACAAGTAGTCCGTAGTCTTTTAATAATGCCATTTGGCCATAGGCTTGGACTTCCCGTTCTCTTGGCCACTTATATTGATCGATTAAGAATTTCGGGCATTGATTAAGTTGTTCAGAACTTTCAATGGTAAGTACCGGATAAACGGGGTCAGTGTCCCTGTTAAAGCTAATTGATGCAGTATGGTTTATGTTGGTATTAAAATCAGTGGTTGTAGTATGGTCCATATAGAATCCTTTCTATTCAATCTAAGAATTTTTCTATATAAGTATACTCTTAATAATGATAAATTTCCAGCATTTTATAATTCCTTGTTAAAATTGCTGTTATAATTTCACTTTTCTTCATGCTTGAAATTTCTATTACAAACAAGCATTTAATTGGATTTGAACTGTTCATTAACCCATTATAATAGGCGTCTGCCAAAGTAAAAGTTTATTCGAAGATTAAGATCCTTCCAGTATCTTTAAAATTTGTTTCTTATAATTCATAAATTCTTCACTTACCACAAATTCTTTACTTCTGGGTTTTGGTTCCGTTATTCTGATTTCTTCCTTAATCTTGCCTGGTTTTCCGGTCATCATGTAGATTCGGTCCGATAAAAGGATGGCTTCGTCTATATCATGGGTAATAAATAAAGTGGAGAGTTTAATCTGTTCCATAACGGATAGATACCACTCATGCATATTGCTTTTTGTTATGGTATCCAAAGCACTGAAAGGTTCATCCAACAATGCTACTTTATCAGAAAAAAGGTAAGTTCGAAGCAGGGCGGCACGTTGTCTCATACCACCGGACAGCTGATGTGGATATTTCTTTTCGGTACCTGCAAGACCGAATTCTTCAAAATACTTTGAAGCAACGGTTCTGGCTTCTGCTTTTTTTAGGCCACCGATAATAAGAGGCAGGGATACATTATCAATAATTGTTTTAAAAGGCAGTAACAAGTCTTTTTGCAGCATATAACTTACCTTGCCGGCTTTTCCCGTAATGTCCGCTCCATCCAGTTCAACTTTACCAGTATCCGGCTTTAACAAACCGGATATAACGTTGAATAAAGTTGTCTTTCCTGCGCCGCTTACACCCAGAAGGCATACAATTTCACCATTATGTAATTCAATAGAGATATCTTCTATGATTTTCACACCGTCATAGCTTACTGAAATATGATTTGCGGTCAGTTTATCCATGAAATGTTTCCTTTCTAGTATATAAGTTCGGATACGAAAATATATTCCGCTGTTTTTCGTATCCGATCTAATAAATAAGTACTTTTATAATCTTTATTTCGTTAAGAAATCATTAGTAAAGCCGGTACCAGCCGGGATTTCTTTCTCAATTAGTTCATTTTCATATAGCCATGCATAAAAAGCATCCCATCTTACAGGATCAATATAACCCCATTGTTCTACTTCTGCCTTATACTGACCTGCCAGCCATTCCTGGCTCTTGGTTATTAATGCCGGATCCAGTTCCGGTACAGCAGCTACAAGAATATCTGCTGCATCCTTAGGATTTTGGATGGCATATTCATAGCCTTGTCTGACTGCATCTAAGAAATTCTTTGTTGTTTCTTTGTTATTCTGTAGGTATTCATTATTTCCGATAATAATCGGACTATAATAATCCAATTCTATTCCGTAATCTGCAAAATTTAAATAATTAGTATCTAATCCAGCCACATCCGCTGCCATACCATCCCACGCTCTGTAAACCCATATAGATTCAATATCTGTTTGTAGTGCGGTTACTACATCTGTTACGGTATTAGGTATTAATTTAATGTCTTCGAATTTACCGCCGTCATCTTCTACTATTTTCTTAATAATTGCCAGTTCTATTGGAGAATCCCAAGTAGCATAAGTATGGCCTGCCATTTTACTTGGAGTGTCAATTCCTGACTTTTTCAAAGACAAGATGCCGGAAGTATTATGCTGAATTATGGCTGCTACTGCAGTAACAGGCATTGGGTTGTCCGATGCAAATGTAGGGGCTACAGTATCTTGAAAACTGATACCGAATTCTGCTCCCCCTGCTCCTACTAATGCAGTTGTACTGCCTTCCGGTGGCTGCATAATCTCTACTTCCAGTCCCGCAGCATCAAAAAAGCCTTTTTCCTGTGCAACATACAGACCAGTATGGTTAGTATTCGGTGTCCAGTCAAGTACTACACGTATCTTTTCTTTTTTATCACTGGCTGCATTTTCTTTAGAATTTCCCTCTGATTTACCGGTTTCTGTTTCTTTTTCAATGTCTTGTGTTTTACTTTCTTCCTGCTTTCCATTATTGGAACATGCGGTTAATGCAAAGATCAAAAGTACGGTTACTAATATTTTAAAGAGATTCTTTTTCATTTTTTCACCCGTTACATATCCTATCTTCTTTCAGATGGGATACTGCCACAAAATCATGTTGAAAGAATACAATGTGGCATTCTTTCTATATATTTATTTTCTTTCAACCTTTCCGATTCTTTTACACTGTAATGCGGATCATTTATTCTCCACCGCCGGCTTTGCCTCTTTCCCAAGGCATTACTGCTTTTTGAAGCAGACCGACTCCCATCATAAGTAATAAACTTATAATGGATATGAAGAAAATAACGGCAAACATTTTATCAAAGGAATAGGATTTCCTTACTCTTGTCATATATACACCAAGACCGCTAAAGCCTCCCAGCCACTCAGCTACTACCGCACCTATAATAGAATAGGATACCGAAATTCTAAGTCCTGAGAAAAAATTACTGATAGAACTTGGTAATTTAATATGAACAAACCGCTGCATTCTTGTTGCACCCATTGCCTTTAAAAGGTTCAGCGCATCCGGGTCTGCTGATTTAAAGCCGTCCAGTAACCCAATTGTAATTGGGAAAAAAGAAGTAATAATAATTAAAGAAATTTTTGGTAATATTCCATAGCCTAACCATAATACCAGCAAAGGTGCAATGGCTACAGTGGGAATCGTTTGGGTAATAATCAAAACAGGGTATATGGCTTTATAGGCGATTTCAAACCGATCCATAATAACTGCAACTATAAACCCAAGTAAAATTCCCAAAGATAGACCTAAGAAAGCTTCCACTAACGTAGTTTTTGCATGATGCATCAGAAGATTAAAATCTTTAAAGAAAGCTTTTACTACATCTGCTGGGGAAGGCAGCATAAATTTGGGAACAATGCCGGTTCCTGATAAAAGCTGCCATACCGCTAATATAATAGTTATTGCTAATATTGGAGATACTTTATTGATGATGCTTTGTAACTTTTTGATCAATGGTTAATACACCACCCTCCGGCGCAAAACTTATCTTCACATAAGCAGATACTTTTGGTGCTCCTGCTTTTACTGCAATTAACTGGCAATTCTTAATAACTTCCATTAGTTGGTCATAATCACCTTCAATGGCTGTTTCACTAGGCCCTACATAATAATTCAAACCTGTACTTTTAATATAGGCAATTACCTCATCTACTATACGGATTACCTCTTCCGTGCTTTCTACTTGTGGTAAAACTTGAATTGCTACATTTGCGTTCATTTTTTTTCCTCCTTATTTTCATTATTAAAGTCAAGACCACCAGCTTAGCTGGTGGCTTGATTTGCCCCTATAAGGGGCTTTTACCTGCTTGCGTCTAAAGACGCACTGAATAGTTCGCCAGCCGCACTATTTTCTCGGGCAAACCCTAAAGGGCTTTATTTTTTGCCCTTTTGTACTGGCTCACCCGTAAACGGGTCTATATACTCTTTCAATGATATCTGGTCATATTGCAAATCTTCCTGTATTTGATTTTGTATATATTCTTGTATTTTCTTTGCATTTTTTCCTACTGTATCTACATAATATCCTCTGCACCAAAAATTTCTGTTTCCATATTTGTATTTCAGATTGGAATGCCTTTCAAATATCATTAGCG